>DATFQO010000107.1:0-4294 GCA_035264245.1 Solirubrobacterales bacterium
ATCGAAGACGCCGATCGCGAGCGGGTCGCCCGCCAGCGCCGCCTCGGTCACCGCCTTGCCGTCGATCTCCCCGCCTTCAGCCAGCACCTTCCCCAGCGCCGAGTCCGCCGCGCTTTCGGCGGCCGCCCGCCCCTCGCGCCCGAGCGCGGTCCCCGAGGCCAGCGACTCGACGCAGCCGTGGTTGGGGCAGTTGCCCTGGCAGGGCGGCCCGTCGGCCTGGATGACGACGTGGCCGAGCTCGGCCCCGGCGCCGGTCGAGCCGCGGTAGATCTCGCCGTTGAGAACCAATCCGCCGCCGATCCCGGTCCCGACGGTCAGCATCACCATGTGCGGCATCCCCTGCGCCGCGCCGTAGAGGTACTCCGCATAGGCGGCGACGTTGCCGTCGTTGTCGACGAAGACCGGCAGCCCGACCCGCTCGCTGACGATGTCGCGGATCGCCAGGTCGGCGAGCGGCAGGTTGACGGCGGAAACGGCGATGCCCTTGTCGTGATCGATCGTCGCCGGAATCCCGAGCCCGACGGCGACGACGCCCGGGTGCGCGTCCCGCGCCTCGGTCACCTCGCGGACCAGCAGCTCGACCAGCTCCTCCTCGGTCTGTCCAGTCGAAGCCTCGCGCTGCTCGTAGAGGGGTTTGGTGCCGGCCTCGGAAAGAACCCCGATGAGCATCTTCGTGCCCCCGAGATCGACCCCGATCGTCTCGCCGCCGCTCACGGGCGGCAGGAGGTTGGGAGGCGGATGACCGAGTACATCGCCATGATTTCTAGCCTTTCATGACCCCCGACGGCGAGCAGCGGCCACCCGAGCCGCCCGAATCCAAGCCCGAGTACAACGTCTACCGCTCCCGCAAGGGGCTGTTTTCCCGCCTGAAAGGCGCGGATCTGTCGTCCCTGCGCGACCGTGCAAGGTTGCCTTCACGCAAGCCGCGGGGCGAGCGCGAGCCGCGCCGCCCGGGGGCTCCGCGGGCGCCCTTCAACGTCCGCCGTGTCCTCAAATGGGTCGGGATCGCGGCGCTCGCCTGGATCCTGATCAGCTTCGTCGCCTTTGGGATCTCGGCCCAGCTGCAGTCCTTCAAGCTCTCCGGCGAAGCGCGGGACGCCCTGCACGGCAACCCGTTCCTGTTGTTCAAGCCGCAGACGATCCTCGTCCACGGCACCGACGCGCGCCCGCCCGGCAGCAGCGACGACAACACCTCCGAGGAGTGCTTCGAGCAGCAGTCGAAGGGCGAGAAGCCGCACAAGCCCTGTTACGAAGGCGAATTCCGCGCCGACACGCTGATGCTGATCCGCGCCGGCGGCGGCACCTTCCGCAAACTCTCGATCCCGCGCGACTCCTTCGCCGAGATCCCCGGCAACGCGCCGACGAAGATCAACGCCGCCTTCGCCTACGGCGGCGCCGCCCTGCAGATCAAGACGATCGAGCAGTTCCTCGGGATCGAGATCGACCACGTCGCGATCGTCGACTTCACCGGCTTCGAAGACCTGATCGACGCCGTCGGCGGGGTCACCGTCGACGTCCCGGTCAAGCTCTGCGCCGACATCTCCGGCGGCGCCGGCGGCGGCCAGGGCGGAGTCTCCCTGCGCCTCCACAAGGGCGAGAACACGCTCAACGGGGAAAAGGCCCTCGCCTACTCGCGGATCCGCCACGTCAGCGAATGCCCCGGCCCCGGCAAGAGCGTCTACTCGCTCGGCGGCTACGACGACCTCGACCGCGAGCACGCCCAGCAGGAAGTGATCAACGGGATCAAGGACCGCCTCACCGACCCGCTGCGCCTCCCCTACAACTTCATCCACGGCCCGATCATCGGCTGGGACGCGCCGAAGGCCTTCGTCAGCGACATGGGCTTCTTCACGATGCCGCAGCTGATCCTCGCCGCCGGGATCGGCGGCAGCGCCCCCGCCGAAGTCCTCTGCGAGAAGGAAAGGGAGCAGTGCGGTGCCGGCCCGGAAGGCTCGATCGAAGTCCCCGACTCGGTCCGGCAGAAGGCCGTCGACAAGCTGCTCGACGGGTGACGCTCAGCCCAGTTTCAGCACCTGCAGGAGGTAGACGAGAGCGCCGTTGCCATATGCCATCTCGGAGGGAACGACCAACTCGCGCATTTCCCCCACCCGGATCCCCTTGATCCCTCGTTCCCAGCCCTTCTTATACGTCCCAAGACCGGCCGTATAGGTGCTCGGCGAGTCCCAGTACGGTTCCGACACTCCCCCGGTCTCGAACCCGAAGGTCACGTATCTGGCGTAGAAGCTGTCGCCGGACTGGACGACCGGTCCCTTTCCCTGCTTCAGGTCGACGATCACCACTTGCTTCGGCGCTGGACCTCGGGGAATCACGAGCTTGTCGGCGTAGCGACCGGCAGTCCGCTTCAGCCCTGCCCAGTCGCCCGAATAGGCCTTTTCAACCGATTCGGCCGCCGACGATTCCTGGGAGACGGTGTCCGAGTGGGAACGCATGGTCGACCCGCCGTTCTCCTCGGCGCCGCCGCAGGCCGAGAACTGCGCGGCTGAAATCAAGATCAATCCGATTACTAGAAGTCTCTCCATGCATCGGAATCTTAAGCGGACCGGTCCATTTTCGTCCCGACCAAGGCTGAGACGATCAGGGCGGTGAAGCCCGCGGCGAGCGATCCCGCGGTGTTCTTCAGGTCAGCGGTCGACGAGGAGCCGGTGGCAAGGACTTCGACCGCGATCCACTCACCGAGGCCGAGGACGATCAGCACGACCAGGGCGTAGACCCGCGCCGCCAGCGTGTACCAGCGCGCCATCGAGCGGTCGTCGAGGCGGCGGCCAGCCAGCTCCAGCCGCAGCGGCGACTCCGGGGCCGGAGGCGGGCGGCGGGTGAAGTAGCGCTGCTCGATCGCGAGCGCCAGCAGCAGGACCGGCAGGATCTGGGAGACCGCTTCGAAGTACTCCTTCTGGGCGTGACCGCCGACCACCAGCGCGGTCACCACATAGGCGAGGACGGGCGCCGCGATCGCTCCCACCCCGAAGGCGAAGCGCCAGACCAGGCCGACCCGCACCTCGCTCGACATCGCCGGCTCAGTCGGCGGTAGAGGCGGCGGGCTTGGACTCCGACTTCGAGTCGCTCTTGCTGCCCTCGGACTTCGCATCCGAGGAGCCGGAGTCCGAGCTCTTCTCCGGCGAGCCGTCCGAGCCGCCGTTGCCACCGCCCCGCTTGGTCCCGTAGTCGGTGTTGTGGAAGCCCGAGCCCTTGAAGTGGATCGCCGGGGCGCTCAGCACCCGCGAGGCGGGAGCGCCGCACTCCTGGCACTCGCACAGCGGCTCGTCGCTCATCTTCTGGATCACGTCGAAGACGTGGCCGTTCTCGCATTTGTACTCATAGATGGGCATGGGGCTGCGGGATTATCGCAGCCGCTACCGTTCCCGCCATGGCGACCGAGCAGGGAACCCGACCGACCGAGGTGACGATGGAGGAGATCGTCGCGCTGTGCAAACGGCGCGGCTTCGTCTTCCCCTCCTCGGAGATCTACGGCGGGCTCGGCTCGACCTACGACTACGGCCACTACGGCGTGCTGCTGAAGAGCAACGTCAAGGCCGAGTGGTGGAAGGCGATGCTGCAGGAGCGCGACGACATCGTCGCCCTGGACTCGGCGATCCTCCAGCACCCGCGCGTCTGGGAGGCCTCCGGCCACCTCGAAGGCTTCACCGACCCGCTCGTCCAGTGCCTCGGCAAGTGCAAGCGACGCTGGCGCGAGGACCATCTGCGCGAGGCGGTCGAGGCCGCAGGCGGCGACCCGAACGCCGAGCTGGTCTGCCCCGAGTGCGGCGGCGATCTCTCCGAGCCGCGCCAGTTCAACCTGATGTTCGAAACCCACGTCGGCCCGGTCGCCGAGGAGGGCTCGACCGTCTACCTCCGCCCCGAGACCGCGCAGGGCATCTTCATCAACTTCAAGAACGTGCTCGGCTTCGCCCGCAAGAAGCCGCCGTTCGGGATCGCCCAGGTCGGCAAGTCCTTCCGCAACGAGATCACGCCGGGCAACTTCATCTTCCGAACCCGTGAGTTCGAGCAGATGGAGATGGAGTTCTTCGTGCCGCCGACCGAAGCGCGGAAGTGGCATCAACACTGGATGGACGAGCGCGAGCGCTGGTACACCGAGCTGGGGATCCGCCCCGACCACCTGCGGGTCCGCGCCCATGGCGAGGACGAGCTCTCCCACTACTCCTCGGCGACCAGCGACATCGAGTACCTCTTCCCGATCGGCTGGTCGGAGCTGGAGGGGATCGCCGACCGCGGCGACTTCGACCTCACCCAGCACGCCAAGTTCTCCGGCGAGAAG
>DATFQO010000108.1:0-36626 GCA_035264245.1 Solirubrobacterales bacterium
TTCCTGGGGGGTGAGGCGCAGCGCGTCGTGGCCCTCCAGGGCGGGGACGCCCCAGAAGGTGGTCGAGGCGGCGATCAGTTCGGCCGCCGAGGGCGCCCCTTCCACCGCGGCGATCAGCGAGTAGTCGATCGGGTCGACCCGCACGTTGATGATCGATGGGTATAGCCCGGCGAAGAGGCCGAAGCGCGCGACGATGTCCCCGCCGGGGGACTCCATGTTGTAGACGGGCTCGATCAGGGTGCCGTTGATGCTGCCGGCGAGGGTGATTTCGGAGACCCCGACCTGGGAGTCCTGGGGGCATTCGCTCTCTTGGGTCCTTTCGCCGAGCTGGGCGACCGTGCAGCGCTGGAATTTCTGCGGGTTGCCGATCAACCCCGGCGGCAGCGAGACGAAGATGTCGCGGGTGCGGGCGTAGGGGCGGCCTTCGAGTTCATTTTCGGTCAGGCGGAAGGTGGTGGTGAAGTCGGCGTGTTCGCCGGCCTGGTTGCCCGAGAGCGAGACCGAGACCGATTCCAGGGCGTATTCGTCGAATTCTTCGGCGGCCAGGGAAGGGCTCGCGAGCAGCAGCCCGAGGCTCAGCAGGCCGGCCAGCGGCACGAGGATCTTGCTGGCGGCGCGCCTCATCGTCCCGCTCCTTTCTGGTTGCCCTGTGCTTTGCGCTGGTGCTTGCGGTGCTTCTTGACGCAGCGGACCTTGCCCTTTTGCTTGACCTTGCGCTTGCCCTTCGGGCAGCGCTTGGGCTTGGCGATGTTGTCCTCGGCGCCGAGGGCAGGCTTAGCGGGAGGATTCATCGGCGGCGGCGGGGGGACTCCCGGGCGACAGCCTTCGCCCTCGCAGATCGGCGCTTCGGGTTCGGCGAAGCCGCCGCCGACCCGGGCGTCGTAGATCGAGGTGGTGCCGCCGTCGTCGGTGGGCAGGAGGGCGTCGTTGGTGAGGAAGAAGACGTCCTCGCCGCTCGTGCTCTGGGCGTAGAGGTAGTCGTCCTTGGCGCTGTGGGGGGAGCTGATCAGGTAGACGCAGCCGCCGGCGCGGGCGCAGCTGCCGACTCCGGCTTCCTCCCACTCATAGACGTCCTGGGCGCCGTCGGTGTCGGCCGCGACCAGCGGGGACTCCGACTGGAAGAAGGCGCGACGGCCGCCGGGGCTCAGGTTCTGCACGAAGGAGGAGTCGCTGAGGGGCACGAGCCGCAGATTGCTGTAGCTGCCGAGGGTTCCGGTGCCGGAATTCCCGGTGCCGGTCGGATCGCAGGAGAGGCAGCGCAGGCGGTTGGCGGCGCTGTCGTAGCGGTAGACCTGCTTCAGGCCATCGGTCCCAGGACCGCTGTCGAGGTCGGCGCGCGACTGGAAGAGCAGCACGGTCCCATCCGGGGTGAGGCGGGAGGGATCCTTGGCAAGTTGACGGGAGGCCAAGGCTTCGCTCCAGAGCCCGAGGCCTTCGCGGTGGATGTTGCCGTCGAATTCCCCTTCGACGTCGAGGTCGGTGACGGTCGCGACGAAGCGGATCTGGCCTTCCTCGGAGAGGTAGAGGTTCGGCTCACCGGCGGCAGCGAGGGCGCCGTTGGGGTTTTCACCCGAATCGGGGATCGCGGTCTCCGAGACGAAGTAGGCGCGGGTGCCCTGGGGGGCGACGTTGACCGCGATCGCGTCGCCGACGTCGCTGAAGCGCACTACTTCCTCGCTCGAGGTGTCGAATGCGAAGAGGTCGCCGGATTCGAGGTAGAAGACCCGCTCGCCACCTTCGGAGACCCCGGCGAAGGTCACCCCGGTGCCGATTTCGAAGGAGACCTCGTTGCGCAAGCGCAGGTAGAGGGTGGTGCCGATCTTGAAGGCGATGCCTTCGCCGTCGGCCGAGGCGCCAGCGAAGCTGGCGTTCTGATTGGCGACGGGGGTGAGGTCGCCCGGCAAAAGCGAGACGACGTGGGTAATTCCATCGGCCGTGCGGTCATAGACCGCTGCGGTTCCCGCGGGCGGGGACTGCAACTCGAGCGGCACCGGCGGCGGCGCCGGGGGGACATTTTCGGTCTGGAAGACGATGTGGGTGCCGTTTTCGGTGATCAGGACGCCGCGGGCACGAGGGTCTTCGCCGACGCTGCCCTGCCCGAGGACGTCGGAGTGCCCGTCGGGGTAGCGAACGTATTGGGCGTGGACGGCGGGGCCTTCGCCCGAGGGGGCCCAGAACTCATAACCCTGATCGGGGGAGACGGCGCCGAAGATCGCCGAGGAGCTCTCCGCCCCCGAGGAGCCGGCGGCGGCGGTGCTCCAGCCCGAGGCGCCGCGCGTCGCCCGGTATGGGTCCCCTTCGAAGCCGCCGGTCCCTTCGCTTCCCGGCAGGACCCCTCCCTGCAAAAGGAAGGAGACCGCGCTGCCGGCGGGGTTCGAGAGGACCGTGGCGAAGCGATCGCCGCCGCCGAACGGCAGGCCGACCAACGTGCGCCCGTTAGTGTCGCCCGGCGAGACCAGCTCGTAGGCACGGCAATCTGGAAGGCTCGAGGAGAGGCCCGCGCGCAGGTCCTGGTTGGGGCAGGGCGGTCCGCTCAGCGGAGCGTCTGAGTAGGTCGTGAAAGCCCCTTCCGCGTCGTCGGCGCCTGCCACATTCTGGGCATGGACGAAGAAGCGGTAGGTGGTGCCGGGGGCGAGGCTCTCGGCGACGGCGCTCACCTGGCCTTCCAGGGTGGCGGCGGGGATCGTCCCCTCGCCGACGAGTTGGCGGGTGCCGGACCCCTCGGCTTCGATTTCGAAGCTGTATTCGGCGTCGGCGCCGTTGGGGGCGATCGTCGCCCGCAGGATCGCTTCGGTCTCGCCGATGCCGGTGGCCGTCCCCCTGAGACCGTTTGCCTCATCTTCCAAGATTTCAGGGGCTTCGATCCCCGGCGGCTGGAAGGCGAGCACGCTGCCGCTTGCTTTTGGCACCGGCACGAACAGGTAGCCGAGGTTGCGGGCGTCGGGGTTCAGCGGGCTGTTGCTGATCGCGATCTGCAGGGCGTTGCCGCCGCTGAAGGCGCTCGAGGTCAGTTTCGAAACCAGCTCGTAGTTTTCGTCGAACTGATAGACGGCCTGGTTGACTCCTTCGAGGTCGGCAACGAAGAAGTCGCCGCTTTTTTCGTCGACAGCGAGTCCGAGCCAGCCCTTAGTCGAGGCGAACTCGCCCCCCGGCGGACCGTTGATTTCTTCCAGTAGCGCGTAAGTATTCAGGTCGAAGACCAGTATCCCGCAGTCGACTGCTTCGTTCTGGCAGTAGCTGGCGTAGATGCGTCCCCTTTGTGCATCGATGGCAAGGAAGGCATCGTAAACCCCTAGCTTACTGTTGGTGATTTTGCTCAGCAGCGGGTTGCCTTCTTCAGCCGATCCGTATTCCCGGATCGGCCGAACCGATACACCGTTTTCGGCATAGACGAAAAACACATGATCGTTGGATAGATCGACGGCAACGCTGACGGTCGACAAGGCTTCATCGACGGCGATGACATCACGGGTCGTAGCATCGTAAGAGATTTCACCCTGTTCGGGTTTGTACATGGTAGGTGAGTAGCGGGCCGTCTCTAGGAACGTCCCTTCGTTCTGCTCCACGACGTAGAGGTTGCCTTTGGTGTCGACCGCAAGGCTCTTCGGGCCGAACGGATCGGACAGCTCCGTGATGAAGTGACCGTCGTCGTCGAAGACGTCAATCCGCCCTTCCACTCCTTTTGATTTGTCCCCATAGCTAGCCACGTACTCATTTCCGTAGACGTCGATCGCGACGCTTTTCGGGGTCGCGAAGCGACCTTTAGGCGGATGCGAGCCGCCTGGGCAGCCGGGGTCTTCGACGGGATCGAGTGCTGATTTACCGCAGGCCCCGATGAGCGACAGTTCAGGTTCGAATTCGTAGGGTTCGGCCGCCGAGGCTGAGACCGAGGACCAAGCCGATAGACCGAGCACGGCGACCGCGAGCACGATAAGCCTTCTAGGCACCCGACTGTTCATTTCCCCCTGCTTCCCGCTGGATGACTATGGTTCGTGGGGAAATTTAACGGGACGAGCACGTCTTGTCAAGGAACTTCTATGGTTTGCGCAATCATAGGGCCGCGGCCACCCCAAGGGTGGCCGCGGCCATGTTCACTCAGTGCTCAGCAGTGCTGCTCAGGCGTCAACGTATCCCGTAGTCGGGGTGGTGACTTTGTAGCTGCCTGTCCAGGTGCCAGCCGAGCCGCAGAAAAAGCCGCTCGAGCCGCCGGTCCTGGTGATCGTGGCCGCGATGTCAAGTGTCGCGTTCCCGCCGGTCGCAGTGCTGCTTGTCAGGGTACCGATGTCAGTCGCATTGGTCGAGTAGATGCAGTGTAGACCCGTGGTCGACTGTTTGGTTGTTACTTCGGCGCCGGTTGATGTAAGTGTGCCGTTTTCGGTGCCGGCGATGTTGTGGGCTTCAAGCGTCCCGGTTTTGAGGGTCGACACTGCCCAGTTGTTTGTGCAGTTGGTCCAGGTCAGACTGGAAATAGGGCCCGTCACTGTTTTGCTGGTGCCGTGTCCCGTAACGGTCCCGGAAACGCCGCCGTTGCATTCGATTGTGATGCCGAGGCCGGAGGTGTCGTGCAGGACCGCATGACCCTCGGTCGAGGCAGAAATCGTGCTTGTGTACACGGTGCCTTTCGGCGATGTAAGCGTCGTCGCCGAAGCGCTGGCGGCGAAAGCGAAGAGGGCGGTCGCGGCAAGCGCGAGCAGCCCGAGCATCTTGACGTACTTCATGTGTGGTTCTCCTTGGTTCCGGCGCCGAGGCGCCAGTTTGCGTTGAGAGCAGCGGGCATCCCTCGAGGTCATCGAGGTTCGGGCGGGCGTTCGCCAGCCTCCCCACTGCGGCCAGGCGATGTGCCTGACACGCCAGTACTTAAACAGACAGACGTTGAATAGTCAAGTGAGTTTAGCCATGGCTACAAGGCGATCTTGGAGGTTAAGCAGCAGCAAAGATACGGCCGCCTCTCGGCGGCCGTATCAATTCCTTGCGACTACGGAAGTCGCGTTATGCGAATCGGTTCGTGAACCTCACGGATCGATATGCAGCGTGGTCGGCAGATTGGCCGGGGTGGCCTCGAGTTCATAGCTGCCTGTCCAGGCACCTGCGGTACCGCAGAAGAAGCCGCTCGAGCCACCCGTCCGGGGGATCGTCGCGGAGATATCGAGTGTTGACTTGCCTCCGGCCGGTGTAGCTGTGTACCTGCCGATGTCAGTGGCATTGGTTTTATAGATGCAGTGCAGGCCGGTGCCGTGCTGGAAGGTTGTCACTTCCGTACCGGTTGATGTAAGTGTGCCGTCAGAGGTTCCAGCGATGTTGTGAATTTCCAGCGACCCTTTTAGGAGGGTCGTCACTGTCCAGTTGTTTGTGCAGTTGCTCCAGGTCAGAGAGGTGATCGGGCCGCTGGCTGTGACGCCAGCGCCGTGTTTGGTGATTTCACCTTCGACTGTGCCGTTGCATTCGATTGTCAGGCCGAGGCCGGAGGTGTCGTGCAGGATCGCGTGGCCCTCGGTCGCAGCGGCCAGCTTTCCTGTGTAAATGGCGCCGCTTTTTGTGACCGTCGTCGCCGAAGCGGTCGCGGCGAAAGCGAAGAGGGCCGACGCGGCGATCGCGAGCAGCCCGAGCATCTTGACGTACTTCATGTGATTTCTCCTTGGTTCCGGCGCCGAGGCGCCAGTTTGCGTTGAAGAGCAGCGGGCATCGCCTCGAGCTCGTCGAGGTTTTGCTTGTGCTGAGCACCTACTTCCCACTGCTTGCCGGGGTGTTCAAACCCGGCGGAGACATTCCTAACAGGCGTTTAAGAAATAGTCAAGTACTTTTTGGGCAAAAGACGATATTTCGCGTTCTCGGGTCATTTCTTCCGCGCCGAGGCGAAGATCTCGAACTGGGCGTCGGTCGGCTCCTTGGGCCGACCGTTGCCGTGGAAGGTCCGCTCGAGCTCCATGTTCACCGAGGCGTAGAGGTCGCGGAGCTCGTCGACCGTGTAGAGGCGCTGGCGGAATTCGATCCGCTTGTCCAGGTCCTCGAGGACCTCGCCGAACTTGAGCGGGATCATCGCGCCTTCCATGTAGCGATCCTTCTTGTTCCAGCGGTGCTCGACGAGTTCGACCATGCCGGAGCTCGGGATCCAGGAGCGCTGCGGCAGGTGGGCGCGGGCGTGGAGGACGTTGGGGACCTGGATCAGGTTCTGGCCTTCCGGCTTGAGGGCGCGGGAGATGACCTCGAAGGTCTTGCGGTTCTCCTCGTCGGTCTCGAAGTAGCCGACGGCGCCGTCGTTGAGGTTGAGGACTATGTCGAACTCGTTCTCGTACTCGAGCTCCCGCAGGTCGCCCTCGACGAACTCCGCCTCGAGGCCTTGCTCGGCGGCGTCTTTGCGGGCGATCTCCACCAGTTCGGCGCCGATCTCGACCCCGACGACGTCGAAGCCCTGCCGCACCAGCTCGAGGGAGTGGCGGCCGGTGCCGCAGGCGAGGTCGAGGACCCGCTCCCCTCCTTGGGGGCGCAGCATCGTCAGCGCCCGCTTGATTTCCGACTCGGTCCGCTCGGTCCAGGCCATTTCGGCGCTCATCCCGGTGAACGCCGTCGCGTACCAGTCCTGCGGTATCTCCTGCTGAAGAACGCTCATCTACCTCTCCCTCGCTTTCCCATTGCACAGGAAAGCTTAAAAGATCAAGCGGTGTGCTGCCGCTCCTCCCGGCGATGGCGCCGTACCAGCGGGGCAACGTAGCCGATCAGGATTCCGATCCCGACGGCGAGGAGGATGACGACGATCAGCGGCGCCTGGAAGCTGGCGAAGAGGACCTCGAAGCTGACCTCCTGCGAGTTCTGCAGGGCGACGACGAGAACCAGGACGCTGAGGGTGCCGACCAGCCAGGCGCGCCAGTTGACCGGATTCTTCTCCTGCCCCATCGCCCGATCTTAATCGGCGCCGCGCAGCTGGCTCCCCCCGGACGAGCTAGCCGGGGACCGAGACCGGTCGCTCGCCGCGCTTGCTGCTCAGCATGCGCTCGTCGGCGGCCCGGATCAAGCTCTCGACGTCCTCGCCGTCCTCGGGGAAGACTGCCCAGCCGACCGAGGCGCTCGGGGTCGGGGTGCCGGAGTCCGAGTAGTGGGTGCCGATCGCGCTGCGGATCGCCTCAGCCATCAGCCGGGCTCCCTCCCCATGGGCACCGGGGGCGATCACCGCGAACTCGTCGCCGCCGATCCGCGCAAGGGTGTCGGTGGAGCGGAGGATCGACTGCGCCCGCTCGGCGACCTGGCGCAGGACCGCGTCGCCGACGGGGTGGCCGTGGTTGTCGTTGACCCCCTTGAGGTCGTCGAGGTCGAGCAGCAGCAATCCCAGAGGGGTCCCGTCGGTGGCGGGGCGGCCGGTCGGCTGGATCCGGTGCGCCAGCTCCCGCTGCAGCGTCGCGTCGAACTGGCGCCGGTTGGCAACACCGGTGAGGGGATCGCGGTAGGCGATGTCCCGTTGCCGCAGCTCGGCGGCGAGGAGGCGGTTGCGGACCCCGACGAGGACCCAGGTCGCGGAAAGAAAGCCGACGACGAGCGCGATGTAGCGAGGGAGGAAAGCCTCGTCGATCGCGCTCGTGTCGTAGAGAAGCGGCGTGCCGGCGATCGCGATCAGCTCGATCGACAGCGGCCAGGCCCAGCGCGAGGGGAAGAAGAAGGCCGCGTAGAGGAGGAGGGGAACGAGCATCGGCTGGACGAAGCTGCTCGAGCCGCCGGTCAGGTAGATCGCGAGGCCGACGACGGGGATCGTCAAGACCATCCCGAGCGCCAGCCCCCGCATCGAGGCCCGATCCCAGGCAAGCCAGCCGACGGCCGACGCCACCCCGTAGAGGAAGAAGATGCCACTGAGGGTTAGGACCCATCCCATCGCGGCGTGCTGCGCGCCGGGGAGGTAACAGCCGACGACGCCGAAGACCGCCGCGACGATCCACAGCACTCCGGAGATGCGTCCCATTCGCGCCCGCTCCTCGGACGCTTCGGCAAACGCCGGCATCGAGGAGAAGGGGGGCGGCCGTTCGGGCATACATCCATGATCGGCCGCCACCGATCATTCTTTGAGCACTGGCGCGTTTCTGACTAAGTGGCCTCGGAGAAGGCGGGCTCGCGCTCGCGCTCCGGATCGCCCGCCTGCGGCACTGACATCTCCTGGGGGCGCGGCGCCCGCAGAACGAATACAGCGATAGCGACGGCGGTGGCCGCGAGGGCGGCGCCAATCAGATAAGCGACGTGGTACCCGGAGTTGAGCGCCTGCAGTTGGCCCTCGCCGTCGGCCAGCAGCGAGCTGGTGCGCTCCGACGAAAGCGTCGCCAGCACCGCCAGTCCGATCGAGCCACCCACCTGCATGCTGGTGTTGACCAGGCCCGAGGCGAGGCCGGCGTCCTCGGGGGTGGCACCCGACATCGCCAGGGTCATGATCGCCGGGAACGAGGTGCCGACGCCGACGCCGATCAGCAGGAAGGGCGGCAGCAGGTCGGTCAGGTAGTTGCCCTCGACCGGGGTGCGGGCGAAGAGCAGCAGGGCGACGACGACCAGGCAGACGCCGGGAATCAGGGTCGTGCGTGGGCCGAAGCGCATGATCAGTTTTTC
Source organism: Solirubrobacterales bacterium (assembly GCA_035264245.1). Classification (GTDB taxonomy): domain Bacteria; phylum Actinomycetota; class Thermoleophilia; order Solirubrobacterales; family 70-9; genus VAYN01. The sequence goes on from DATFQO010000108.1 coordinate 8,578, forward strand.
CGAGAAGCCGAGCGAGAGCCCACCCATCACGATCGTCGTCGGCAGGAAGGCGAAGCCGACCTGAAGGGGGGTGTAATCGAGGACCTTCTGCAGGTAGAGGGCACCGAGGAAGAACATGCCGAACATGCCGGCGACGAGCAGCGCCTGCAGGACGTTGGAGCCGGCGACGTTGCGCGAGCGGAAGAGCCGCAGCGGCATCAGCGGGTTGGCGATCCGGGCTTGCCGGACGATGAACAGCGCCAGCAGGACGGCGGAAATCGCGCTGAGGAGGAGGGTGCGGCTGTCGCCCCACCCCCAGTCTTCGATCTGGAGGATCGTGAACACCCCCAGCATCAGCGAGCTGGTCAGCAATAGCGCGCCGGGAAAGTCGGCGCCGGCGCTGAGCCCAATACCGTCGGGGTTCGCGACAAGTCGTTTTGCCATATAGGCAACAGCGATCCCGATCGGCAGGTTGATGAGGAAGATCCAGTGCCAGCTGATCGCGTCGGTGAGGACGCCGCCGAGCAGCAGGCCGATCGAGCCGCCCGCCGAGGCGACAAAACCGTAGACGCCGATTGCTTTCGCCTGCGCGGCGGGTTCCGGGAACATCGTCACGATCATCCCCAGGATCACCGCCGAGGCGAGCGCCCCGCCGACCCCTTGGATGAAGCGGGCGCCGACCAGCATCTCCTGGCTCTGCGAGATCGCGCAGACGAGCGAGGCGGTGGTGAAGATCGCCAGGCCGAAGAGGAAGACGCGGCGCTGACCCAGCAGATCGCCCATCCGGCCCGCCAACAGCAGCAGCCCGCCGAAGGGGATCATGTAGGCGTTGATCACCCAGGCGAGTTTGTTCTGGGAGAAGCCGAGATCCTCCTGGATCGAGGGCAGGGCGACGTTGACGATCGTCGCGTCGAGGACGATCATCAGCATCCCCGCGCAGAGGACGTAGAGGGCTAGCCAACGGGTGCGGTCGTGCTCAGTTGCGTTCATGCGGGTAAGGACTCCTGGGCTGGGGGAAACTCATCGCCGTCGCGTCAATCGACGCGATCCGGCAGGCCGAAGCGCCGGAAGATGGCATCCACGCGACTGGGGTCGGCCGCGCGGTCGGGCCACCGAGAATAGCCATCCGGGGTATCTGCCGGTCGGACGACGAAAGCGGTCACTTCCTTGATCCGATCTCCCTCCAGAGTGAGCACGTCGAGGGAGAACGGAACGTGCGTTTTCTCCTGCTCCATCCAGGTAAAGGTGCCGACCGCGAGTTGTCCATTGGCGACGGTCGGACGGTGGCGCCAGCGCCATTCGCCGGAGAGCGGCTTGGTGCGGAGGAAGACCTCGACCTCGTCGATCCCCCCGTACCAACTGGCCAGCGGCGGCATCGACCAGGCGACGTCCTCGGTCAGCATCGCGACGACCCGCTGGACGTCCCCGACCCGCATCGCCTCCATGTACTCCTCGACGATCTCCTTCATCCGGGCGTCGCCGAGCGAGCGCAGGGTGATCTGCTGGCTGCGCTCCGGGAGGCGCTCGTCGACGATCTTGCGGGCGCGCTGCAGGGCGCTGTTGACCGAGGGCACGGAGGTGTCGAGGGTCTCGCCGACCTCCTTGGCGGAGAAGCCGAGGACCTCGCGCAGGATCAGGGCCGCGCGCTGGCGCGCCGGCAGGTGCTGCATCGCCGCGACGAAGGCGAGCTCGACCGCCTCGCGCTCTTCATAAGCGGCATCGGGAGATGCGTAGCCGTCCTCGACCTCGAGCGCCTCGTCGGGATAGGGCTCGATCCACACCTGCTCGGCGACCGGCTCTCCCGGGGGCTTCTCGGGGTCGGCCTTGGGGGCGTACTCCTCCGGCAACAGGCGCCGCTTGCGCCGGGCAATCGCGTCGAGGCAGGTGTTGGTGGCGATCCGGTAGAGCCAGGAGCGCAGCGAGCTGCGCTCCTGGAACCCGTCGATCCCGCGCCAGACCCGCAGCATCGTCTCCTGCATCGCTTCCTCGCTGTCGTGGAGGGAGCCCAGCATCCGGTAGCAGTGCGCCTGCAGCTCCCGCCGGTAAGGCTCGACCAGCCGCTCGAATTGGGCTTCTTCAACCCTCGCCACGAAAGTACTCGACCTTGGTCTGCTGCATGGCTGCGACGCTAGCAATCGGCGCCGCGAGTGACATTAGGCACGTGTGGAATAAGTCACTCAACTTGTTCTGAAAGTCACCGGGGAAGCCACGTAAGGGCATCTATCCTCGCCCGCGACGGACCCGGCCGAGGTCCTCCGGATCCAAGCAAAGGCGGGGTAGTTGACGGGCGGACGAGCGGATCAGCTGACGACGGGGAACGTGCTGCGGTTATTGGGCGCCGGCGCGAGCGGGGCGATCCTGATGACGCTGGGAGAGCGGCCTCTGCGGACCAAGGAACTGACGCGGCGGATCACCGGGTACGCGCCGAGGACCGTCTACCGCTACGCCACCAGACTGACCGAGGCCGGGGTGATCGACCGCGACGAGGAACCGGGGGTCCCGTCGAAGGTCACACACAGCCTCGCCGAGCCAGGTGGCCGGGACCTCTTCGAGCTGGTCGACGCCTACGCGAATGCCAGTCTGCGCCGGCTGCCCAGCGGGGAAATTGCCGCTCCGGAGTGGGGTTCGCTGGGGTGGGTCGCCGACCTCTGGGAATCGAGGATGCTCGAGGAGCTCAACCATGAGCCGAAGACGCTCACCGAGTTGGCCCGGGGGGAGCACGGGCTGAGCTTCCATCAGGTGAGCCGCCGGGTGGCGCTCCTCGCCCGGGGTGGGTTCATCGAGGAGATCCCCGCAGACGGGGGACGCAAACGCTACGCGCTGACCGGCAAGGCGCGGCGGGCGGGAGGGCTGATCGCCGGGATCGGGCGCTGGCGGCGGCGTCACGTCGTGACGGAGGGCTCCGGCCTCAGCGTCGACGAGGCGGCCGGGGTGATGCGGGTGGTGCTGCCGCTGATCGTGCTGCCCGATCACGTCGGCAAGAGCTTCGAGCTGAGGATCGCTTCGGCGGGCGAGAAGGAAGCGGGAGAGGAGCCGGTCTGGGGCGACGTCGGCGGCGACGGCGCCGTCGTCAACTGCCGCTCACCGCTGGAGTCGACCGACTCCTCCGCCCGGGGGAACGTGGCGGCCTGGGTCGACTCGCTCCTCGACGGTCCGCGCAATGGTCTGAAGACGAAAGGCGATTCGGCTCTGATCGGCGACTGCCTGCGGCAGCTGCACGAGGCCCTGTGGAGCAACGGGGCCGGGTCAGCGCCCGCGGCGGCCGAAGCTGTGGCCGGCGGGCGCGACGGCGCGTAGCTCGGCGACGACCCGCTCGCGCGGCCGCGGGGACTCGCTCGGTCCCGAGGGCGGCGGCTTCGGCTCCAGCGGCGCCAGCTCGCTGACGACGACGTTGATCGTGCCTTCGCGGCGCTCGAGCCGGCCGCGGGCGCGGAGCAGGGGGGCGGTGCGGACGAGGGACCGGTGGCAGTCGTAGATAGGGGGCGGGACGACGAGGTTGACCGCGCCGCGCTCGTCCTCGAGCAGCATGAAGGTGATGCCGTTGGCGGTCTCGGGGCGCTGGCGGGCGGTGACCATGCCGGCGATCTCGACGCTGGCGCCGTGGTCGATCCGCTTCAGGTCGGCGCTGCTGGCAAGGCTCGCATCGAGGCGGGGGCGCAGCAGCTTCATCGGGTGCTTCTCGACCGTCATCCCGGTCGAGCGATAGTCGGCGATCAGCTTCCCCCACTCGCCCAGCGGCTCCAGCTCGGGCGGGCGGGGCGGCTCCATCGGCAGCCCCAGCTGAGTGCCGCTCGCTCCCCTGCGACCGGCACCGGTGACGCCGACGCGCCAGAGCGCCTCACGGCGCTCTCCCTCACTGCCGGCGGGGACGCCGTCGAGAGCGCCGGCCCAGGCGAGCCGTTCGAGGCTCGACAGGCCGGCGCCGGAGCGGGAGGCGAGCTCGGCCACACCCGTGTACGGCCCGCCGCGCTCACGCTCGGCGACCAGCGCCTCCATCTCGTCCTTCTTCACACCCTTCACGTAGCCGAGGCCGATCCGCACCACCAACCCGCCTCGCAAGTCCTCCTCGGCGCGCGGGGTTTCGACGCGGCAGAGCACCCTGCTGCGGTTGACGGCGGGGGGAGCGACGCGGATCCCCCGACGCTGGGCCTCGTGGACCAGCGAGTCGGGGGGATAGAAGCCCATCGGCTGCTCGTTCAACAGCGAGCAGAGGAACTCGGGGCCGTAGTGGATCCGCAGCCAGGCCGACTGGTAGGCGAGCAGGCCGAAGGCGGCCGAGTGCGCCTTCGGGAAGCCGAAGCCGGAGAAGCCCTGGATCTGACCCCAGACCTTCTCGGCGATCTTCTCGGAGACGCCGTTGGCGGCGGCGCCGGCGCAGAAGCGCTGATGGTGCTCGCGGATCGCCTCCTCGGAGCGCTTGCGGCTCATCGCCCGCCGCAGCCCCTCCGCCTCAGAGGAGCTGAAGCCGGAGAGCGCCATCGCCACCTCGATCACCTGCTCCTGGAAGACGATCGTCCCCAGCGTCTCCTCCAGCACCGGCTCCAGCAGCGGGTGCTCGTAGGGAATCTCGTAGTCGGGATTCTCGCGGCGAAGCTTGCGCCTCTCTATATAGGGATGGATCGCGCCGCCCTGGATCGGTCCCGGCCGCACCAGCGCCACCTGGACGACGACGTCGTCGATGTCGCGCGGCTGGGTGCGGGGCAGCATCTGCATCTGCGCCCGGCTCTCGATCTGGAAGACGCCGGTGGTCTCGGCGGCGCGGATCGATTCGAAGGTCTCGGGATCGTCGAGCGGGATCCGCGAGAGGTCGAGCCGCTCGCCGCGGGCGTGGCCGATCTCCTCGACGCAGCGCTCGACCGCCGAGAGCATCCCCAGCCCCAGCAGGTCGATCTTGAGGAAGCCGGCGTCGGCGCAGGAGTCCTTGTCCCACTGCACCGTCTGGCGGCCGGCCATCGCCGCGGGAACGACCGGGCAGACGTCGATCAGCGGCCGGGTCGAGATCACCATCCCGCCGGGGTGCTGGGAGGAGTGGCGCGGCAGCCCCATGATCTCGTCGGCGAGCGAGAGCAGCACTCGCCAGCGCGGCTCCTTCGCCCGCTCCGGCCCGAGCGCCGCCGCCAGGTCGCGCTCGATCTCGGCCGCGGTCCGCTCGTAGAAGCCGGCCGTCTTCGCCACCCGGTCGATCTCCGCCGCCGGCAGCCCCAGCGCCTTGCCGAGGTCGCGGACGGCTCCCTTCGGCCGGTAGGTGGGGAAGGCGGCGACGAGGGCGGAGTGCTCCTTGCCGTAGCGCTCGTGCACGCGCGGGATCAGGACCTCGCGGATGTCGCGCGGGAAGTCGAGGTCGATGTCCGGCATCGAGGTCGTTTCCTCGTTGAGGAAGCGGCCGGAGAAGAGATCTGCCTCGACCGGGTCGACGTGGGAGAGGCCGGTGAGGTAGCAGACGATCGAGCTGACGCTGGAGCCCCTTCCGCGTCCAGGAGGCAGGACGGATCGCGCCGACTCCGGGCCGCGCACCTCGGCGGCGACCTCGCGGGCGAGCTCGAGCAGGTCGCGGTGGAGGAGGAAGAAGCCGGAGAGGCCGAGCTTGCGGATCGTCGCCAGCTCCTCCTCCAGCCGCCACTGTGCTTCCAGCAGGCGGGCGCTGCCGTGGTAGCGCCCGCCGAGATGGTGGTTGCAGACCCGAGCCAGCTCGGCGTCGGCGCCGGGGTCCTCGCTGCCGGGATAGCGGTAGCCGAGCTGCTCGGTGAGATCGAAGCGCAGCCGCTCGGCCAGCCGCCCGCTCTCGGCGACCGCCTCGGGGTATTCGGCGAAGCGGGCGGCCATCGCGCCAGGAGAGGTGAGGGCCGAGGTCGAGTTGCCGCGGCGGTAGGGCTCGGACTCCTCCAGGGTCTCGCAACGCCCGATCGCAACCAGCGCGTCCTGCAACGGAGCCCGCCGCCGATCGTGAGCATGGACGTTGCCGGTAGCGACGCAGGGAACGTCGAGCCGCTCGGCAAGCAGGGCCAGCCATCTGTTGCGAGCCCGATCCCGCCGCCAATAGGGCCGCTGCAGCTCAACCCGAAACCGATCCCGCCCAAAAGCCCCCAGCAACCGCCGAGCAATCTTCTCCCCACCAGCAGTGTCCCCCCGCTCGAACGCCCCGGCAGCGACCCCGTCCCGAGCACACCCGGAAAGACAGATGAGCCCGCCCGCGTACTCCTCCACCTCCTCGAGAGTCGCCCACGCTTGCATCGAGGATCTCCCAGTGTTATCCCGCGTATGCGAATGGGCAGCGGTAAGCAACCGACACAAGTTCCGGTATCCGGTCTCGTCCTCAACCAGCAGAGTGATGTGCGCGGTCCCTCCGGCGGGTGGCGACGATCGGGAGGACTCCCCCGGTAGGGGGAGCCCCCGATCGGAGACAGGACCCGCCGGCCAGAGACCAACCGTCAACTCCGTCCCGGTAATAGCCCGGACCCCGAACCCCTTGCACGCCTGAGCAAACTCCAGAGACCCCCAAACCCCATCGTGATCGGTAAGGGCAAAGGCCGGATACCCCCGAGCCGCCGCGGCCGCCGCCAACTCCGTCGGCGTCGAGGCCCCGTCGAGAAAGGAGAAGGCGGAGTGCGCGTGCAGCTCGACGTACATCGTCCTCAGGCGCGCTGGGAGTACCAGCGCTGGGCGCGAGCGGTGCGAAAGACGGTGAGGGCGCGACCGTCCCCCAGCGCCAGCTCGAAGTAGTGGCGGCGCAACGGCTTCGGCGTCCACCAGCGGTCCTCGACCAGCCACTCCTCGCGGACAGCCTCGACCGTCACGCCCTCGACCGTTGTCGGCGCGCCGCGGGGGCCGGTCCGGACCGCCACCCGCTGGGGGGCGTAGAGGCGACGCAGGCCAGCCATCAGAGCTCGGGATAGGGAGTGAGCATCGCCCAGCGCTCGGGCACCCGCGAGCCTCCGTCGACCGGGAGGATCTTGAGCAGCGCCTCCGCGCCCTGGGCCGCCCGCACCTCGCGCACCGCGGCGCCGAGACGGCGACGTCGCGGCTCGCTGCCCCCCACCGCGAGCTCGATCTGGTCGCGCGCCGGAGGGCCGAGGCCCACCGCCCGCAGCCGCAACGACGTCGCCGGGGCGGGCAGGTCCTCGAGCCGCGGACCGAGCACGTTGCGCAGCACCCGTGGGGAAGCGCTCGGCCGGCTCAGCCCCTGCTCGACGCTCCAGCTGCCGCCGGCGGCGAGGCGCGCCCCGAGGCGCAGGCCGAGCAGCGTCCTTCCCTTCCGCCGCGGCGCCGCGAGGAGCCGGTCGACGAGCAGCTCCAGGGCCCTGTCCAGCTGCCGGCCCGCGGTTCCTTCCGGCAGCTCGATCTCCTCGGCGAGCTCCTCGCGCGGAGCCCGCGGCCGCAGCGGCTCCTCTTCTCCGCGGCAGAGACGCCGCGCCGCGAGGCCGAGCGGTCCGAAGCGGTCCGCGACCTGGTCGGCGGTGAGGGCGGCGAAGGCCGCCAGGGTCTCGATCCCGAGCCGCTCGAGCGCCTCGATCAGCTCCGCCGCCTCGCGCTCGGTGACCGCGAGTCGGGTTCGCAGGGCAGCTACGGGGACCGGGCGTGGCCAGTCCCCGGCGGCGAGGAAGGCGCGGAGGCGGGTCGGGCCGGTGCCGATCGACCTCCCCTCTCCCAGCGCCTCGCGCGCGGCCGCGACAACGCCCCCGGAGCCACCGTGAAGGCCGCGCAGTCCGTTGAGCGCGAAGAAGGCCTCGCCGGAGCGCTCCGACTCAACCCCCGCCCCGATCGCCTCCAGGGCCTGGACCATCGACTCCGTCGCCTCCGCCGCGGCGACGGGGTCCTCGAGATCGGCGCGCCCGGACCGAGGCCCCCCGGCATGGTCCGGGCGCAGCGGAGTCGCCAGGCGGTTGTCGATTACACAGGCGATCTCCATACGAACGTATGTTCGTATCCCGACAAGGATAGATCCATAGAGAAGACCGCAAGTTTTGACGGCGTGCGGGCTAGGCCCGCGCGACCTTGGCGGCCTTGGCGCTGCCGAGGTAAGGCGTCAGCGTGAACTCGACCAGGTCCGGGAGCAGGGCCTCGAGCTCCTCGGTGCGGTCGGCGAAGATGCGGCGGGAGATCAGCGAGACCATACCGCCGACGAGGGCCTCCTCGGTGGTCGGGGAGAGTCCGGCGAGGACGTCAGCCGACAGCCCCTCTCGTCCGGCGGCGAAGTAGGGCACCAGGCTCTGGATCGCGGCGTCGTAGCGCTCGACCACGACCGGTCCGGCGACCAGCGCCTCGACCATGCTGAGACGGGCCAGGTGCGGCTCGGCGGCGAGGAACCCGAGCATCGCCGCGATCCCGGCGCGCACCGCCTGCGGCCACTCCTCCTCCTGGTCGAAAGCCTCGGCCACCCGCTGGCGAAGTTCGGCCATCACGGTCTCGTAGGCCGCGACGAAGCACTCGTCCTTGCTGGAGAAGTGCTCGTAGAAGGTGCGCCTCGAGACCGCCGCGTGGCGGGTGATGTGAGCGATCGTCGTCCCCGCGTAACCGTTTTCGGCGACTGCCTCGGCAAGGCCGGCGATCAATCGCTCGCGCTGGTTGTGGGAGACGAACTCACGCGGCAGACCATGGCGCCCAGGGGGTAGCCGGGCCAGCTCGGGCGGGTACTCGGGAGACTCGACAGGATTGACTGGATCTCTCAAGAGAACCGAAGATACCGATCCAGACGAGCGAAGCCCGAATTGGCTAACCGGCCAGTTTTTTTAGCCTCCGCGCTCATCCAGTCGGCGCCTTCGGGGCATCTCCGGTCTCCGCAACAACGACCGCTCGCGCTTCCTCCGCCCCCATATAAGGGGTAAGGGCGAACTCGACGAGCTCGGGCAGCAGATCCTCGATCGCCTGCGTCTCGGCGACCGCGAGCCGCTGATAGACGATCCAGAAGACACCGCCGATGATCGCTTCCTCGATTGTCTCCGGCAGACCCGCGCCGTGGGGGGAGACATCCCGTCCAAGTTTGAACAGCGAGACGAAGGCCTGCTGCGACTCCTCGTAGTAGCGAACCGCCGCCGGCCCAGCGGCCAGCGCCTCGACCATGCAGGTGCGGGCGAGGGCCGGCTCCTCGACCACGTAATCGAGGAAAGCGGCCAGCCCGGCGCAGACCCGGCGCGGCCACTCGTCGAGCTCGCCGGCAGCGTCGACAACCCGCTCCAAGGCCGTTGACATCGCGAACTCCTGCGCCGCGAGGAAGCAATCCTCCTTCGAGCGGAAGTTCTCGTAGAAAGTGTTTCGGGCAATCCCGGCGCGCTTCACGATGTCGGCAACGGTGACCTCGCGATAGCCCTGCTCGGAGGTCTCCAGCGCCAGCGCGGTGATGATCCGGACGCGCTGGTGACGGGTGATGAACTCACGCGACAGCTGCTGCCGTCCTGGAAGTGGACGCGTTGTTGACTTAGGAGCCACGAACGAAACAGTACCTGAGTCGAATCGTCCGGTTACGCGACCCCGCAAAAGGATACCGTCTAGGTACCGATAGACAGACAACTAGTTTTTACTAATACAAATAGACCGGGCGGGGAATGACCGGAAAACGGCAGCGCATCCTGCAGGCGATGCTCGAGGCTGTTGGAACCAGCGGCTACGAGCAGACCACGGTGCAGGATGCCATCGACAGAGGGGGGCTTTATAGACAAGCCTTCTACGACAACTTCGAAGGCAAGGAGGACTGTTACCTGCAGGCGCTGGAGGCAGGCTCGGCCTGGGTGGAGCTGGCGATGCGCGAAGCGGCGGTGGGAGAGACGACCTGGCGCGGTCAGTTGCGCGGGGCTCTGCGCGGGTTGCTGCGCTTCGTCGACCAGCAGCCGGAGGTCGGCCGGGCGCTGCTCGTCGAGGTCCACGCAGCGGGGCCGCCCGCGGTCGAGAAGCGGACGGAGGCGATGGAGCGGGCCGCGGGGTTGATGGATCTCGCCCGCGGTGAAAGCGGCATCCCCGCGCCGGCGATCTCCGCCGAGGCGGTGGTTGCGGGCATCCTGGCCGTCCTGCACACGCGCCTCGCCACCGGCCATAGAGAGGGCTTCTCCCTCCTGCTTCCGGAGTTGATGTACCTCGCCGTGCTCCCGTATTTCGGGGCCGATGCCGCGGCTGACGAGATGCGAGCCGAGCCGGCCTAGGAGGCCAAGCCTCTACAGCCCTTGACCGTGCCGGCCTTCGCCGCCGGCGAAGCGGGCGGCGCCGCGGGCGGCGACGTCGAGCACCTCGCGGCCCAGCCGGTGCTCGAGCTCGAGCCCTTCGGTGAGGGAGAGGCCGGCCCCTTCGATCACCGCGCGGCGATCGCTCAGCATCGTCTCCTGGGGGAAGCTGGCGAGACGCTCGGCCAGCTCCAGTGCCCGGTCCAAGTGCCGACCCGGCTCCACCACCTCGGTGACGAGCCCGATGCGCTCGGCCTCCTCAGCCTCAACCGCGCGGCCGGTGAGGATCATTTCCATCGCCCGGCCCGTGCCGATCGCCCGTGGCAGCCGCTGGGTGCCACCGTCGATCAGTGGCACCCCCCAGCGTCGCTCGAAGCAGCCGAAGGTGGAGTCGGGGGTGGCGATCCGCAGGTCGCACCACAGCGCCAGCTCCAGCCCGCCGGCTACGCACCAGCCGGAGATCGCGGCGATCGTCGGCTTCGACGGCGTCAAGCGGGTGAATCCCATCGGCCCTCCCGGGTGGTCGACGTCAAGGTCGATCGCCTTCAGGTCGGCGCCGGCGCAGAACGCCTCACCGGCGCCGGTGAGGATCAGAACCCGGGCCCCATCGTCCTCCTCGAACCGCGCGAATCCCTCTCGCAGGGCCGCGGCGGTCCCGGCGTCCACGGCGTTACGGCGGGCGGGGCGATCGATGGTCAGCACCGCGGAGACGCCTCGCCGCTCGTAACGCACTTCGTCAGTGCTCATCGGCGGATCGTCCCACAGGTCGAGCGGGAGCGGGCGGGCTAGTCGCGGCGCGGATCACGGGGTTCGCAGCGACGCCCGGCTCCCAGAGTGTGCGCCCCGGTCGCTGACCTGGGAGGGGCAGGTCTCCCACGGTCAGTCGCAAAGGTAGGGCGTGGAGCGGACAAGGAAAAGCAACCGAGGATGGTGCTCGTGGCCTGCCTCACGCGTAGCCTTCGCGTTCAGAAGCTCGTTGCACCACCTTCGAGGTCTCGTCCCGCTTGGCTTCCGCGGGACCAGCCTCTCTCGGTCGCGGATTCAACTTAGCCCGGTCCGCCGCGTTGCGCTAGGGGCGGTGGCGCGAGGATGCCGCAAAGAGCGGTTAGAGGAGGCTTCCGCGCGGCGGGCGGCGCGAGGTTGACTTCGAGGCGCGGGTAGGGCCAATAGTCGAAATAATTTGACTTAACCCTTCGGCGCGGCTAGTCATAGGGGGTCATCGAATCCGGCTGGGTGCCGGCGAAAGGGAGCCATGACCCACTTCAAGACCCTCTCGAGCGCGGCATTGACGGTCGCGCTCGCGGCCGCTTGTTTCGCGGCCCTTGCCCCGACGGCGAGCGGAACCGTGCTCTGCAAAGCCAAGGAAGCGCCTTGCTCGGCAATCAACCGCTACGCGAAAGAAACCAAATTCAAAGCCGAAAGCGGGGTGATGACGCTGACCAGGACATGGGAAAGCCTCACCACCACCATCGAATGCCAGAACTCTCGCATCTGGGGCTCGACCCTGACGGCAGGAGGTGGAATCGGCGTTCCGGTGGAAGCCAAGACCGAAGCGGTCGAATTCAGGGAATGCCACGTGATCGGACTCGAAAAAGGCTGCGAAGACGTGTGGCTGACGGCGCCGAACTCTCCGAAAACGACCTTCGCGAACACCCTCGGGACGATGAACGGGACGCTGACGATGTCCGGCAGCGGCACCACCGAACCGACGATCAAAGTCCGTTGCGAAGGCGAATCCACCGGATGCATCTACAAGGCTCCCTCGCTCGTCTTCGACGTGACCGGCGGGGAAGAAGCCACGCTGGTGGCGAAAGAAGAGAAATTGAAAGGACCTGGTTTCGGCTGCCCGCAGAACCTCGACTGGGACGGCACCTACAAATTCGTCGAACCGAAACCCCTCTACATCCCGTCCTCGTAGAGCCCTCGAACCGAGCTGTGGGGCGGCCCGGACGGACGGCGGTCACCCCCGCTCCTCTACCCTCCCCGGACCATGCGCATCGACGAGATCATCGCTGAGCGGAGACCGACCTTCTCGGTCGAGTTCTTCCCGCCGAAGACGGCCGAGGCGACCGGGCAGCTCTACGAGACGGCGCGGGAGCTGCGGGCGCTGGAGCCCGACTTCGTCTCGGTCACCTACGGCGCCGGCGGCTCGACCCGCGACGGCACGGTCGAGATCACCACGGCGCTGAAGGACGATCTCGGCTTCGAGACGATGGCCCACCTCAGCTGCGTCGGCGAGACCAGCGAGGGGCTGGCGGGAACGCTCGACCGGATCGCGGCGGCGGGGATCGAGAACGTCTTCGCCCTGCGCGGCGACCCGCCGCGGGGGCAGGAGGACTTCATCCAGCCCGAGGGCGGGCTCGGCAGCGCCGCCGAGCTGGCGGCCTTCATCGCCGCCGGCTGGGATTTCGGGATCGGCGGCGCCTGCTTCCCCGAGGTCCACCCCGAGGCGCCCAACCTGGAGACGGACCTCCGCTACCTGAAGACCAAGGTCGACGCCGGCGCCGGCTTCCTGATCACGCAGCTCTTCTTCGACAACCAGGTCTACTTCGACTTCGTGCGGGCGGCCCGCGAGGGTGGCATCGAGGTGCCGATCCTGGCCGGGGTGATCCCGGTCGCCAGCTTCGCGCAGACGAAGCGGATCTGCGATCTCTGCGACGCGACGATCCCGGCGCCGCTGGAAGCCGCCTTCCAGGCGGCCGGCGGGGACCCCGAGCGCGAGTTCGAGCTGGGGATCGCCTTTGCCGCCCAGCAGTGCGCGGAGCTGCTGATCGCCGGCGCTCCCGGCATCCACTTCTACGCCCTCAACCGGGCCCCCGCGACCCGCGCGGTGCTGGGCGCGCTGCGGGCCTCGCGGCCGTGGGAGCGGGTACGAGGCGACGCCGCCGAGATGGAGACGGCAGAATAGGGTCTGGCCATGGGCAAGGGGGATCGTGAAAGAGAGCGGCTGCGCGAAGAGCGGATCGCCGCCGAAGAGGGCGAGAAGAAGTCGGGGCGCAACCGACTGATCGTCGGCTACGCGATCGTCTCCACGATCGTCCTGGTGGTCGCGGTGCTGGTCTTCGTGCTGGCCAGCGGCGGAGACGACAGCAGCGGTGGCGCCGGCAACGACGATGGCGGCGCCCACATCAACACCAACACCGAAGTCGGCAACTCGAACGGGGTCTCGCCCGACGAGCGCTCGGGGATCGTCCCCGCCCCGGCGAAGGTCACGAACCTGAAGACCGCCGCCGACAAGGCCGGCTGCGAATTGCGCCTGAAACTGCCCGACGAGGGCCACGAACACCTGCCGAAGGGCTCGGCGCCCCCCGATTACAAAACCAGCCCGCCCACCTCGGGGAACCACGTCGAACCGCCCTACCAGCAGGCCGACGGCGCCTACTCGGAGCCGCCTGAACAGCTGAACGTCGTCCACTCGCTCGAGCACGGCCGGCTGGCGATCGAGTACTCGCCCGACCTGCCCGAAAGAGCGCAGCTGGAACTGAAGGGTCTCTACGACACGATGTACGGAGCCTCGCTGCTCTTACCCAACGACGAAATGGTCTACGACGTCGCCGCCGCAACCTGGACCAACCTGCTCACCTGCCGCAGCTACAAAGGCGCCGTCACGCTCGACGCGATCCGCGCCTTCGGCAAGGAAACCTGGGGCAAAAACGGCGGCGAGCCGGTCGAAGCCTTCAACTTCACCGGGCCGACGCCGGCCCAGCCGCAAGAACCGGGCAACTAGCGCTCAGGCGCGGTAGGCGGGGAAGTAGCCGCCGGCTTCGCGGCCGCGGCTGAGCTCGGCATAGCGCCGCTCGTCGCAGATCAGCTCCGAGGTGAGCCACGCCTGGCGGCGGTTGGCGAAGCCGCGCTTGAACTCCTCGAGCGGGTCGCCGGGGGAGATGCCGCCGCCGAGGTTGAGCGGCAGGCCGAGTTCCTGGGCGTGCTCGACCAGCCGGGCGACGACGCTCTTCATCGGGGCGTCGCGGAGGTGCGGGTCAGCGCTGCCGCTGAGGTAGTAGTGGAGGTAGCCGTCGCTGACGGCGGTGATCGAGGCGGCGGCCACGGCGCCATCCGGTGCGAGGGCGAGGGCGAGCCAGGTGCGCTCGGCGCTGAGCAGGCGATCGAAATAGGCGGCGCCGAAGAAGTAGTGCGGGGCGGCCTCGGTCCGGCGCATGGTCTGCTCGTAGGCGGCGAGGAAGCCGGCGCGCTGCTCGGGCGTGGTCTCGCCGCCGGGCACGAGCTCGACGACGTATCCCGCCTCGAGGTTGCGGCGCACCTGGCGGCGGTCGCTGGGCCTGCTCTTGCGCGGCAGCTCCGGGTCGGCGATCTGGACGATGTTGCGTTCGCTGGCGCCGGCGAGGGGCGAGGGTCCGAGCGCGTGGCGGATGAAGACGCTGACCAGGCCGGTGGCGGAGAAGTCGATGGATTTGGGGTCGATGGGGGGAGAGGTCGGGGGGGTGTCTTCCGGAGCAACAGCGGGGAGGCTCCGGAAGACACCCCCCCGACCTCTTTCAACTAACCCCGGATAGCCGTACGGCGAGGTCGCGTCGCGGATGTCGGTGCCCGGAATCTCGCGCACGATCAAGGGTGCGGCCAAGATCCGGTCGTCGTTCTGGATCCGCAAGGTGTGGGTAACGCCCTCGGCGGAGAGGAAAGCGGGTGAGCGGAAGAACTCGCCGTCGGTCGCAGCCGCGCCCGCGTCCTCGATCAGCTCGGCTCTGGCGCGGCTCACTTCAGCAGGTCCGCGGCGGCGGCTCGGAACTCGTCCGGCAGCACTCCCCAGACCTCGCAGTCATCGGGCGGCCCGTCATGGCGGGCGAGGTGGGAGCGCATCGTCCCCTCGTGCTTCCAGCCGAGGCCGGCGACGGTCTTCTTCGCGACCTCGTTGCGGGCGGGGATGCGACCGTAGACGCGGTGGGCACCGTACTCGTCGAAGGCCTTGGCGAGCGTCAGCGCCTCGGCGCGGCGGCCGACTCCCTTGCCGCGAACATCGTCGCCGATCAGGGCGCCGAGCTCGGGCGCGGTCTGGCGGAAGAGGCCGTAGAGGGCGGTGAAGCCGACCGGCTCCTCATAGCCCTCGACCTCGATCGCGAACTTGCGGTCCTCGCCGGAGTCCTCCATCGCCCGCTGGGTCCACGCTTCGGCCTGCTCCAGCGTGAACTCGTCCCGCTGCTCCATCAGCGACTGGATCGCCTCGGGGTTGTTGAACCAGCGGTGCACGGCGGGCGCGTCACCGGACTTAAACGGACGCAGCGTCACTTGCGGCTGGTCGCTCACCCGCGGAACCCTATGGCTCGCTGTCCGTCAGGCGACCATTGGTGCGTCAACTTGACGCCGTTCCAGCGCTTTCAAGACAACTCGT
Organism: Solirubrobacterales bacterium; assembly: GCA_035264245.1. GTDB lineage: Bacteria > Actinomycetota > Thermoleophilia > Solirubrobacterales > 70-9 > VAYN01. The sequence goes on from DATFQO010000108.1 coordinate 24,052, forward strand.
TCAACAGCGGGAGAAGCGCCCGAGATGTTGATCCCGAAGCTGACTTCTCCCATCTCGACTTCTTCGGCAAGGCGCGCGACGAACTCATCCGCGAACGAGTGACTAGTGCTGAGGATGCCTGAGAAATCCAGTGCCACCGTGTCTGCACTGCCTGCTCTCTGGACGAGGTCAGTCCGAAGTTCCTGGCCGAGGGGACGAGTGGCGAGAGTCTTTCCGTGCCGTGCGAGCGGGTATTGATACGCCATTCGCTGCCTCCTCTCGAATGCTTCCAAGTCAAGTCGATACTAGATGAGATGCCGGAGGATCAAACTGACACAAGGTCGTAGGTGATCCAGGTTCCGCGACGAAATCTCGTGGCAGGAAGCACTTCTATCTTCGGGTTCTGCTGAACCGTCTGGATTCGGCAGAAGCCGTTCGCAGAAAGGATGTCCATCTGCCCCGAGTGCAATGAGGTGGTCAATGCTGCTTCGAACACCGACGAGAAGCCGATGCCACGATGCGGGTTCTTGGTTCCGCTGACGTTTTCCCGGGTGGCATAGGCGATTGCCCAACCATCATCGCGCCATTCTGGGTAGCGCCTTCGGATGTGCTCGGGAATCCCAATCCCGAGGTCGCCGATTGCAATGCTCACCTGTCGCCTAGGCTCAGTGATCCGGCGAACGGCGGCGAAGGAACCAAGGTCGTTCTCGCCATGATCGATCGCGTTCCCACCGAGCTCCGACATCGTCATGAACGCAGCGTGCCCCAATGGAGAAACGTCATTCAGCTGGTACTCCAGGATTTCCTGGGTGCGTTCCGCCACCTCCTCCACTTTCAAGAACTCCCTCATGCAGGTGACCGGCATGATCGTGTCTTCCTCGCGAGTGATCGGTAAGGCTGGGTCGATCGCCATCGCCTGGAATATTCGCTTCGCTCGAGAGTCGGTCGGAACTACCGTGTCGACCTGCCGACCCGCCGCCCGATGCCATTCGATGAAGATGCGTAGGCGCACCGCAAACATGGGGTGAATTGGTAGCTCGAGGTGACCGCAGTCGACCTCGATCGACTCTGGCAGCTCATGGGCGAGCGGGAAATCGTCCCGCCATCCATCCCGAGCACTCTTCGGACCTATTTCCTTAACCCAAGACAAAGGCTCACTTTATGCAGTGGCCCGGCGCCCGCGGGCAGAATCAATCCGGGGCGAGGCCCTGGCCGGTTAGGACCAGCCAAAGGGTCTTGGCGAGGATGCGGGCGTCGAGGGCGAGGGTGCGGTGCTCGACGTACCAGACGTCGAGCTCGATCCGCTCCTCCCAGGGGATGCCGGCGCGTCCCTGGACCTGGGCCCAGCCGGTGATCCCCGGCAGCACCTCGTGGCGTCGTTTCTGCCGCGGCGTGTAATCGTCGACCTGGGCCTTGATCGTCGGGCGGGGGCCGACGATCGCCATCTCGCCGCGCAGCACGTTGACCAGGTTGGGGATCTCGTCTAGCGAGGTGCGGCGCAGCAGGCGGCCGGGCCCGGTGACCCGGGGGTCGTCCCGGTAGACGACCTTGCCGACCCCGACCGGGTCGGAGCCCTGGACCATCGTCCGCAGCTTCCACATCTCGAACTCGCGGCCGCCGAGGCCGACACGGCGCTGGCGGTAGACCACCGGGCCGCGGCTGCTGAGCTTGATCGCGATCGCCGCGGCGAGGAGAACCGGCGAGAGGATCGCCAGGGCGAGGGCGGCGACGAGGATGTCGAGGGCGCGGGGCATCAGCGGGTTCCGGCCGCCTTCTCCCATCGACCCCCGGCGCCGTGGCGCCAGCGGTCCCAGAGGCCGGCGGCAATCGAGGCGGTGGTCATCGCGTAGTAGCGGGCGATCCGGAAGGGGGCGATGGGGACGGCGCGGCCGAGCAGCGCCGCGACGAGCAGCGCCAGCTGAAGAACGAAGGTGAGGACGTAGATCCATCCGTTGCCGAGGAGGAGGGCGTTGGCGACGAAGGCGACGACGTGCAGCAGCGGGCTGAGGTAGCGGAGCAGGCGGTGGGAGGCGATCTCGAAGGCGAACAGCGGCGGGTAGCCACGCGGGGAGAGCATCCCTTCGCCGACGACGATGTCCCAGAGGCCGACCATCATCCGGCGTTTGCGGGCGAACTCGCCCTCGATGGTCGGGACCATCTTCTCCACGGCGCGGGCAGCGGGGGCGTAAAGGGCACGGCGGCGGTGCTTGGCGAGGAGGAAGGGGAAGCTGAGGTCGTGGCTGCCGGAGGCCCGCAGCGGCACGTAGGCGTCGCGGCGCACCGCGTAGATCGCGCCGTTGCCGGCGGTGACGCCGGCGAGGGCGGACTCCGCTTCGCGGATCGCCATCTCGTAGCGCCAGTACATCCCCTCGAGGTTGCCGCCGTCGGGATCGAGGAAGCGGACCTGGCCGCAGACGTAGCCGACGCCGGCGTCGGCGAAGGGGGCGACGAGCCGGCGCAGCGCGTCGCGCGACCAGACGCTGTTGGCGTCGGAGAAGGCGAATATCTCTCCAGCCGCCTGCTCGGCGGCTGCGTTGAGCGCGGCGACCTTGCCGCCCGGCGGCAGCTCGAGGACGAGGCTGGCGCCGGCGGCGCGGGCACGCTCGGCGGTCGCGTCGGTCGAGCCGTCCGAGGCGACGATGATCTGGAGGCGGTCGCGCGGGTAGTCGAGGGCGAGCGCGTTGGCGACTTTGGCGGCGATCACCTCCTGCTCGTCGTAGGCGGGAATGATCAGCGAGACGGTGGGAGCTCTGGCGGCGGGTCCTGTCTCCGATCGGGGGCTCCCCCTACCGGGGGAGTCCTCCCGATCGTCGCCACCCGCCGAGGAGACCCCGAGCAACACCAACAGCTGAAGCACCAGCGGGTAGCCGAGGTGGGTGTAGGCGAGGAGGCCGGCGCTGAGCCAGAAGAGGATCGCGGCGAGGGTGCTCATGCGCGGGCCTCGATCAGCTCGCGGTACAGCTCCATGGTGCGGCGGGCGGCTTCGTCCCAGGAGTAGGGACCCGCGGCCGCCTTTGCGGCCGCGGCGGCCAGTTCGGCCCGGGCGGCTTCGTCGCCGACGAGCTCCTCGAGCGTCGCGGCGAGGGCGGCGGTGTCGCCCGGCGGGACGAGGCGCGCCGCGCCGGACTCCGCCACCTCGGGGAAGCCGCCGACGGCACTCAGCACCAGCGGCTTGCCGAAGGCGAGGCCGGTGTAGAGGACGCCGGAGTGCTCGGCGTCGAGGTAGGGGAGGCCGACGAGGTCAGCGCGGCGGAAGATCGCCGGGATCTCGGCGTCGTCGACGAATCGGGTGAGGAGGCGGACTCGGCCCCCGGCCGCGCTCGTCGCTCGTCGCAGCGGCTCGACGTCCATCCGCGGGTTGCCGACGATCCACAGCTCAGCGTCGCCGTGGGTGGCAGCGAGGCGGCCGAAGGCCTCGAGCAGGTTCTCGATTCCCTTGTAGGGACGGAGCAGGCCGAAGGAGAGGATCACCGGTCCCTGCGCCCCCTCCAGCTCGGGCGGCAGCGGCTTCTCCTCCGGCAGCTTCGTCAGGTAGTCGAAGGCGCCGTGGGGGACGACGCGGACCTTGGCCGGATCGAGACCGACCTCGTTCCGCAGCCGCGCCGCGCTGTGCTCGGAGTGGGCGACGACCGCGTCCATCGCGCCGAAGACGCGGTGGGCCGTGCGGATCTGGCGGCGGCTCGGCTGTGGCGGCAGGATGTAGTGGGCGGTCATCACGCGTGGCCGTCTCTCGGGCAGGAGGTGGACGTCGAGGGACGGGATCGTCAGCCACTGGTAGTGGACGATGTCGGCGTCGAGGGCACGGCGGAGGCGGAGCATGTCGGGGATGTGCTCCGCCGCCTTGAAAGGGAGGCGGGCGGGCATGTCGAGGCCGCGCCGGGCAGAGCGGCGGTAGAAGCGCTCGTCGGCCCGGTAGCCCTCGGCGGGCGGAACCGGGCCGTGGAGGAAGCGGGAGGTCAGCAGTTCGACCTCGGCGCCGGCGCGTGCGAGCGCCGCCGCGAGCGCGCGGTCGTAGGGCGGCGTAAATGCCGAGGGGTCGACGAGCTGCACCTTCATCGCAGGGCGGGATTATCGTGACCCCCTTGCGCCCCACGCTCTCCTACTGCGTCGTGAACACGAACGGCCGCGAGTACCTGCTCGCCTGCCTGGCCGCGATCGAACGCACCCACCCGGTTGGGGTGGAGCGCGAGATCATCGTCCTCGACAACGCTTCCGACGACGGCTCGGCCGAGGCGGTGCGCGCGCTCGGGGGCGACATCCGCCTGATCGCGCTGGAGAGGCGGACCGGCAAGGCCGAGAACGACTCGACCCTGATGCGCGAGGCGAAGGGGACGTACTGCCTGCTGCTGAACGAGGACTCTGAGCTGCGGCCGGGTGCTGCGGCGGCACTGATCGCGGCCCTCGACGCCGATCCGAAAGCAGCTGCGGCGACGGCACAGCTGCTCGACTCCGACGGTAATCCCGTCCCCTCCGCCTGGCGCTTCCCGGGCCTCAGGACGGCGGCGATCGGTGCTCTATTCCTGCACCGTCGCTTCACTGTGCAGAGCGTGGGCGGTGAGACCCGGCGAGTCGACTGGGCGCAGTCGAGCGGCCTGATGGTCCGTCGCGAGGCGGCCGCGGCGGTCGGCTACATGGACCCCGCCTTCTTCGTCTACTACGACGAGTGCGACTTCGCCAAGCGGCTGGCCGACACCGGCTGGCACTCCCTCTTCGTCCCCGCCGCCAAAGCGGTCCACCACGACCAGCTCTCGACCGACCTCGCCAAGGGCCTGCCGCGGATCGTCGAATTCCATCGCAACCGCAACCTCTACATCCGAAAGCACCACGGCGCTGCCGCCGCGCTGGCGGTGCGCCTCCTCACCGCCTGGTCATACGCGCTGCGCGCCGTCGCCGCGACCGTCCTCCCCGACCGCCCGGCGAATATCTTCTGGGCCCACGCCCGCCAGGCGCTGTTCCCGAACCGCGGCGAGTCCCTCCGCGACCGGGCGAGTTCCGTGGTTCCTTAGTCCGGATATAGAGGACAAAGGAACCACGCAACTACGTGCGGAGGTCCTCGTCCATTCGCTCGACCTCATACGTCTCGGGGATGTGCCCGTCGACCGCGGGCTCGGCGCGGAGCGAGGCGAGCAGGGCGCGCGGCTCGCGCAGGTACCCCAGCCAGCGGCGCTCTTCTTCGCTGAAGAAGCCGGTCGCCCAGAGCGTCAGCGGGTAGAGGGCGAGCAGGGCGGCGCGCAACAGGAGGCCGCCGGCCCCCTCGGTCGGGACCAGCAGTTCGGCGGCGCCGACGATCGCCGCCACCGCGAGCACCACGCGCAGCAGCCGGCCCCACTCGTAGGGAACCGGGAAGAGGCGCTGGGTGAAGACGTACATCAGGCCGAGGACCACCAGGTAGGAGGCGACCAGGGCGAGGGCGGCGCCGACGATCTCCAGCCGCGGCACGAGCAGGAGGTTGAGGACGACGTTGACGACCAGGGCGCCGAGCGCGGCGGGGAGGTTGAACTCGGTGCGGCCGGTGCGGCCGAGGATCACGACCAGGACGAGGTAGAGGGCGTAGAGGGTGACCGCGACGGTGATCAGGCCGATCACTTCGTAGGAGTCGAAGAACTTCGGATCGGCCAGGGCGCGGACGATCCAGCGCGAGAAGAGCCACATGCCGGTGACGACGAAGGCGCAGCCGGCGACGAAGAGGGTGACGACGGTTGCGTAGGTGCGGCGGGCCTCCTCGTCGTCGCGGATCGAGTAGGCGAGCGGCGGCCAGGCGAGCTGGAAGCCGCGGACGAGGACGTTGACCGCCTGCGCGAACTTCACCCCCAGGGCGTAGAGCCCGGCCTCGGCGAGGCCGAGGGAGCGGACGATGATCAGGCGGTCGACGAAGTTGAGCGCGTAGAGCGAGACCTCAGCCGGCATCGTCGGCAGACCGAAGCGGAAGAGCCGGCGCAGCAGGGCGGGGTCGAAGCGCAGCGAGAGGCGGCGCCACTGCAGCGCAATCAGGCCGGCGACGAAGACGGCGCCCGTCGCGTAGCTGCCGAGCAGCAGCCCCCGCGCCCCCTCGTCGAGGCCGACCACGAGGATCACGGTCAGCCCGATCGCGGCGACCACGTTGAGGATCGTCGTCACGAAGAACGCCCGTGCCCGCTCCTCGAGCCGGAACAGCGTGAGCATGAACTCCCACATCGTCAGCACCCACAACCCGCCGATCGCGATCCGAACGAGTTCCGGCGCGGACCCCCCTAGATCCTCGGGGTTTGGGAGTAGCAGTTCGGAGAGTGGGCCCGCAAACGGGAGGGCAACCAACGCGCCAACCGTCGATAGCCAGAAGAGGCCAGCGAAGGTACCGGAGACCACTCGCGCCGGGTCCTCGTCATCGAGGTAGAAGAAGCGCAGAATTGCCTCGATCAACCCGAGGCGGATGATGATGCTGGCGGCCACAACAGCCGCGAACAGGATCTCGGCGGCCCCGTAATCCTCCGTCGTGAGATACCGCGTGTACAGCGGAAGCAGCGCGACAGCAATGACCTTGCTGACGATGCTGGCCGCCGTATAGGCCGCACCAGTCGAAGCCAGCCGCCGCAGGTATCCCGACATCGGTTGAGCCTATGCAGGCCTGCGGATCACAGGGTCATCCCCGGCCGCAGCGTGCGCCAAGGACGCCCCAACCGCCAACAGCACCCAAGTAATCGGGTCCTCGAAGAATCCGGCATAGGCCAACGTGTGAACAAGTAGTGCCACGAACGCCGCGAGGACCGCGGCCCTAGCGGCCAGCGCGGTCGGTGGCGACGATGCGGGACCGCCGCCACCGGGCGGCGGGGTCGTATCGGAGACAGGACCCGCCGCTCGAGCGGCCCGAGCCCACAGTCCTCTCCCCAGCGTTCCCAGCGCCACGATGATCAGGGCGAAGTAGACAAGTAGTCCCAGGAGGCCTTGCTCAGCCGCGACGGTTACGGGCTCGGTATGGGAGACGGTGACTGGGGCATCTTTGTTCTCACGGTGGTCTCTGTATGCCGCCTGGAAGGAGCCTGAGCCGTATCCCCAGATTGGGCGTTCGGCGAAGAGGTCTACGCCACCGGAGACCAGGCTGCCGCGGCCGCTTAGGTCGACGTTGAGGCGGTCGCTGGTGACCTTGCCGCTGCCGCCGACGAGGAGAACGACGAGGATTGCTCCGACCAGGCCGACTGCGACTGCCGCGAGGGTCCACCGCCAACTCCAGCGGATTGCGGCGAGCACTGCCAAGCCAGCCAGAAGGGCGAGGTAGCTCGACTGAGAGAAGGTGGGCACCAAGCCTAGCCAGAGGACGGCGATCAGGCCAGTTAGGAGCCAGAAGGTGTCGCGGGTTCGGGCCCAGAGCATCGCGGCGGTGGCGATCGTCGTCACCAGGGCCAGGTAGCGACCGTAGACGTTCGGGTCCCAGAAGACCGAGTTGACCCGGAAGTAGGTGTGGAATTCATTCGAGCGGATGATCTGGTCGTTCCAGAAGAGGCTGCGGGTGACGTACTCGGCGCCGCCGACGAGGACGAAGGCCGCCGCCTCGAGCCCGACCACGACCAGAGCCCAGCACAGCAGCCGCCGGTCCCACTCGACCTCGCGCAGCAGCCGGTAGGCGATGGTGAACGGGACGAAGAAGAAGCAGACGTTCTGCAGCCCCTTGGAGAAGTCGCCCGAGTAGAGCACCTGCAGCGCGTAGAGGACGACGGCCGCCGCCAGCAGCCAGGCGAGCGCCCGCGGCGGGTGGCCGGGGGGCGGCTCGCTCCAGTCGCGCAGCAGCGTCGCCACCACCGCGGCGGCAATCACCAGGTACAGCGGCACCAGCAGGTTCGCCGTGTCGCCACCGGCCTCCAGCGGCACCCGGAACGGGATCGCGAAGACGATCGCCAGCGGCATCAGGATCGGCCAGCGGCGGAAGGCATAGGCGAGGCCGCCGACCGCGATCGCGGCGATCGCCAGCAGGGCGAGGATCCGGCCCTCGTCGTGGCGCAGGTCGACGATCTGCGCGGTGTGCCACTGGTCGCCGGCGATCAGGACCGGGAAGAGGGTCATCGCCGCGACCATCAGCACCGCGCGGGGGCGGCCGGGCGGCAGCAGGATCGCGGCGCCGCTCGCCACCGCGGCGATCAACAGGCCCGCCGCGGCGAGGAAGTCGCTCAGCATTTGGGCTTGGCCCCCTCGCGGGCCCGGTGCAGCTTGATCGTCCCCGGCGTCACCAGCGTCCGCTCCGAGCCGAGCCGCACCCGCAGCTTGTAGCGCCCAAACGGCGCGATGCCGCCGCCGCGCTGACGGCCGTCCCAGTAGTAGGTGTGGAACGAGTAGCGCTTGAGGAACTCGTCGCGGGCGAGGGTGACGACGACGCGGCCGCCGGGCTTGATCACCTGGACGGTGCCGTCGTCGCTGACGGTGGTGCGGAAGCGGATCCGGATCCGGTCGCTGCGGCAGTCGCCGTTGGGGGTGAAGCTGTGGACCGCCTTCGTGCCCTTGACGCGCGGCGCGCCGACGAAGGTGACCCGGTCGAGCACCAGCGGGTCGCGCTTGACCCGCTGGGCGTAGGCGAAGGCGCCTACCGTGGCGAGGACGAGGAGGGCGAAGACGACAGCCGCTGGGGAGAGGGGCCCCGGGCCGTCATTCCGCCGCTTCGGCATTGTCCTCGCCGACGATCACCGCGACGTCGGCTCCGGCCGAGACGGACTGGATTTCCGCGTTCATCGGTTGCAGCTTCGAGATGCCGAGCTGCTTCGCCACCTTGCGTGCTTCCGTCTTGTGACCGGGCTTGAACATGACGACGCTCGCTTCGAAGCTGGAGCTGCTGTTGGTGACCGCGCCGAGGTTGAAGCCCTTGCTCTCGACTTCGTCGCCGAAGGTCGCGGCAAGACCGGCCACCGAGGTCCCGTTGAGGACGGTGACGTCGATTTCGCTCGGCTTCACCTTCGCCGCCGCCTGCTTGGAGCCGCCACCGCCACCGGCTTCGTCGTCACCGCTGACGAGGAGATAGGCGACGCCGCCGACGATCGCGATGATCACGACGAAGAGGGCAATCAGCGAGCTGGGCCGCGAGGCGAGTTCGCCGAAGCCGGAGAAGCGGTTGCGCAGTCTTTCACCGCGGCTCCCGCCTGGCAGCCCTTCCTCGCGTCGCTTGCGCCGTTCCTCGCGACTCGAGACCGCCTCCTGTTCAGCAGTCCGTGCCTCCTCCAGCGCCCGCAGCTCCTCGGCCCGCTGGGCAGCGATCGTCGAAGTCTGCTCCTTGCGCTCGGCGTCGCGCTCGGGCGCCGAGCCGGCCCACTCGCGCAGGCGCCGGATGTCCCGTCCCTGGGTGAACGAGAGGAGCGCGAGGACGGCGAGGCCGAGGAACGCGGCCAAGCCGGCGAAGGCGCCGATTTGTTCGATCGCGTGGACCAAAGTGGCTGCGAGAGGCTATTCGTTGGCGACAACGGTCGCGGCGTCGCCACCCGGTGAGGCGATCAACTCCACGACCCGCTCGGCCAAATTAGCCTCGTCGCCGGCCAGAACCAGGTGTTCCAGCGAGTTCAGCGTCGACTCGACCCACTCCTGGTCGATCGCCTTCTTGCGCACCGCCCGATTGATCCGCCGGGCGGCGGTCGGCTGCACGTCCTCGCCGTCGGAGAAGAGGGTCTCGTGCAGCTTCTCGCCGGGGCGCGGCTGGGTGAACTCGATCGCGACGTCGGTCTCGGGCTCGTAGCCGGCGAGGCGGATCATGTTCTGGGCGAGGTCGACGATCTTCACCGGCTCGCCCATGTCGAGGACGAAGACCTCCCCCTTGCCGGCGCCGATGTCGCCGGCGCGGATCACCAGCTGCACCGCCTCCGGGATCGTCATGAAGTAGCGGGTCATCTCCGGGTGGGTGACGGTCACCGGTCCGCCGCGCTCGATCTGGCTGCGGAAGATCGGCACCACGCTGCCCGAGGAGGCGAGGACGTTGCCGAAGCGGACCGAGGCGAAGCGCGTCTCGGGGTATTTCTCGCCGGCCGACTGGACGATCCACTCGGCCATCGCCTTCGAGGCGCCCATCACCGTCTGCGGGTTGACCGCCTTGTCGGTGGAGATCAGGACGAAGCGCTCGACCTTCGAGGCGGCGGCGGTCTCGGCGGTGACCCGCGTCGCGATCGAGTTGTTGCGGACGGCCTCCAGCGGATTGGCCTCCATCAGCGGCACGTGCTTGTAGGCGGCGGCATGGAAGACGACGTCGGGTTTGAACCGCTGCATCACCTCCAGCATCCGGTGCGGCTCCTTGCAGTCGGCCAGGACCGACTCGCAGCTGGCGAAGTGGCGCTCCTCGACCATCTCGCGGTCGATCTGGAAGAGGTTGTCCTCGGCATGGTCGAGCATCACCAGCAGGCGCGGTTTGACCTGGGCGATCTGGCGGCAGAGCTCGGAGCCGATCGAGCCGCCGGCGCCGGTGACGAGGACGATGCGGTCTGCGAGGTAGGCGCCGACGCGGTCGATCTCACGGACGATCGGCTCCCGGCCGAGCACGTCCTCGACCCGCACCTCGCGCAGCTGTTTGTTCAGCTGGACGCCGCCGCGCAGCAGCTCGAAGACGGTCGGCAGGGTGCGCACCGGGATCTCGCGCTCGCGGCAGGCGGCGACGATCCGGCCGCGCAGCGTCCCCGGCGCCGAGGGGATCGCGATCACCACCTCGTCGGGCTTGGTCTCGTCGAGGATCCTCTCGATCTGCTTGGTCGAGCCGAGCACCTTCAGGCCCAGCATCCGCATCCCCCGCTTGCGCGCGTCGTCGTCGACGAAGCCGATCGCGGTGGCGCCGAGCTTGGGGTTGAGCTGCAGCTCGCGAACGACCATCTGGCCGCCAGAGCCGGCGCCGACGACGAGCACCTCGTGCTTCGGCAGCCGGGCGCCGCGGCTCGGGCGTTCGACGATCAGCCGCACCGCGAGGCGGGCGCCGGCGATCAGGATCAGGGTGAGGACGAAGTCGGTCACCTCGACCGAGCGCGGCAGCGTGTGGGCGAAGGGCTTGGCGACGGCGAAGACGACGACCAGCAGGGCGCTGGCGACGGCGACGGCGCGGAAGATCAGCATGAAGTCGCGGCCGCTTACGTAGCGCCACCACTTCTGGTAGAGCCCGAAGGCGGCGAAGACGACGAGCTTGCCGGCGACGACGAAGCCGACCGACTGGGCGAAGAGCACCTCGTAGCGGTGCGGCCAGCCGTGCGGCTGGTCGAGGAAGCGCAGCTGGAAGGCGAGGAAGTAGGCCAGCGCGACGAGCACGGCGTCGGCCGCTACCTGTAGAACCCGGTTGCGATAGACGGGGTGGTTCAACCGGCGCATGAACAGCCAAGTTTAGTTGCTGCTCAGCGCTCCCCCTACAATCCCCGCCTCAACGATGCCGCCCTTGCTCCCCGCCAGCGTCACCGACTTCTTCCTCGATCCGATCGTCAACTGGGGAACCGACTTCATCAGCAGCACCGGCCTGCCCGCCGTGTTCGTGCTGATGACGCTCGAGTCCGCCTGCCTGCCGGTCCCCAGCGAGGCGATAATGCTCTTCGCCGGCTCCAGCGTCGCCGCCGGCGAACTGACCCTCTTCGGCGTCGTCGCGGCGGGGGTGCTCGGCAACCTGGTCGGCTCCTGGATCGCCTATGCGGTCGGCTACTACGGCCGCATCGACCTGCTGGAAAAAAACAAGCTGATCCACATCAGCCCCAAGCACCTGAAATGGGCCGACGACTGGTTCGCCCGCCACGGCGACGCGACCGTCTTCTTCTCACGAATGCTGCCGATCGTCCGCACCTTCATCTCGCTCCCGGCGGGCGTCGCGAAGATGCCGTTCTGGCGCTTCACCGCCTACACGCTGGCCGGCTGCGTCCCCTGGGTGCTGGCCCTGGCGCTGGTCGGCAGGAGCGTCGGCGAGAACTGGGAGGAGTGGCGCGAACACCTCCATTACCTCGACTACCTCGTCGTGCTCGCGGTGGTCGCCGGCATCGCCTACCTCGTGATCAAGCGCCGCCGCCGACCCCCGGCCGAAGCGGCCAGCGCCACCGAGGCTTGAGCCACCTCCCGACCGCGCGCGCGGTCGCCCTTGGCCTCGTCCAAGGCCCGGCCGAGCTGCTGCCGGTCTCCAGCTCGGCCCACATCGTCCTCCTCCCCTGGCTGGCGGGATGGGAGTGGGAGGAGATCGACCCCGAGCTGCGCAAGAGCTTCGAGGTCGCGCTCCACACCGGCGCGGCGGCGGCGCTGCTGCTCGGTCAACGGCAGCTGCTGGCCGAAGAGCTGCGCCAGTTCGACGGCCGCCGGGCGCTTCTGCTCGGCCTCTCCTTCCTGCCGGCGGCGATCGTCGGCTACACGCTCGAGCGACCGATCGAGAAGCACCTCGGTGGCCCGCGGGCCACCGCCTACGGGCTGCTCGCCGGGGCGGCGGCGATGCTGGTCGCCGACCGCCGACCGCAGCGGCGCGGGCGCGGCGACGCCACCGCGACGGACGGCCTGGCGATCGGCGTCGCTCAGGCGGCGGCGCTGGCGCCGGGCGTCTCCCGCAACGGGGTCACCCTGGCGGCGGCCCGCTGGCGGCGCTTCTCCCGCGACCAGGCCAATCTGCTCTCCCGCACGATCGCGCTGCCGATCATCGTCGGCGCCACCGC
>DATFQO010000109.1:0-40407 GCA_035264245.1 Solirubrobacterales bacterium
GGGGCGAGGGTGGCGCCGATGTCGCGGACGATCGCCAGCGCGTGGGCGTCGTCCTCGGCGAGATGGTCGACCACGCCGGAGCGGCGCGCGTGGACGTCGCCGCCGCCGAGCTCCTCCGCGGTGACCTCCTCCCCCGTCGCCGCCTTCACGAGCGGCGGGCCGCCGAGGAAGATCGTCCCCTGGTGGCGGACGATCACGGTCTCGTCGCTCATCGCCGGCACGTAGGCGCCGCCGGCCGTGCAGGATCCCATCACCGCCGCCAGCTGGGGGATCTCCCGCGCCGACATGTTCGCCTGGTTGAAGAAGATGCGGCCGAAGTGCTCGCGGTCGGGGAAGACCTCGTCCTGCAGCGGCAGGAAGGCGCCGCCGGAGTCGACCAGGTAGATGCAGGGAAGCCGGTTCTGCAGGGCGACCTCCTGGGCGCGGAGGTGCTTCTTCACCGTCACCGGGTAGTAGGTGCCGCCTTTGACGGTGGCGTCGTTGGCGACGACGATGCAGCGGCGGCCGCTGACGGTGCCGACCCCGGTGACGATCCCTGCCCCGGGCGCCGCGTCGTCGTACATCCCGTGGGCGGCCAGCGGCGAGAGCTCGAGGAACGGCGTGCCTGAGTCGCAGAGCGCCTCGACACGTTCGCGGGCGGTCAGCTTGCCGCGGCCGCGGTGGCGCTCGACTGCTTTGGCGCCGCCGCCGCTGTGGACCCGCTCCAGCTCGGCGTTCAGCTCGGCGATCAGCTCCAGGTGCTTCTCGCGCATCTCCTCCGCGACGGTGGTCATCGCGGTGGGTTCTCCTTGAAGGGGTCGCGCTCGGCGTGCCACTCGACCGGGCCGGCGATGGGCGACGAGACCGTGATCGTCCGCCACCAGGGGACGATCTTCCTCGGCGGCCCGCCGCTGGTGAAGGCGGCGACCGGGGAGGAGGTGACCGCGGAGGAGCTCGGCGGCGGCGACGTCCACGCTCGCAAGTCCGGCGTCGCCGACCACCTCGCTGAGGACGACAGAGAGGCGCTGGCGATCCTGCGCGAGATCGTCGCCACGCTGCCGCCGACCGCGACGCCGCCCTGGGAGCGGATCGAGCCGCGGCCGCCGGCCGGAGAGGCGGAGGAGATCCTCGACGTCGTCCCGATCGGCTCCCGCGCGCCCTGGGACGTCCGCGAGGTGTTGCGCCGCGTCGTCGACGACGGCGAGCTGCGCGAGTTCAAGGAGAAATACGGCCGCACCCTCGTCTGCGCCTTCGCCCACCTCGACGGCCACCCGGTCGGGATCGTCGCCAACAACGGCATCCTCTTCTCCGAGAGCGCGCTGAAGGGCGCCCACTTCGTCGAGCTCTGCGACCACCGCCGCATCCCGCTCCTATTCGTCCAGAACGTCAACGGCTTCATGGTCGGCGCCAAGTACGAGGCCGGCGGCATCGCCAAGGACGGCGCCAAGCTCGTCACCGCCGTCTCCACCGCCCGGGTGCCGAAGCTGACGGTGATCGTCGGCGGCTCCTTCGGGGCCGGCAACTACGGCATGTGCGGCCGCGCCTACTCGCCCCGCTTCCTCTTCATGTGGCCCAACGCCCGCATCTCGGTGATGGGGGGAGACATGGCCGCGGCGGTGATGAAGGAGGTCGGCCAGCCCGAGACCGCCGAGGAACTCGGCGAGCAGTACGAGCGCCAGGGCCGCCCCCTCTACTCGACCGCCCGCCTCTGGGACGACGGCGTCATCGACCCTCGCGACACCCGAGCGGTCCTCGCCCAGGCCCTGGCCGCCTGCGCTGCCGCTCCGCTGGAGGACCTGGCCACGCCGGTCTACCGGATGTAGCAAGGAATTGCTTAGTACTCCTTGATCAATTCTCCCGCAGCTGTTAGGACGCGGTGGATAAGAACGGCGCACCATGCGCATGACAAGGAGGAAGAGATGAAGTATCTGAAGATGCTCACCGTCGCCGCCATCGCGGCCGCGGCATTGACGGCAGTCGCGGGAGCGGGATCTGCCTCGGCGACCGTGCTCTGCAAAACCCTGACCAATCCGTGTGGCAGCTCCTATCCGACGGGAACCGAATACCACGCCAATACGGTGGTCAACAATTATTCGCTCATCGAATGGAAAATCGGGGAAGCCGAATTCACAGAAATATGCACAAAACAGGCGCTCGCGGGATCGAGCGAAAACCTCGGCGGAGCAGCCGAAACAGTCAGGATCAAATTGAAAGAACTGACCTGGGTGGAATGCGTCAACGAAGAGTCCACCCTCAAACTGCCCCAGCTAGAAGTTCATTACACCAAAGAAGGCAACGGCACCCTGGTGGGCAAAGGCGGTGAATTCAAACTCCGAGAAGGTGTTTTCCCTTTCAGCTTCTGCACATACACGCTTGGCACCGAAACCAAAATCGGCACGTTGACCGGTGGCAGCGAAGCCCTCTGGGAAGTGAACGCTGAACTCAAGCGGGTGGCCGGCTCTTGCGGCCCCGCGACGAAAACCTGGAAAGGGAGGTTCAAGTTCGACAAACCGACTCCCCTGTACATGGCGGCCAGCTAGGCGTATTGACCGCATGCGACCCTCCCCGATCTGTCTCCTCCTGACCCTGATCCTGTTCGCCGGCTGCGGGGGGCAGGGGGGAGAGGCCGGAGTCACCCCCGGGGAAATCGCGAGTCCGCGAAAAACCCCGCATGGCGAGGGTTCTCGCGGACTCGCGGAGGGCGCTGCCTTCGAGCGGGTCGAACCCTCGCACTGCCCTGAGGGGCACCCCGCCTGCCGGGTCACCGTGGGGCGGATCGTCTACGTCGAGCGGGTCGATCCCGACGGTGACGGCGACGCCCACTTCGTGATCCGCGACCCGCAGGGGATCACGCTGCCGGGGCTGACCGCGATTGACGTCCGTGCCGCCCTCCGCCCGCACCCGCTGCCTGAGCCGGGCGAGCTGATCAGCGCCGCCGGGCCGGTGCAGACCGGCTCGTTTGGGCAGCACCAGATCCACGCGCTCGAGCTGCGCGTTGCGCCCTGACCATCCTCGTTTGCACGAAATCCCTTGACCTTGGCCGCGGCGGTGGTACGAACCTCCTAACCAACCGGCGCTTGCGCCGATAAAGGAGGAACAGATGAAGCCCCTCGAGATGCTCGCTCTTCTTGCCGCAGCGGTAGCGGTCCTGCTCGGAGTCCTCGGAGCCGGGAGCGCTTCGGCAACGGTTCTGTGCAAAGAAAACAAAGATCCGTGCCTTTCGAAATATCCCCTTGGGACGGTGATCAAAGGGGAACTGATGTCCGGCAACATGATGGTGTGGACAGGCGTTGGCGACACCTGCAAAAAATCGACTTTCTCGGGTGAAGTCACCAATTCGGGCGGCGTGGGGTCGACAGTGGTCGTCAAATTGACCTCCCTGACCTGGTCGGAATGCGGCCGGCCCCACACGGCGGTGAAACTGGGCTCCCTGGAACTCCACTGGCAGGAAGGCGGCTATGGGGGCGGTGGCCGATTCATCGGAACCGAATGGAAAGACGGCTTCTGCACCTATGCGATGTCGAGCGAAGTCCAGTCTGGGCTGATCGAGTCCACGACCAGCACTTCACACGCGGTTTTCGACGTGATAAGCGCGGCCGGCGTGGGCAACGTCTTCGGCTGCCTCGGCGAAGTCCAGCGTTGGGACGCGAGGTACACAGTGACGGCGCCCGTGCCTTTGTGGGTGTCGAGCAGCTGATCGGCCGGGTCGACGCCTGCGGCCGGCGGCGGCCGCAGGCTCTCGGCCTGGAAGACTGGAGGCATGTCCCGCCAATTCGCCCAAGTCGATGTTTACGGCAGCGGACCATGCTCAGGCAACCCGGTCGCGGTCGTCCTCGACGCGGAGGAGATGCGTGAGGAGGAGATGCGGCGGTTCGCACGCTGGACCAACCTCGCCGAGACCACCTTCGTCCTGCCGCCGACCGACCCCGGGGCCGACTACCGGATCCGCATCTTCACTCCGGTGCTCGAGTTGCCGTTCGCCGGCCACCCGACGCTCGGCACCTGCCACGCCTGGCTCGAGGCCGGGGGGGAAGCGGCGGAGCCCGACGAGATCGTCCAGGAGTGCGAAGCCGGGTTGATCCGGATCCGCCGGGAGGGGGAGCGGCTCGCTTTCGAGGCTCCGCCGCTGGTCCGCTCGGGGCCCGCCTCGGAGGAGGACGCCGCGAAAGTCGCCGCCGCGCTCGACCTCTCCCCGGAGGAGGTGCTGGCGGTCGAGTGGGTCGACAACGGCCCGGGCTGGATCACGGTCCTGCTCGAGAGCGCCGAGCGGGTGCTGGAGTTGGCGCCCGGCGTCCTCGATTTCGACCTCGGCGCGGTCGGCTTCCATCCGCCTGGCTCGCCGGCTGCGATCGAGCTGCGCGCCTGGGCGCCGGTCAACGGACTCGCCGCCGAGGACCCGGTAACCGGCAGCCTCAACGCCTCGGTCGCGCAGTGGCTGATCGGCAGCGGCCGCCTCCAAGCTCCCTACCTCGCCCAGCAGGGGACCGCGATCGACCGCGCCGGCCGCATCCACATCTCCCAGGACCCCGAGGGAGCCATCTGGATCGCCGGGCGGACCGAGACCGTGATCGCCGGTCAGCTGGCGAAACCGCGATAGAGGCCGATAATCGGCTTCGTCTGCGGTCTCGGCGAATCAGCTGTGGATGCCGGTCTGGTGAACCACGGCGTGGCCCTTGCCGCGGGCGATCAGCCAGCGGTTGACCGGCAGCGCGACCAGGCCGGCGACGACGAGCGCGAAGGCGAGGCTGCCCCAGAAGAGGAGGCTGTCGAGGCCGGCGTCCATCGCCCCGGGGATCGTCAGCACGATCAGGTTGTCGACCACCTCCATCGTCGCGATGCTGAGCGTGTCGGAGGCGAAGGCGATCGGGATCACCGCCCCTAGGGCCATTCCCGAGCGCAGCAGCGGCAGGCTGGTCAGCCCGTAGCCGAAGAGGAAGGCGAGGACGACGGCGAGGACGATCGTCGCCAGGTTGGAGAGGCCGAGCGCGGTGCCGATCGCCATCCCCGCCACCTCGCCGATCGCGCAGCCGGTGAGGCAGTGGACGGTGGCGGAGAAGGCGAGGGCGTTGAGGTTCCCGGTGGCGTGCATGGATGCAGCTTAGCATACCCCTAGGGGGTATAGTTTGGAGACAAGAAAGAGCCGGCCCCGCAGGGCCGGCTCGGGTACAGCGAAACGCGGTTCGGCGCTAGCCGACGTACATGATCGCGATCGCCATCGCGTCGTCGACCAGATGATGGCCTTCCGGCACGTTGTAGATCCCGTGCAAACGGATCGTCTGGCCTTTCGTGAACGTCGCGATCGGGTTCCCGGTGCAGACGTTCATCGAGGACACGTGTTTACGGCCGTCGGGGGTTTCGTAACCCGCGCCGCCGTAGCCCGCCACCGAGTTGCAGATCAGCGATTCGCCGGCAGATTTGTTGGTGACTTCGATGTTGACCCCGTGGTCGTGGATGTGACCGGCGGTGGCAATCACTTTGCCGCCGAAGGTCGAGGTCCAGTCGTAATGGGTGTCGCTGAGCCCGATCGGGACTGAGATGTAGGAGTTCAGCGAGCACTGGTTGGCGTCGAGCCAGACCGGGCGCAGAGGGGCGCGGCTGGTCGCGTCGGTGCCGGTTGCGTACTTCCAGGTCATCCGGATTTTCACCGTTTTACTGGTCGTCGCCCAGTTCATCATGTCGAAGACCATGTTCCAGGTCTCGGTGCTGTTGATCTTGTAGCCGTAGGGCAGCGACTGGAGATCGACTTTCGTCCGCTCGTCGCCGGAGGCGAAGAAGCGTTCCCCGAGCAGGCCCGGGCCTTTGCCGGCGCAGGTGACGTCGGACTTGCCGCTCGACTGGGCGGCGAACATCGCGTGGTGAAGCATCGGGCCCTGGCTGATCGTCGCTCTGGTCCCGTCGGTGTAGACGAGGTCCGGGGTGACGCCGATCAGCGTGCAGCCGGTGCACGGCTTGGCGATGTTGTTGACGATCATGTTGCTGATCATCCCCGCGTTTTCATGGTCGTGCGGGTCGCCGTTGCCGGCCGGGATCGTGTACGGGCCGTAGTCGATCGTTTTGGTGGTGATCGTCGCGTTCGCGGTCGCCGGTACGGCAAACAGCGCGAGTGCGCAGACGAGCATGGTCAAGCGTTTGATCGCTTGCATCAATTCCTCCCCATTCGAGATAGAGCGGACGGCTCTCCCTGCGAAAGCGCCCTTGAACGCTCAAGAACCTATGGGATAAACGACTCTAGTGTCAACTGGGTACGGATAGGTTCCCCAAATACGAAGTAGGGGAGCGGGTGACAAGCCTTGACATGTGGCTATCTAGTCACCTATTGTCTCCGTCCATGGACGAGGTCTTCAAGGCACTGGCGGATCCAACCCGCCGGGAGCTGCTCGATCGGCTGCGCGAGCGGGACGGTCAGTCGCTGAGCGCCTTGGAAGAGGGGCTGCCGATGTCGCGCTTCGGCGTGATGAAGCACCTCAAGCTGCTCGAGGAGGCGGGACTGGTGACGACGCGAAAGCGCGGTCGCGAGAAGCTGCACTTCCTCAACCCCGTCCCGATCAGGCTGATCCACGACCGTTGGGTCAGCAAGTACGCGGAGCCCTGGGCCTCGGCGCTCAGCGGGCTGAAGAAAGAGATGGAGGACGAAGATGAATGACGAGCAGGCTTACGCGGTGATTGGCGGGCGCGGATCGATGACCGTGTTCGAGATCTACATCAAGACGACGCCGGAGCGCCTCTGGGAGGCGATCACCAGCGAGGAGATGCGCGCCCGCTACAGCTTCGGGGTCGGGACCGCCTCCGAGTGGACCCCCGGCTCGGATTACAAGGCGGCGGTCCCGGGCGTGATCGAGATCGCCAGCGGCGAGAACCTAGAGGTCGACCCGCCGCGCCGCCTCGTGCAGAGCTTCGACGCCCTCTGGAGCGAGGACGTGCGGAAGGAGGGGACCTCGCGCGTCACCTGGGAGATAGAGCCGGTCGGCACCTCGTGCCGGCTGCGGGTCACCCACGACCAGCTCGGCGAGGACGCCAATGACGAACTCTACGGCGGCTGGCCGATGATCCTCTCCGGCCTGAAGACGCTGCTGGAGACCGGCGAGGACCTCGACACCCCCGGTTCGCTGCGCTATTCCGGCGCCGCAGGCTAGGTGGCGATCTGCGGCGCCGGCGGCTGAGGTTGGGGCCGCGGCGGCACCGGATCCGGGATCGGCGGCGGCGCCGGCCCCGGGTTCGGGCCTGGATCCGGCGGTTCGGGATCCGGTTGCGGCGGCCCCGGAACCGGGGTGTCCAAATGCGGTGGGTGGCGAAGAGTCTTCATGCCCCCGTCTTACCCGGCCGGGTTTCTTTTGATCGGAGCCCCGGGTAGCCGGAGCGCACCCGATCGAGGAGGAGGCCAGTCGATGAAGCAACCGACCCTGGAAGACGCTCGCGCGCTGAGCGAATGGCGGCCGGCGCTGGGAGTGCTCTCCGTCTACCTGGGCTTCGACCCGGCCGATCGCGGCGGCGCCTGGCGCACGCAGCTGCGCAACGGCCTCGACGCCGTTCTCGACGCGCACGCCGAAGCCGAGCACGATCGCCGGGTGGCGCTGCGGGCGACCGCGAAACGGCTGACCGAACGCTTTGACGACGGCGATATGCGGCCGCCTCCGCGGGGAGAAATCGGCTTCGTCGAGGTGGCGGAGAAGGAAGCGGCCGAGCACTGGTTTGGGACCGGCGCCGCTCCCGATGCCGATGCCTGCGTCGAGTTCGGCTCAGAGCCGGTGGTGGCCCCGCTGCTCGACCTCTGCTCCCGCAACGGCGCCCGCGGGGTCGCCCTCCTCTCCTCCGAGCGGGTGCGGCTGCTGCGCTGCGCCGACGGCAGTCTGGAGGACCTCGAGGACTGGGAGCTCAGCATCACCAGCCTCGACTGGCGTGAGCGCAAATCGCAGAGCACCAACAATCCTGCCCGCGCCCAGGGCGTCAGCTCCTCCGGTCACGACCAGTTCGAGGAACGGCTCGACCACAACCGCCAACGCTTCCTCTCCGAGTCCGGCGGCCTCGCCGCTCGCGCCCTCGATGAGAATGGGCTGCGGGAGCTGATCGTCTTCGGTCCCGCCAAAGACGTCGAGAGCTTCAAGGCCGGCTTCGCCACGCGGCGGGATCAGCTGATCGTCGGCGGCGACCAGGAGTTGATCGGCGTGCCCAAGGGCAAGCTCGGCGAAGTCGTCTCCGGCGTCGTCGAGCGCCTCGACATGGAACGGAGCCATGCCGTCGTCGAGCGCGCCATGGCCGAGGTCAAGGGCGGCAGCCGGGGAGCTTCCGGCCTGCGGGAGACGAAGGAGGCGCTGGTCGAGGGGCGCGTCGACCACCTCGTCTTCGACGCGACGATCGGCGAGGAGGCAGAGTCGCTGATCCGGGCCGCACTCGCCGGCAGCGCCCAGGTCACCGTGGTACGCGACGAGGCCGCCGCGCCGCTGGCCGAGAGCGATGGGGTCGCGGCGATCCTGCGCTACTGAAAGCGCCCTCCGGGCAAAGAAGTGTGACTCCCGTCCGGTTCGCCGGTTCCCTGCGGGGGTAAAGGGGAGCGAGGAATCAGAGAGGAAGAACTGACAAGGAGGAATGAGCTTGAGCGAGCAAGAGAAGGTTGTCGGCGGGCCGCTGGGCAAGGCGGTCGGCCGGGCGAAGAAGCTGGCCGGCGCGGCGCTGGGCCGCGACGACCTCCAGCGCGAGGGAAACCTGCAAGAGGTGCAGGCCGACACCGAGGCGGAAGCCGCCGCGAAGAAGGCCGAGGCAGAGCGCAAGGAAGAGGAAGCCGCGATCGAGGCCGAACGAGCCGAGACCCAGGCCGAGCGCCACGAGGTCGAACTGGAGGCCACCGAGATCGAGGCCGAGGAGGAGGCTGAGCGCAAACGCGCCGAGGAGGAGCGCGAGGCAGCCAACCGCGCCCAGGTCGAGAAGGCCGCCGCCGAGCGCGAGCGACTGGCCGGCGAGGGCAGAGCCGCGGCCAAACGTCAGCAGGCGGCGGCGGAGAAAGGGGCGGCGAAGCGCGACGCCACCGAGCTGGAGCGCGAAGCCAACCGAGCCGAAGAGGCCGCCGCCGCGATCGACCCGAAGGAGGAGAACTGATGGCATTGACGAGCGTTCCGAAGGCGATTTTCAACTCATCGCTGAAGCTGGCCAGGGTGCCGTTCGACGTCACCCGCGGCGTCCTCGGCAGCTCTGACCCCCGGGCCAAGCTGGCGCGGGCCGAACGCGAGCGCGCCGAGGCGCTGCGCGAGACCGCCGAGGTGAGGGAGCGACAGGGCGAGGAGCGGCAGGAGAGGGTCAACGAGGCCGCCGAGAAAGCCGCGGCGCAGGCGCGGCGAAAAGCCGAGCAGGACAAGCGCCAGGCCGAGAAACGCCGGCGCGAACGCGAGGCGCGGGCGAAAAAAGCCGAGGCGCAGAAAAAGGAGAAAGCCGCCAAAACCGCCGCCAAGGTCAAACGCGCCAACGCCAAAGCCGAGAAGACCGCGCAGCTGGAGAAGCTCGAGGCCAAGGAAGAGAGCATCGAGGCCAAAGAGCAGGCCACCGCCACCGAGCGGGAGGCCGAGCGCCTGGAGAAGAGCACCGAGGCCGTCAAGCAAGCGCGCAAAAACGGCAAAGGCTCCTAGCGGAGGACCGGATGTCGCGGCGCCCCAGGACCTTCTTCCACTGCCACCCGGCGGAAGAGGATCCCGGGGTGCTGCTGGATCCCTCCCGGCAGGTCACGCAGCCGTGGGGAGAACCCCGCCATGGCCCCTGCGACAAGTGCGGCGGGAGGGGGACCGCCTGGTACGAGTGCTTCTCCTGCCTGGAGGCGGGCTCCGACCCCGAATGCCCCGCCTGCCAGGGCCGGGTGCGGTTCGAGCAGACCTGCCCCACCTGCCAGGGCAGCGGTGAGATCCACCGCACCGAGCGCCAGGGAGTCGCCGTCTTCCCCCGCCGCGAGGGCCTCTATCGCTACCTGGCCTGGAAAAGCGACGCCGGGATCGAGGCCAAGGTCGTGGTCGAGCTGGCGGGGAAGCTGAGCGAGGACCGCGACCTCGACGCCGACCACGGGGCGCTGCTGGTCTTCCCCGAGCGGCTGGTCTCGGTCGAGCCGCTCGACCCCGAGGTGGTTGCATCGATCGGCAACCGCGTCGGCGAAGAGGAAGGATGATCGGCTTGTCCGGGTTGGGCCTGCTGCAGGGGATGGGGGAGGCGGTGCTGCGTCCGGCGACCCTGGTCTCCGACGCCTTCCACCAGCGCACGGTCCTCGCCGACGCCGACCATCGCCCCTGGCCGCTGCCGCAGGGCTCGTGGCTGATGGGGCAAACCTGGGTCGACCTCCTCTTCGCCCACTGGCCCGTTGCCGAGGAGGCGTTGCGCGAGGTCGTGCCGCCGCAGCTCCCTCTCGACACCTACGACGGCTCGGCCTGGATCGGCGTCACGCCCTTCCGCGTCCGTGGCCTGCGGCTGCGCGGGACGCTGCCGGCACCCGCCCTCTCCAGCTTCCCGGAGCTCAACGTCCGCACCTACGTCAACGTCGAAGGCAAGCCCGGCATCTACTTCCTCAGCCTCGACGCCGACAGCCGCGCCGCCGTGCACGCGGCCCGGCGTTCCTACCGGCTGCCCTACTTCCACTCCCGGATCGAGGTCGAGCGCGACGGCAAAGGGATCGGCTACGACCTGCTGCGCACCTCCGGCGACGGCCCGCCCGCCTACTTCACCGCCAGATACGGCCCGCGGGGAGGGGAGCTGCCGGTCCGCGAGGGCTCGCTGGAGCGCTGGCTGACCGAGCGCTACTGCCTCTACACGCTCGACGGGAAGCGACGGGTCCAGCGCGGCGAGATCCACCACCCGCCCTGGCCGCTGCACGACGGCTGGGCCGAGATCCAGGTCAACACGATGGCGATGCCCTTCGGGCTCGAGCTCGAGGGTGAGCCGCTGCTCCACTTCTCGCCGCGCCAGGACGTCGTCATCTGGCCTTTGCAGCGAGCGTGAGATCTGCCCGCCGCGGGGCATCTGGGCATCGGGTGCGCGAGGTAGCCTTGCTGGAATGCCTCTTCTTCCTAGGAGATCGGATCAAGTCCGGGACAAACTGCATCGGCTCGAAGAGCAGATGCGGACGATGAACTCGAGGATCGACGAGATGGCCGAAACCTTCGAGGCGCGCCGCGCCGACGACGAGGCCGCCGCCATCGCCGCCGAGCGGATCCGCAGCGGCGCCGCCGATCACAAGGAAGACGGCGCCAAGGCGCTCGGCAAGCTCGGCATCGATATCAGCAACTGCTAGGGGACCTGTGGCCCGAGGACGAAGCGCGCTCCCTCGGTCCGCAACATCGCGTAGGGGTCCGTCCAAGCGACTCCGTTGGCGTCGCAAGCATCCGGAATCTGAATCTTTTTCTTGCTGTTTTTCGGTTTCTCATGAGTGACGACGGTGAAGCCGTGCGCGAGAGCGTGCCCAATAAGAAAGTAGTCAGCCTCTTGTAGAACCTCGTTGACCGCGGCGTCGAGGTAGTCCGACTTCGCAGTCCATTCGGTCAGCGCCGAAAGGCTAGCGACCACATCGTCGTCGGCTGGTAGGAAGAAGTTCGGGCGCGCTTTCGCCCAATCGGCCAATTCGTCGCTTCCGTCCCGAAGCTCTTCAGACACAGATTCTACGCTGGCCACCCGGGAGGCGGTGTTTTCCCTGACGAGCCAATCCCAGAACGCGGGGCAAAAATCGAAGCCGTAATGACGGTTCTTTGCCTCGATAAAAATGTTGGAGTCAAGTAGATACATCACGCGACCCCGAGGTGCTGGCCTAAATCTTTAAAGGTCGCGTATTTCCGAACCCCGAGGAGGTGGAAGGCGTCACGGTGCAGCGTGCCCCCCTCCAAGGTGTCGACGACGATGGCCCGGGCAAACGTCTTGCTGGTGCGGACAGGAGTCGTGTTGTAGAAGTTCCCGCCGGACGCGCTGCCGCTCTCGGCCATCATCTCTAGCTGGTCCTCGAAAGCCGCCTGGTAATCGGGCCAAGTGATTAATCCCGCATCCAGAACGCGCCGAAGGACGACAAGCGTGCTGACCTTGTAAGTCCTCGCCAACCTCTGTAGCTCCTCAGCAAGATCAGCGTCTTGCTTGAATTCCACCTGAAAAGACTCCATTGGGACCAGCAGCTCGGCAGCGACGGCGTTACACCAGCGCTCAGTCCCATCGGCAGCTCTGGTTTCCAGCCCTATGTTTGAGACGGCGGGTTGCCCTAGCCAGATGTGTGCCAGCTCATGCGCCAGGGTGAATATCTGGGCAGCTTTCGTGTCCGCTCCATTGACAAAAACCACGGGCGCGAGGTCATCGACGAGCGCGAAACCACGGAACTCCCCGGGATCAAGCTTGCGACGCGTATTACTGCCGACGATCCCGCTGATCATCACTAGGACACCCGCACCCTCAGCCCGTTCTGCGAACTCACGCAAGGCCTCAGACCAACTTCTGAAGCCTTCTCTGTCTGCGACCTGAAACTGAAGCGCGTGGCGGATGCTCTTGGCCGTTCCCGCTGGCTCCTGGGCGATGGTCGTCGAGCCGACGAACTCCAACTCCTCCCCGCCGTGATTCAGCAGGTAGCTCCGATACCAATCTTGGCGCTGCTGGCAGAGAAAGATCGTGTCGAGAAGATTGGGGCTGGGCCGGGCAGCCCGCGTGCTCGGCAGCGTGCGGAAATCAGGAACAGGCAATTGATCCTCGGGCGGCTCACTCCGAAGCAAGTAGCCGACCGGGGTGTCGGTCGCCCTCGCGAACTCCTCAAGCTGCTTGATCGTGGGCTTCTTTTCTCCAGCCACCCATCTGGAGAGAGCCGGGAAACGCTTCGCCAAGTACTCCGGGGGTCGCCCGGAGCGCTCAGTTGCCCACGCCAGCAGCGCGGGCGCCACATCGACCCGTACCGACATCGTCGGGATTATGGCCATAGCACGGGCGGACACTGAAAGGGCCGTCGCTCTTCGCCGCTCCGGCCGCAATACCGCTGCGGGGATTCGGGTTGGTTTCCGGACTGAGAATCCGGTCTAGAGCACAGGTTTAGGTCGATGCTGCGGCGGGCATCCGCACCTTGTGGGAAGAGTCTCGCTGGTCCTTCTGCTGACCACGGCCGCCCTAATCGTCGCCGGCTGCGGCCGCGGCTCGCGCGAGGACCAGTTGACCTACGGCAAGGAGGTCTACACGCAGGAGTGCTCGCGCTGCCACATGGTCGACGGCTCCGGGGTCGAGGGCGTCTACCCCAATCTCGACCGCAACCCGATCGTCCGTCTCGACAGTCCGGAGCCGACCATCGACGTCGTCCTCCGCGGCCGCGAGGGGATGCCCGCCTTCGGCGGCCAGATCCCCGAGCAGGAGATCGCCGCGGTAATCACCTACATCCGCCAGAGCTGGAGCAACCATGCTTCCGCGGTCAGTCCGGCGCAGGTGAAGTGATGGCGGCCGGCCGAGAGGACCGCCCCCCGATGAGCTGGAAGCCGGCGCTGGCACTGCTCGCCATGGCCGTCGCCGGCACCGCCGTCCTGGTCGGCAGTGGCCTCGACGACCAGCGCTTCGCCGGCGCCCCGAAGGCCGAGAAAGCGAAGCAGCCGCTGGAGGAAGTCGACGCCGACGCCCCACCGGCGCGGGACACCGGGCCGCCGCCCGAGGTGAAGGCGGCAGCCGATGAATGGCCGCTGCCCCACCACGACTACGCCAACAGCCGGGCGACCGACGACGCCGCGATCGACAGCGGCAACGTCGACCGGCTCGGGGTCGCCTGGTCGACGCCAATCTCCGGCCGCTCCCACTGGGGGGCGGCGGCGAGCGCCCCGGTGATCCTCGACGGCACCCTCTACTTCCAGGACCTGCGTTCCGACGTGCACGCGATCGACGTCACCACCGGCGAGGAGGAGTGGCGGGCGGAAATCGACGAGTCCGCCTTCGGTCCCAACGGCGCCAGCGTCGGCTACGGGCGCGTCTACGCGCAGGACGGGGACCACGCGCTGCGGGCCTTCGACCTGAAGACGGGGGAGCAGGCCTGGGAAGGGCAGCTCGACGGGCCGACCGGCTCGGCGCAGCCGATTCCCTTCGGCGGCATGGTCTACAGCGGCATCTCGGCCGGGGCGCTCGACCGAGTCCCCAAAGGCAGGCTGCGGATGAAACTGCTCGAGGCCGGCTCCAGCGGCTGGATCTACGGCCTGCGGGCGGCGGACGGGGCGGCGGTCTGGAAGTTCCGCACCGTCGCGCCCGGGTTCTGGGGCGACCCAGCCAGCAACAGCGGCGGCGGCCTCTGGTACTCGCCGGCCGTCGACGCGAAGACCGGCGCCACCTACTGGTCGACCGGCAACCCGGCGCCGGGGCCGGGCCTGATCGACGCCCCCAATGCCTCCAGCCGCCCCGGCCCGAACCTCTACACCAACACCGCGCTGGCCTTCGACGGCCGCGACGGGCGCAAGCTCTGGCACGACCAGCTCGCCCCGCACGACCTCTTCCACCACGACATCCAGAACCCGCCGATCCTGGTGAAGGCCGGCGGCCATGACCTCGTCGTCGCCTCTGGCAAGACCGGCTACGTCTACGCGATGGACCGCCGCAGCGGCAGGCTGGTCTGGAAACGGGCGGTCGGGATCCACCGCCACGACCAGCTCGAGCGCCTGCCCGAAGACGGCAGCCCGGTCTGGGTCTGGCCCGGCTTCTGGGGCGGCATCGAGGCTCCTGGCGCCGCCGCCGGCGGCAAGCTCTTCTTTGAGGTCGAGGACCTGCCGACCCCCTACACCGCCACCGCCTGGGGCTCGAAGCACACCGAGGAAAACGTCCCCAGCCTCGAGGGCCGCACTCCGCTCGACCGGGGCCGCTCGCGGATCGTCGCCCTCGACGCCGCCAGCGGCAGGGTCCTCTGGCAGCACAGGCGGCCGACGATCGGCTTCGGCGGCGCCACCGTCGTCGACGACCTCGTCTTCACCGCCTCCTACGACGGCAGGATCGAGGCGCTGCGCACCTCCGACGGCTCGGTCGCCTGGAGCATGCGCGCCCCGGCCGGGATCATCGCCTGGCCCGCTGTCTCCGGCGACACGATCGTCTGGCCGGCGGGTCTTGGCCCGGAACCGATGCTCTTCGCGCTGAAGTTGGGGGCCGGCGAGGGGCCGCCGCCCGCCAAGGCGAGGGTGGAGGAAGGAGGGTGATCCGCCTGAAGGCACTCGCTCCGCTCGCCCATGCCGAAGACCCCTCGCACGCGGTCTCTCTGCTCGGGGGCAAGGGCGACAACGCCGAAATCCTCGGCCGCGAGATCACCTTCCAGGTGATCGCCGGCTCGCTCGTCTTCCTCTTGGTGATAGGGATCCTGCTGGCGATCGTGGTCCGCCAGCGGCGCCTGCCGGCGGGTGGCGAGCCGCCGCCCGAGGACGAGCGCGGCCACGGCTGGATCTGGGCCGGGGGGATCGCGATGCCGCTGGTCGTGATCAGCGTCGTCGCCGCCTTCGCCGCCGTCTCGATCCACCAGCTGGCGCACGGCGACGGCGGCAAGCCGCTGACCGTCGACGTCACCTCCCAGC
Source organism: Solirubrobacterales bacterium (assembly GCA_035264245.1). Taxonomy (GTDB): domain Bacteria; phylum Actinomycetota; class Thermoleophilia; order Solirubrobacterales; family 70-9; genus VAYN01. The sequence goes on from DATFQO010000109.1 coordinate 15,486, forward strand.
GCTGGTTCTGGCAGGCGACCTACGCAGGCGACAACGACGTCACCACCGCCAACGAGATCGTCCTCCCGGTCGGCCGGCCTGTACTCCTGCGCCTGGAGACCCGCGACGTGATCCACTCCTTCTGGGTGCCGGAGCTGGCCCAGAAGGTCGACATGGTCCCCGGCCGCCGCAACAGCCTGCGGCTCAGCGCCAACGAGCCCGGCACCTACCTCGGCCGCTGCATGGAGTTCTGCGGGATCCAGCACGCCAACATGCGCTTCGAGGTGCGGGTCCTGCCGCCGGCCACCTTCGACCGCTGGCTGCGCCATGCCGAGGGCCCGGCAGTGCCGCCGGCGACCCCGGCCGCCCACCGCGGCGAGCAGGTCTTCCTCGGCTCGACCTGCTCCGCCTGCCACGCGATCGAGGGGACCCCGGCCCGCGGCAGCGTCGGCCCCGACCTCACCCACCTCGCCGCGCGCGAGATGATCGCCGCCGGGACCGTCCCCAACACCCGCGCCAACCTCGCCGGATGGGTCAGCGACCCGCACGGGATCAAGCCCGGCGTGCTGATGCCCGAAGGCGAACTCAGCGGCGAGCAGCTGCGGGCCCTGCTCGACTACCTGGAAGGGCTGCGATGAGCCCCGTCGCCGACTGGATCCGCGAGAGCCACCACGAGGCGATCGGCAGGCGGGTGATCGCCACCGGGATCGGCTTCTTCGCCCTCGCCGGCTTCGCCGCCCTCCTGGTCCGCATCCAGCTCGCGGTCCCCGGCAACCACTTCCTCAGCGCCGGCGCCTACGACCAGCTCTTCACCGAGCACGGGATGACGATGCTGCTCTTCTTCGCGGTGCCGGTGATGGAGGGCATCGCCCTCGTCTTCGTCCCCAAGGAGCTCGGCGCCGACGACGCGGCGCTGCCGCGGCTCGCCGCCTTCGCCTTCTGGCTCTTCCTCTTCGCCGCGGCGACCGCCTGGGTCGCCCTCGCCTTCGGCGAGGCCCCCAACAGCGGCTGGTTCAGCTACCTGCCGCTGGCCTCTCCCCGCTTCCAGCCGGGCCAGCACTCCGACGTCTACGCGGTGACGGTGATCCTCTCCCAGGTGGCGACGACGCTGCTGGCGGTGGTGCTGGTGACGACGATCCTCGCCCGCCGGGCGAAGGGGATGGCGCCGCACCTGATGCCGCTGCTCGGCTGGGCGACGCTGGTCGCCGCGGCGATGGTGCTGCTGGCGATGCCGGCGCTGATCGTCGACGCGACGCTGCTCAGCGCCGACTCCAAGTTCGGCACCCACTTCTTCGACCCGGCCGGCGGCGGCGACCCGCTGCTCTGGCAGCACCTCTTCTGGTTCTTCGGCCACCCGCTGGTCTACCTGATGCTGCTGCCCGGACTGGGGATCGTCTCGACCCTGACCGCCACCTTCGCCCGCCGGCCGATGGTCGGCTACCCCTTCATCGTCGCCTCCTACCTGATGATCGGGACGATCTCCTTCGGCGTCTGGGCCCACCACATGTTCGCCACCGGCGAGCCCGAAGCGGGCCTCACCCTGTTCTCGATCGCGACCTTCGCGGTGGCGATCCCCAGCGGCGTCCACGTCTTCGCCGTGCTGGCGACGCTCTGGCGCGGCAGGGTCAGCTTCGAGCCGCCGATGCTCTACGTCTTCGGCTTCGTCGCCGTCTTCGTGATGGGCGGGATCACCGGCGTGATGGTCGGCTCCTTCTCCGCCGACCGCCAGCTCACCGACACCTACTTCGTCGTCGCCCACTTCCATTACGTGCTGCTGGGGGGCGTGCTGCTGCCGATCCTCGGCGCCCTGCACTACTGGTGGCCGAAGCTGACGGGGTGGATGCCGGGGCGCGGCCTCGGCATCCTCGCCTTCTGGCTGATCTTCGCCGGCATCCAGCTGACCTTCTTCCCGATGCACATCGCCGGCCTGGAGGGGATGTCACGGCGGATCCACACCTACCCCGACGAACACGACTGGAGCACGCTCAACCTGCTCTCGACGATCGGTGCCTTCACGATCGGGCTGGGGCTGGCGGTCTTCGCCGCCAACCTGCTCCGCGGCCTCCGCCGCTTCCCGGCGCCGGTCGATCCCTGGGGGACGGGGACGCTCGACGCGCTGGAGAAGGTGCCGGCCGTGGTGCGGACCCGCTATCCCGCCTGGGAACAGCGCGAGGAGGTCGAGGCGGGGAGGCCGCTGGTGCCGCCGCTGCGCCCGCCGACCCCGATGCCCTTCGTCGCCGCCCTGCTGACCGCCTTCGCCGTCGTCGGCCTGATCTGGGACCCGCTGCTGGCGGCGCTGGGCGGCGGGCTGGCGTTGGTCGCGATCGTCGCCTGGCTGTCGACCCCGCTCGCCGACGGCGAACGGCTGCCGCCGCTCGGGGTGGCGCTCGGCCTGGTGCCGGTGGCGGCGGCGACCGCGGCCCTGGTCTCCGCCTGGTGGTTCCTCGACGGTGCCAACGACGAATGGCCGCTCTCGCCGGTCGAGCCGCGCCCGCTGCTCTTCGGCGCGCTGCTGACCCTGCTGGTCGGCAGCGCCGTCGCGGGGGCGTGGGTCGCCGGCCGGCGAGAGGGGCGGGGACGCAACCTCGCGCTGGTGCTCGCCGCGCTCGCGGCGGCGCTCTTCGTCGGCGTCCAGGTGCTGGAACTGGGGCTGCTCGACTACGACCAGGCGAACAACGCCTCCGGCTCGATCGACTGGCTGCTCAGCATCAGCTTCGCCCTGCTCGTCGCCGTCTTCGCGCTCGGGGCGCTGCTGATCGGGACCTCGCGCCCGGAGCGGACACGGGCTCGGCTGGTTCTCTCGGAATCGCGGCAGGCGGTGGCGGTGGAGGGCCTGGCGTTGCTGGCGGGGCTGCTGGCGCTGGGCTGGCCGCTGGTGGCGCTGACGACCTACCTCGGGGCGAGGCTGTGATCGGCCAGGCCCGCGAGACGCTGCGCCAGCATCCCGCCTGGCTGCTGCTGGCGGGAATCCCGGCGGTCTGGCTGACCCACCTCTTCGCCAGCTTCTCCCTCACCCAGCTCGCCTGCAACGACGGCGTCCTCGAGGGCGAGGTGCTCGGGATGCCGGGAGTGAAGCTGGCGATGCTGGCGCTGACGCTGCTGGCCGCCGCCTACCTGGCGCTGACCGTCACGGCCCTCTGGCGCGAACGCGGCGAGGCCGCCCGCTTCACCGCCTTCGTTGGCACCCTGCTGGCGGCCAACGTCGGCGCCTACCTGATCTGGATGGTGATCCCGCTGTTCGTCGCCCAGACCTGCCGGTGAGCGTGGTTCCTTTCGCACCGGGTCACGTGCGAAAGGAACCACGCGATTGGGATCAGCCCCCCTTGATGCCCTTCTGCGACTCGTCCTCGGGTTCGTAGGCCGGGTCCTCCGAGAGATCGTCGGGGGGCGGGGTTCGGCCGTCCTCCTGGTCCGCGGGGTTGGCCTCCGGCGGGGCGGTCGGCGTCTGCTTCTCGGACTCCTGTCCCTGCTTCTCGGCCTGCTCTGCCTGGCCGTGTTTCTCCTGCTCCCCGGTCATGGCGTCACCACGGGGTCCACCCGCACTTTGTAGGCGAGTTGATTCATGTGGCTGAACATGAGTTCCCTTTCGACTGTCGTCCTGCCGCACGGCTGGAGTCCTCGAAGGGGGAGGACTCCAGGCGTGCGGCGGGGACGGTTTGGGTGGCTAGTGCGCGGTGGTGCCGTGCTCGCGCGTGTAGGTCGGCTCTGCTTCGGTCCGGTCCCAGCGGGTCATCAGCGCCGTCATCACCTCGAGCAGGCCGGCGATCACCATGAACCGGGTCGGACCGCCCTCGTCGGCGAAGCCGAAGACGAGGGGGGAGAGCAGGAGCACGGCCCCCAGCGTCAAGTCGCCGATCATGTGCATCCGCAGGGGAATCACCCGCATCAGCGACATCCGCCAGTCGGTCATGCTGCCGACGAGCAGCATCACGACCCCGACGAGGACGCAGATGACGGTGGCGCTGTCGGTCTCGCTGAACCCGAAGATCCAGGGGGCGGCGATGATGACCAGCGCGATGAACGGCTCCAGAGCCGCGTGCATGTTGAGCGGAATCGGTCCACGGTCCATTGGCAATCCTCCTACTAAGGGTTTGTCAGGACCCGGCGACCCGCTCTCCGACCGTGCTGGGAAGGAAACGTTCCGTGGGTAATAAGCGCCGGAACTGCCCTTCCGGCGTCAGACTTGATGTACCCGTTGAGGCCTACCTGAATCCTCCCGGGATGAATTGTTCCGCTCGAGGTAGAAGATCTCCGCGCAGACGTCGTTGCCGGCGTCGACGCCGCTGATGAAGGCCCGCACCTTGCGCCCCAGCACCCGCTCGACGACCTCGCGGAAGCGATCGGAGGTGGCCGCCTGGAAGTACATCCGGGTGTCGCGCAGCCGCTGGTGCTCGCCCATCTCGACGAGGCTGCGCTCGGCTGGCGTGAAGGTGTTCTCCAGGGTGCAGATGACGGTGTCGGGGCCGGCGAACTCGGTCCGGGCTTTGGTCGGGCCGCGCCCGAACAGCTCCTTGTAGAGGCGGACCATCTCACGCGAGATCTCGGCGCGGGCCGACTCGGCGCGGCTGGTCTCATCGCTGAGGATCTGCTCCTGCTGGGTCATGGTCCGCTGCTACCCAGATCTTGGACGAGCTATGCAAACTGGGTTTTTGGCCACGCAGGCGACCCGCTATTCTGATCCGCGAGCCCGGGACACAGCGCCACGGACTCGAGCCGACAATCACGGAGGCACGCGCACCGGGCGACGCTCGTCTCGCGGACTTCTCCCACACCTACACGGGAGCGTCCATGCTGAACGTCCACGTGCCGTCCCCTTCCGCGGCGCCTTCATCAATCCAATCGAGACCTGCCGCCAGACCCGCGGTGGTCCCCTTCAACCTCTTCGAGCGGGAGATCTGGCCCGGCTGCCACGAGATCGTGGTCGAGGGCGAGCTCGACCTCGCCGTAATCGACCAGCTCGAGGCGGCTCTCGAGCGCGCCGCCCAGCGGCAGGTCCACGCCCTCCTCGACCTCGGTGCCTGCTCCTTCCTCGACGCCGGCTGCCTCGGCGCCCTGGTGCGCGGGCACGAGACCCTGCGCGACCGCCGTTGCCAGTTGCTGCTCTACGGGGTCCACGGTCAGGTCCGCCGGCTGCTGGCGGTGACCCGGATAGCCGAGAACGGCCTGCTCGTCTCCGGCGGCGACGCGATGCCGGCCCCGCCCCGCATCGACGAGATCTCCCGCCCGGCGACCGTTTCCGGCGAGCGGCGACAGGGTAAGGCGGCTGCATGAGCGAAGACCCGGGCGAGGAGAAGCGCCCGCGCGGCGCCGGGGCGGTGACCGTCACCCCCTACCGGGACGGTCCGTACCTGGTTCGCGGCGATTTCGTCCTCCAGGACCAGGAAGGCAACGAGCTGGAGCTGGAGCGTCGCACGATCGCCCTCTGCCGCTGCGGCAAGTCCCGCATCCGCCCGCTCTGCGACGGCACCCACAAGCTGATCGGGTTCGAAGCGCCGAGCGGGCCGGAGCCATGGCCGCGCGCCTGATCGAGCTGCCCCCGCCACGGGGCCCCCTGAGCGAGCAGCTGTTCGAGGGGCTGGAAGGCCAGCCCCAGACGCGGCTGGCGGCCCCGGGCCTGATCGACTGCGCCGACCCGATCGCCGACCAGGACCTGCAGCTGGCCCTCTACGTCGCCTACGAGATCCACTACAGCGGCATCCGCGGCGTCGACGAACGCTGGGAGTGGGCGCCCTCGCTGCTCTCCTTCCGGGGGGCTCTGGAGCGGTGCTTCGAAGAAGCGATCGCCGAGCTGGTCGCGCCCGCCGAAGCGGCCGAGCTGGAGTCGGTCGGCGCGGCGCTGCAGGAGATCGTCGCCGCCGACCCAGGCCCCCCGCTCTCCCGCTACATGGAGACCCAGGGGACCCGCGAGCAGATGCTCGAGCACGTCGTCCACCGCTCCGCCTACCAGCTGAAGGAGGCCGACCCGCACTCGTGGGCGATTCCGCGCCTCTCCCCAGGGCCCAAGGCGGCGCTGCTCGAGGTCCAGTTCGACGAGTACGGCGGCGGCAGCAGCGAGCGCATGCACTCGGTCCTCTTCGCGAGGACGATGGAGAGCCTGGGCCTCGACGGGACCTACGGCCGCTATATCGACCGCTGGCCAGGCGTCACTTTGGCAGCGGTGAACCTGGTCACCGGCTTCGGCCTGCACCGCCGCCGCCGCGGCGCCCTCGTCGGCCACCTCGCCGCCTTCGAGATGACCTCCTCGATTCCCAACCGCCGCTACGGCAACGCCCTGCGCCGGCTCGGCTACGGCCCCGAGGCGACCCATTTCTACGACGAGCACGTCGAGGCCGACGCGGTGCACGAGAACATCGCCGCCTGGGACCTGGCCGGGGGGCTGGCGGCGGTCGAGCCCGAAGTGGCGGCCGACATCCTCTTCGGCGCTCGGGCGCTGCTGCAGGTGGAGGCGCACTGGGGCCGCCACTTGATGGACTCATGGGAGCGGGGGGAGACGTCGCTGCTCTCGCCGCTGGTACCCATTGCCGCTTGAGGCCGAGGCGTCGACGGTGAGCGAGCCGCTCGACCTCTCCTATGTGGTGCCGATCCGCTGGCCCGAGGGCGAGCAGCGGCAGGAGCTGGCCGCCTACCTCGCCGCGATCGCGCCCCACTGCGCCGAGCTGATCGTCGTCGATGGCTCGCCCCCCGAGATCTTCGCCGCCAACGCCGAGGCCTGGGGGGCCTGCGCGACCCACCTGCGGCCGGGCGAGGAGGAGGTCTGGCTGATGGGCAAAGTCTCGGGGGTCCGCACCGGCGTCCGCCTCGCCTCGCGTGAGAAGGTCGTCGTCGCCGACGACGACGTCCGCTACGAGCCGGCGGCGCTGCGGCGCACCGCGCAGCTGCTGGACGAGCATGACCTGGTCCGCCCCCAGAACTACTTCAGCTCACTGCCGTGGCACGCCCGCTGGGACACCGGCAGGACGCTGCTCAACCGCTGCTTCGGCCGCGATTACCCGGGGACGCTGGCGGTGCGCCGCTCGCGGATGCTGGCAATGGGCCTCTACGACGGCGACGTCCTCTTCGAGAACCTGGAGCTGATCCGCACCGTCCGCGCCCATGGCGGCAGCGTCGTGTCGCCGCTCGACCTCTACGTCGCCCGGACGCCGCCCTCGGCCGGGCACTTCTGGGGCCAGCGCACTCGTCAAGCCTACGACGACTTCGCCCTGCCGCTGCGGATGGCCCTCTGGCTCGCGGTCGTCCCTCTGCTCGCCCTCGCCGCGGTCCGGCGGCGCCCAGCGCCCGTGCTTGCCTCGACCGGGCTCGCGGTCGCCGTCGCCGAGCGCGGTCGCCGGCGCGGGGGAGGGGCCGGCGTCTTTCCCGCCTCCTCGGCGCTGCTGGCGCCGCTCTGGGTTCTCGAGCGCGGCGTCTGCGCCTGGCTTGCGGTCCTCCAGCGCCTGCGTTTCGGCGGCGTCCGCTACGGCGACTCGGTGATCCCGCGCGCCGCGCATTCCGAGCGAGCTCTGCGGCACCGCTTCGGGCGCTAGGGCAGCCGCGGCATGGCACCGGAGGGGGGCGAGAGGCGTTTGCGCGCCGCTCGCACTCGCTGCAACAACACGTCGCGCTTCTGCGCCGGGCCGATCTCGGGGCCACGCACTATCTGCTGGGTCGGATCTATTTCTTTGCTGCTCAGGGGTCCAGCTGGGGGGTTCATTGTTCTCTCCGGCTCTCGGGGTTGACACTTGACTGCTTGGACCTCTCCCGATCTCCGTGCGACGCCGTGAGAAGTGAGCGGCTCTACTCCCGACACAAGCAGCTCAGTGACAGTTGTGCCGAAAGTCTGATTACCCACAAAGGCGGTCGGGAAAACTCGTTTCGGACGCGCCCCTGGCGGGAATGACTTCTCGAAAGGAACAGCGCGCATGGAACACGACGGTTTCCAACACCAGGCCTTGATCTACGGCGATGCCGGCGAGTACCTGGCAGCCACCCTGCCCTTCCTGCGGCAGGGGATCGATGCCGGGGAGGATCTGCTGGTCGCGGTCGGCCCGGATCAGACCCAACTGCTGAAAAACGAGCTGGGGCGGGAGGCGGAACGGGTCCGGTTCCTCGACATGCGCGAGGTGGGGCGCAATCCGGCCCTGATAATCCCGCTCTGGCGAGACTTCGTCGACGCCGGCGGGGCGCGGGGGCTGCGGGGCATCGGCGAACCCGTCTGGGCGGCGCGCAGCGAGGCGGCGCTGGAGGAGTGCCAGCGCCACGAGTCTCTCCTCAATGTCGCCTTCGACCATGGCTCGGCCTGGTCGCTCCTCTGCCCCTACGACGCGGCTTCGCTCGGCGACGAGGTGCTCGAGAAGGTGGCCCATTCGCATTCCGTCGTCTGCCGGGATGGCGTCGGCGAGGAGAGCTGGTCCTTCGTCGCCGAGGCCGACAGCTTCGCCGGCCGGCTGCCGCCGCCCGCCGCACCGGTCGAAAGCCTCGACTTCGGGCTGGAGGAGCTCTCCGAGGTCCGCCGCCGCGTCAGCGCCGCGGCCGAGCGGGCGGGGATGGACCCGGGCGGCGTTGCCGACCTGGTCACCGCCGCCAGCGAGCTCGCCGCCAACAGCGTCATACACGGCGGCGGCAGCGGCACCCTGCGGCTGTGGGTCGAGGAGGAGCGGCTGCTGACCGAGGTCGAAGACGGCGGCCGGATCGAGGAGCCACTCGCCGGCCGGCTGCGCCCGGACGTCGCCCAGGACGGCGGCCGCGGGCTCTGGCTCGCGAACCAGCTCTGCGACCTGGTCCAGATCCGCTCCGACGAGCGAGGTACGACCGTGCGCTTGCACGCGATGGCACGCGAGGTCGACTACGTCTGAGGCGTGGCACCGCGCCCTCGCGGGTATCCGGGATACATGCCAAACAACGATCCGCAGACCCAACTCGTCAAGTACCTGACCGACGTCCACTCGATCGAGGAACAGGCCCGGGTGCAGATGCGCCGCGCCCCCGACCTCGTCGAAGGGGAGCTGGCCGAAGCCTTCCAGCGCCACCTCGCCGAGACCGAATCCCAGGAGCGGCGCGTCCGCGAGCGGCTCGAGGCCCACGAGGCCTCGCCCTCGAAGCTGAAGGACGTCGCCGGCCAGGCCGGGGGCTACGGCATGGTCCTCTTCGCCCGCTCGCAGCCCGACACTCCGGGCAAGCTGGCGATGCACGCCTTCTCCTACGAGCACATGGAGGTTGCGGCCTACGAGCTGCTGGCGATCGCCGCCCGCGAAGCCGGCGACGAGGAAACCGCGGCGATGGCCGAGGCGATCGCTGACGAGGAGCGGCAGATGGCGGGACGCCTGGCCGAGCGATGGGACGAAGCGGTCGAGCAGGCGCTGGCCGAGGTCGAGCCCGACGACCTCAGCGACCAGCTGAACACCTACCTCGCCGACGTCCACGCGCTCGAGGGCCAGTCGAAGAAGCTGCTGGAGAAAGGCAGGGAGCTCGACGTGCCGGATGAGTTGCGCGCCGCCCTCGACCACCACCTCGGGGAGACCGAAGCCCACTTACGGAGGATCGAGGCCCGCCTCGACGAGCGCGGCGCCACGCCGTCCGGGATCAAGGACGCCGCGCTCCGGCTCGGAGCACTCAACTGGAGTGTCTTCTTCGCCGCCCAACCCGACACCCCGGCCAAGCTCGCCGGCTTCGCCTACGCGGTCGAGAACCTCGAGGTCGCCGCCTACGAGCTGCTGCTGCGGGTCGCCCGCCGGGCCGGCGACGGGGAGACCGTCACCCTGGCCGAGTCGATCCTCGCCGAGGAGCGCAAGGCGGCTGAGACCGTCGCCGACCAGTGGCCGGTCTCAATGGCGGTCGCCTAGCGCCCGCGCGGCCGCCTTCAGATGCAGGTCCTCGACCTGCCGTCCCTGGCCGTCGGCGCGGCCGGCAAGGGCGTGGAAGTCGAAGCCCTCGAGCGAGTCGCCGAAGCGCTGCTCGAGCCCGTTCCAGAGCTGCAGCTTGCCGCCGATCCCGGCCGCCAGGACCTCCAGCTCGAGGACCCGGCTGAGCGGCGAGTAGCCGCGCAGCTGGCCGTTCAGCTTCAGCCGCCCGAGGCGCTCGCCGATGCGGGCGAGCGCGGGTTTGAGCGGTTTGCGGTCGACCCCGAGCCGGTCCATCAGCCCGACCAGCGTCTCCCGGTCGGCTTCGATCTCGGCGCAGATCCGCGCCAGCGGCTCGCCCATCTCGCCGTCGCCGCGGTTGCTCGACCGCAGGCGGCGGGCCAGCTCGACGCCGAGCGCGGCCCCCGCCAGATGGTCGTTGAGGTAGATGGCCAGCAGGCGGTCGGGGCCCGCGCTCGGCGGCATCGGTTGGCTCAGGACTCCTGGTAGGGGTCTTTTTCGCCGGCCAATCGCAGGGCGCATTCCTTGGTCTGGCTGAAGTGCCGTTCCTGGATCGGCAGTGCCCACTCGGTCAGCTCGGCGATCTTTTCCTCGCCGGCCTGCTCGTTCAGCTTGCGCAGCACCGCCCAGTGGCCGACCTCGCCCGCCTCGGCCATCGTCATGAACTCGAAGCCGTCGAGCCCGTCGGCGTCGTCGCCGAGGTAGGTCTCCATCATCTCCGCGGCCTCGCCTTTGGTCTCCTGGGCCTTATCCAGGATCGCCGTCTTCTTGCCGTCCCGCTCCTCCGCCACCTCGGTGCAGCGGCGCTCGGTCTCCTCGGCCTCGTCGCGCATCTGGCGCAGGTTGGCGGCGATGCTTTCGTCGTCGACGAGACCCTCGACTTTCTCGGTCGCTTTCTGCGCGGCCTGGGCCAGCCCGAGGACCTCCGCGAGCTTCTCCTCCAGCGTCGTCAACTCCGCCATCGTCGTCCTCCTTGGGGTCGATAAACGATTGCCGTGTACCTACCCGAGCCAGAGGTGTTCGAAGCGCAGGCCGGAGGGCTCGGGGCGCAGCAGGCCCATCGACGGCGCCGGGGCGCGGCGGCGCTCGGTCGGGCTGCCGGGATTGAAGATCTGGAAGCCGCCCTCCTCCTCGTGCAGGGGCAGGTGGCTGTGGCCGAAGACGACCGCGTCGGCGGCGGGAAAGCGGCCGCGCAGGCGGCCGAGGCGGCCGTGGCGCGGCCCGGCGTCGTGGACGACCGCGAGGGTGCGCCCGCCGACCTCGACTTCGATCTCCGCCGGCAGATTCCGGCGCAGCTCGGCGTCGTCGACGTTGCCGTGGACGCCCAGCACGACCGGGCAGAGCTCGCGCAGCTCCGCCAGGACCGAGGCGGCGGAGAAGTCGCCGGCGTGGATCAGCGCCTCGGCGGCGCGGATCCGCTCGACGCAGGTCGGCGGCAGCGCCCGTTTGCCCTTCGGCATGTGGGTGTCGGAGATGACGGCGATCATCGAGAGGTCAATTCGGCACCCATACCGTGCTCGAGTGACCACTCGATCATGACCGGCGCTTGAGCAGGCCTCGCACCGACCCGGCGGCGGCGGCGAGGAAGGCGCGACGCAGCGCCGGCGTCCGCCGCTCCCGCCACCCGCCCCCGACGGCATGGGGGCCGCGGCTGCCCAGCACGTTGCCGCTCGCCGGCGCGGCCGGGACGCTGCCGTAGGTGCCGCGCAGGAAGGCGAGGTGGGCGAGGCGACGGTAGAGCGGGGGCGCCGTCGCCTGGAGGATCTCCAGCGCGCGGCCGGCCTGGCCGTAGTTGACTTCCCGCTTCGGGTTCTCGGCGCAGAGCTCGATGCCTTCGGCCACCTGGTCGGGATCGAGGACCGGTGGGATCGGCCGCACCTGGTGGCCGGTGTAGTTGGCGCCGTGCTCGAAGATCGGCGTGTCGATCGCCTGTGGGACCAGCGTCGCGACGTGGATCTCCTCCTCGTCGACCAGCTCGCCGGAGAGGCATTCGGAGAAGGCGCGGACGCCGTTCTTGCTGACGATGTAGGGGGTCACCTCAGGGGTGCTGACGCGGCCCCAGACCGAGGACATGTTGATCAGCACGCCGCTCCCCTGGGCGCGGAAGCGGCGCAACGCGGCCCGGGCACCGTGCACCTGGCCCATCAGGTTCGTCTCGATCACCCGCCGAAACACCTCGGAGGGGATCTCCTCGAAGGGACCGTAGGCGATCACCCCGGCGTTGTTGACCCAGACGTCGATGCGGCCGAAGCGCTCCACGGTCGCCGCCGCCAGCGCCTCGACCGCTTCCTCGTCGGCGACGTCGAGCGAGCGGTGGAGCGTCCGCGCGCCGGCGCTCTCGCAGGCCGCGGCGACCTCGGCAAGCGGCTCCTCGGAGCGCGCGCACAGTGCCAATGAGGGGGAACGGCGGGCCAGGCGCAGCGCCGCGGCGCGCCCGATCCCGCTCGAGGCGCCGGTGATCACCACCACGGCCTCCTCCAGCGCTCGCGGCATCCGTGCCTCCTAGCCGAGCCCCTTCTCCTCGGCGGCCTTGTAGGCGATCTGGAAGAAGTCCGAGATCGTCAGCGCCGAGAAGAGGGAGGCGACGAAGCGGGTCAGGCGGGGGGCGAAGATCAGGCCGACCGAGAAGGCGGCGACGACCCACATGTCGAGACAGTAGGGGCAGATCAGCAGTTCGCCGATCGCTTTCCGCAGGCCGCTGCCACGGGCGCTCTCCTCGAGCTCGCCCGGCCCGCCTTTGCCTTCCAGCTCGGTGAAGGGCGCCCGCAGGGGGCTGGTCACCTTGTCCTTGGCGACGATCCGGCTGAGTTTGTGCGAGGCGGTGCCGACCAGCAGCAGCTCGCCGGGGCTGACCTTCGCCGGCAGCTCCCGTCCCTGCCGCCTGGCGGAGAGGAGCGCGGCGCTGACCAGCGTCCCGAACAGGCCCATGAAGCCGAGGTAGGAGAGCAGCGGCGGTCGCTTCTGCGGCTCGGCGTAGCCGGCGACCATCTCCGGCGTCTTCAGGATGGAGGCTTGGTCTGGGCTCACCGCCCCCTGCTACCCACTGCGGTGGCGATCCCAACCCTCGCTGCTGACAGCGAGGTGGAAGGCCCCGTCGGGCCCCCGGCGCTCGATCACCAGGCCTTGGGCGACCGCCCGCCGCAGGGCGCGGCGCAGATCGCGGGCGCCAAGGCCGGGGTAGCGCTGCGCAAGCTCGGCGCGCCGGCAGAAGCCGTCGTCGGCGAGCTCGACGATCGTCGCCACAATCGCCTCGGGTGGGGGCAGTGCTCGGCGGCCCGGCACGAACGCGAGCTTAGGCTAGGATCGGGCCGATGCTCAGGGGGCGGGTGCCAATGCCGACGTCTCGGATTACGATCACCTCAGATGCAGCGATTTAACGTCAACGAGCGGATTCTGCGGCCCGGCTGCAGGGACATCCAGGTCGAAGGGGAGCTCGACCTCGCGGTCGCGGGGCAGCTCGACGAGGTGCTGAGCGGCGCCGTGGCCGAGTCCAAGTGCGTCCTCGTCGGCCTCCAGCGCTGCGCCTTCATCGACTCCTCCGGGATCGCGGTGATCCTCCGCGCCCACAACCGGATGGAGAAGGAGGGGAACCGCCTCGCCGTCTACGCCCCGACCGACCAGGTCCTGCGAGTCCTCTCGATGACCGGGCTGACCGCCAACGGCCTCGTCTTCGACAGCGCCGAGGAGGCCCTCGCGGCGGTTCAGTGAGTGCCGCGTCGGAAGCGGATCACCCGGTCGCCGCTCGCCGTGCAGCGGTGCGAGTCGCCGTAGTAGTCCTTGCCGGTCAGATCGCACCGAAAGCCGAGCACGGTGAGTGACCAGTCGTGCTGCAGGTCGTCGATGATCCCGCGCGTGTAGCGAACGATCACCCGTTGGGCCTTCTGACAGGCCACGTTGCGGACGCGGATGTCACCGGTGAACATCCGCTTCATGTCCGGGCAGGACCGGAAGCTCGCCTTCTCCGCCGGCGCCGACATCGCCGGAGTCGCGACGAGGGCCGCGAGCAGCGCGACCAGCGCCGCGAGGCTGAGGATCTTCGGAGCGAGCATCGGCCGGCATCTTCGCCGATCAGGGCTCGATCCGCAAGCTTTACTGAGCGCTCAGCCGAATCGCGGCTCGAGCCGCTGGAAGGTGCGCCACCAGCCGTGGTCCAGTGTCGCGTGCTCGACCGCCTGCAGCAGCGAGCCGTCGTCGTCGTGGAGCTCGTAGCTGACCACCGGCGTATCGTCATCGAGGTCGACCGCGACGATCCGCGCCAGCATCAGATACGGCGGGCAGCTGAGCCAAACCTCGCCGGGTTTGGGAAGGCTCTTTACGTTTGGGCTCGCCATGGGTCTTCGGTACCCCTGGCTTCGACGCGAAAAACAAAACCCTCCCCCGAAATTGGGGCAATCTGAGCGGTGCGATCACTGCTTGCGGCCGATCCCGGAGGCAAGCTCGCGCGCCCGCAGCGGGCCGCCGGCGTGGGTCTCCAGTGGCGGCGTCGGCGCCCCCTCGGCGTTGCGCATCCCGCGCAGCAGGTCGTCGAGCGCGGCCAGCGAGTCGATCTCGGGCTCCCAGCCGAGTTGCTCGCGAGCCCGCGAGGTGTCCATCGTCGGCACCCCGAGGGCGAGGTCGATCCAGCCGGGGGAGGAGGGCTGCAGGCGCAGCTTCCAGGAGAGATCGGCGGCGGTGCGCAGGGCGCGGGCCGGCAGCGGGAAGCTGCGGGCGCCGAAGAAGTCGCGCAGCTCTTCGACCCCGATCGCCGGCTCGGCGGCGATGTTGAAGGCGCCGTGGACGTCGCGGACCACCGCCTGCCGGTAGGCCTCGCCGACGTCGCGCGAGTGGACCGCCTGGAAGCGCAGGCGCGGCACCCGCGGGATGAGCGGCACCAGCTGCCGGCGGACCAGGAAGCCGGGCAGGAAGGGACCGGCGAAGAGGCGGCGGATCTCGCTGCCGGCCTCGGCTTTGAAGATCAGCCCGGGGCGGAGGCGGACGACTCGGACCTCCGGTTGGCGGCGTTCGAAGGCGTCGAGCATCGTTTCCACCGCCGCCTTGTGGCGCGAGTAGAAGGAGGTGGGGATGCCGTCAACCGGCCAGGACTCGTCGACCGCGCGTTCCTTCGGGCCGGGGCTGTAGGCGCCGACCGAGGAGGCGTAGACGAGGGCGCCGACGCCGGCCCGGCCGACGGCGTCGAAGACGCGACGCGAACCCTCGACGTTGATCCGCTCGGTCACCGTCTCGTCGCGGCTCGGCTGGATGGCCCAGGCGAGGTGGACGACCGCGTCGGCGCCGGAGAAGAGCGGCACCAGCTCGTCCTCGGTGACGTCGGCGCCGGCCCACTCGACCTTGGGGTAGGAGACCTCCGGCACCCGGCGGGCGATCCCGACGACCTCCTTCACCTCCGGCTCGCGACCGAGCGCCTCGAGCACGCTGGTGCCGACGTTGCCGCTCGCTCCGGTTACGACTACGCGCATCTCGCTTACCTCCCGCTCAGGGCTGGATCACGTACTTGATCGCGCCGTCTTCCTTCTTCTGGAACTTCTCGTAGGCCTCGGGGACGTCGTCGATCCCGATCTTGTGCGAGGCGAGGTCTTCGGTCCCGAGAGGGTCAGCCTCGTCGCTGACCAGCGGCAGGATCTCGTCGATCCATTTCTTCACGTGGGCCTGGCCCATCCGCAACTGCACGCCCTTGTCGAAGAGCTGGAACATCGGGATCGGGTCGACCATGCCGCCATAGACGCCGCTGATCGAGACGGTGCCGCCGCGGCGGACCGTGTCGAAGCACGCATACAGCGCCGACATGCGGTCGATCGCCGCCTTTTCGATCAGCTTCTCGGCGACCGCGTCGGGCAGCAGGCCCGCCGCTTTCTGGGCGAACTCGCCGACCGGGGCGCCGTGGGCCTCCATCCCGACCGCGTCGATCGCGCCGTCGGTGCCGCGGCCCTCGGTCATCTCGCGGATCGTGTCGGAGATGTCGTCGTGCTCGTCGAGGTCGAGGGTCTCGACCCCGTGCTTCTCCGCCAGCGCCAGCCGCTCGGGGACGATGTCGACGCCGATCACCCGCGCCCCTTTGTGGGCGGCGATGCGGGCGGTCATCTGACCGATCGGGCCGAGGCCGAAGACGGTGACCGAGCCGCCCTCGGGGATCGCCGCGTAGTCGACCGCCTGCCAGGAGGTGGGGAGCACGTCGGAGAGGTAGAGGAAGCGGTCGTCGGGCGGGCCCTCGGGGACCTTGATCGGCCCGAAGTGGGCCTGCGGCACCCGTAGGTACTCGGCCTGGCCGCCCGGCACATGGCCGTACATCTTGGTGTAGCCGAGCAGCGAGGCGCCTTTTTCTTCCTCCCGGTTCTGAGTCGTCTCGCACTGGGCGAACAGCTGGCGGTCGCACATCCAGCAGTGCCCGCATGACACGTTGAACGGGATCACGACCCGGTCGCCGGGGGAGATGTGGGTCACCTCCGGGCCGACCTCCTCGACGATCCCCATCGGCTCGTGCCCGAGGATGTCCCCCTCTTCCATGAACGGCGAGAGGATCTCGTAGAGGTGCAGGTCGGAGCCGCAGATCGCGCTCGAGGTGATCCTCACCACCGCGTCGGTGGCCTCCTCGATCTTCGGGTCCTCGACCTCGTCGACGCGGACGTCGCGAGGGCCATGCCAGACGGCGGCTTTCATCGCTCGTCTCCTTTCTCGCCAGCGGTGGCGGGTTCGGCCATCTTGCGGTGCATCTCCGCCTTCACCGAGTCGGGGACGACCTTGCCGGCCACGGCCTGCGCTTTGTTCTTGAAGCTGCCGCCGACGACCTTTTCGCGGCCGGCCATCAACGCGTCGAAGCCCTGGCGGGCGACTTCGGCCGGGTCGTCCTTCTCTTCTTCGCCGACCGGGGTGTCGAGCATCTCGGCGCGCTCGAAGAACTCGGTCTCGGTCGGTCCCGGCATCAGTGAGGTGACGGTGACGTCGGTGTCCTTCAGCTCGTTGCGCAGCGCCAGCGCGAAGGACTGGACGAAGGACTTGGAGGCGTTGTAGACGGCCTGGAAGGCGCCCGGCATCGTCGAGGCGATCGAGGAGGTGAAGAGGATCCGGCCCTCGTCGCGGGCGACCATGTCCTTCACGACCCGCTTGCAGAGCTGGACGGTGGAGCGGACGTTGAGGTCGATCAGGCGCAGCTCCTTGCCCAGGTCGGTTTCGCGGGCGAAGTCGCCGCCGGCGCCGATCCCGGCGTTGAGCGCGAGCGCGTCGACCGGCCGCCCCGTCGCCTGGATCCGCTCGTAGAGGCGAGTGACGTCCTCCTCGCGGGAGAGGTCGAGGCGGGTCTGCTCGACGCTCGCCGTAAGTTGACCGAGCTGGCGCTGGGCGGTCTCGATCTCCGCGTCCTCGGCGGTGATCAGGAGGTCGAATCCCTCTTCGGCGAAGACCTTGGCGAGCTCGAACCCGATCCCGCTCGATGCTCCCGTCACCACGGCAAAGGGCCGCTGCTGGGTGTTCATATCTTGCTCACCTTCCCTAGCTGTCCGATGCCCACTGATCCCCGCGGCCGGATAAGCCGAAACGGGTAGAAGAAGCGGGCGAGGAGGGTGGCGGGCGTACCCCTCCCCGGACAACAGCGGGGAGGGTCCGGGGAGGGGTACGCCCGCCACCTCAGATCGGTAATCAGGAGACGAGGTCGATCACTTCGCGCTCGATCTTCAGCCGCTGCTTGGCGGTCAGGCGCCCGTTGGCGTTGGCCGCCAGGCGGATCGTGACGCCGTCGCGGAAGCGGTCGAGGACGCGGGGGTCGATGTAGGAGGCGCGGCAGACGGCGGGGGTGTTGCCGAGCGCTTCTGAGACCTGCTTGACGGCGCCGGCGATGCAGCGCTTTGCTGCCGCTTCGGAGCGCGGCTTCTCCTCGCCCGCCAGGGCGACGGCGGCCAGTACGGTGCCGTGCCAGGTGCGGAAGTCCTTGGCGGAGAACTCGGCACCGATCTTCTCGTGGATGTACTCGTTGATCTCGTCGGAGCGGACGTCGACCCATCCGCCCCCGGCGCGGTAGGCGAGCAGGTCCTCGGGGCCGCCGCGGCGGCGGTGCATCGCCTCGATCGCCCGCCGGGCGGCGGCGTCGCGAATCGACTGCACCCGCCGCTGGCCGCTCTTGGCGGGGAAGTCGAAGACGACCTCGTTGCGTTTGATCGTGACGTGCTCGCGGCGTACCGTGGCGAGGCCAAAGCTCTCGTTTTCGGAGGCGTAGACCTCGCTGCCGACGCGGAAGAAGCCGAGGTCGAGGAGGCGGACCGCGCAGGCCAGTGCCCGCTCGCGCGGCATCCCCTGGCGGCGCAGGTCGGCGGTGACGGCGCGGCGCAGCTTCGGCAGCGCGAGGGCGAACTCGCGCACCAGCTCGAACTTTCGTTCCGCCTGCCGCTGCTGCCAGCGCTCGTGGTAGAGGTACTGCTTACGGCCCGCTTCGTCGTAGCCGGTCGCCTGGATGTGGCCGAAGGGGTCGGGACAGATCCAGACCTCCTTCCAGGCCGGCGGGATCGCCAGCTGGCGGATCCGTTCCAGCGTCTCCTCGTCGGCGATGGCCTCGCGAGCACCGTCCTCGTAGGAGAAGCCGCTGCCGCGGCGGATGCGCCTGATCCCTGGGCCGGCGCAGTCGGCGCGCTTGAGGCGCCGGCGGGTGGCGGTCGCCGCCGGGCTCACCTCGCGCCCTGCAGAGCCGAGCCGACCGCTTCGAGGTCGGCGACGAGCCCGCCGAGCTCGGCCTCGCGCTCGTCGTGGTCGCGCAGGCGGAGGATCGCGGAGGGGTGGATGGTCACCGACGCGAGCGGCGCCAGCGGCGAGTCGATCGGCCTGCCCCGGTCCTTGGTCACCTTGACCTTCGGCCCGAAGAGGGAACGGGCCGCGGTGGCGCCGAGGGCGACGATCGCCGCCGGTTCGACCGCCTGCACCTCGGCCGCGAGCCACGGCTTGCAGGCCTCGATCTCACCGACCCGCGGCGTCTGGTGCAGCCGCCGACCACCGCGCGGTTTCCACTTGAAGTGCTTGACGGCGTTGGTGACGTAGGCGGCGGAGCGGTCGATTCCCGCCTCCTCCAGCGCCCGGTCCAGCAGACGCCCGGCCGGCCCGACGAATGGCTCGCCCTCCAGGTCCTCCTTGTCCCCCGGCTGCTCGCCGACCAGCATCAGCTCGGCGCTCTTCCGTCCCAGGCCGAAGACCGTCTGCGTCGCGTCCTTGTAGAGCTCACACCCCCGGCACTCCTCAGCGGCCAACTCGAGCGTCCTCAGCGACCGACTTTTGGGAAGAAATTCCGCCGCGCTACTCATGCGCGCCAGCTACCCAAGCGCCAAGGGGGGCGAAACCGAAGCCCCAAACCCTTATCCAGGGACCAATGCCACCAATGCCACCCCAACCGCGCGCCGAGACCGCAAACGAAGCCGATAATCGACCGCGTCTGCGGTTTCGCGAACGCGAGCGGATGATCGCGGCCCTTGCCGACCGGCAGCATGGGGTGGTGGGGCGGGAGCAACTGATCCGGCTCGGGTTGGAGGAGGGGGCGATCGCGAGAAGAGTGGGCGCCGGTCGTCTCAACGAGGTCCGGCGCGGGGTCTACGCCCCTGGCCGCCGACGCCTGACTCGCGAAGGTCGCTGGATGGCTGCAGTGCTCGCCTCGGGACCCGACGCCGTTCTCAGCCACTGGTCGGCGGCGGCGCTTTGGATGATCCGGCCGAACTCTCGGTCGATCATCGACATCACCGATCCGACCAAGAGCCGGACCTGGGATGGGATCCGCCGCCACCATAAACCGCTGCCGGCTGACGAGGTGACCGTCGAGGACGGGATCCCGGTCACGACCGTCCCGCGGACGATCTTCGATCTGGCCGCCACCGAGGACTCCGACGTGGTCGGATCCATGATCCGCGAGATGGAATTCAGGGAACTACGCGATCCGCTCTCGCTCTGGGACCTGGTGAGGCGCTATCCCCGCCGGCGCGGAGTGGCGCGAGTGCGACTGGCGCTCGAACGCCTGAAGGACGAGCCCGAAGGGCGAAAGAAGAGCCACCTCGAGGAGCGCTTCGCGCCCTTCCTCCGCGATCACCGCCTGCCGCTCCCTCGCTTCAACGACTTGATCGTCGTCGGCTCGAAGCGCTACGAAGTCGACTGCCACTGGCCCGAGGCGGGTGAGATCGTCGAGCTGGACGGCTGGCAGGGCCACAGGACCCGCACCGCCTTCCGCGAAGACCGCGCCCGCGACCGAAAGCTCCGAGCCGCCGGCTACGGCGTGACCCGCCTGACCTGGAACCAGCTCGAGGACGAACCGGAGACGGTCGCCGCCGACCTCAGAGCCCTGCTGACACGACCTGCCCCAGCCTCCCTGCCCAGCAAGTAAGGAGGCTGGGGCAGGTCGTGCCTCTCAGGCGCCGTTGGCCGGCTCGACCCGGAAGGCCCGACCGCAGCGGATGGGCCGGCTTCAAGAAGGTCGCGGTCTGGGTGGCGACTCGCCACGGCGCCGGCAGCATTCCGCCCGGCGAGGCCAGGAAGCGGGTGAACAGCACCGAGGCGCGGCGGCAGGTGATCGCCGAACGCGTCGGGATGTAGAGGAGGTAGGGGCCCTTGGCGAAGTAGAGCGGGCCGACGTCGGAGCCGGCGTTGACGGTGAACGTCCCCGCGCAGAGCGCGCCGAGTTCGCTGCTGCCCCCGCCTCCGCCGCTGGTGAGGCTGACGGTGAAGCCGGGCAGTCCGCCGCGGGTGAACGAGGCCTTGGCGCTGCCTTCGGCGCTGACGCGCCACGGTTTCGGCAGGTTCCCGTCCCAGTCCTCGAGGAAACGCGGACGGGACCCACGGCGGCGAAAGCTATCAGCGCCGATCCCTACCATGCGGGCGACCGATGCCCGAACCCGTCAAGCGCAACCAGCGCTACATGCCTGGGCTGGACGGGCTGCGCGCCGTC
Source organism: Solirubrobacterales bacterium (assembly GCA_035264245.1). Classification (GTDB taxonomy): domain Bacteria; phylum Actinomycetota; class Thermoleophilia; order Solirubrobacterales; family 70-9; genus VAYN01. The sequence goes on from DATFQO010000109.1 coordinate 36,198, forward strand.
GCGGTCCTCGCGGTCATCGCCTTCCATCTCGGTTTCGACTGGGCCCCCGGCGGCATGCTCGGGGTCGGGGTCTTCTTCACCCTCAGCGGCTACCTGATCAGCGACATCCTCCTGGCCCAGCTGAACAGTCGCGGCCGGATCGAGTTGACCAAGTTCTGGCTCGCCCGCGCCCGGCGGCTGCTGCCCGCCTTGTTCCTGATGCTGGCAATCGTCACCGCCTGGGTGACCATCTTCGGCCCAGCCCAACCAAATCAGTTCCGGGTGGGCGTCCTCTCGGCGATCTTCTACGCCAACAACTGGGAGCAGATCTTCGCCGACGTCTCCTACTTCGCCCGCTTCGAAGCCGAAGGTCCGCTCGACCACCTCTGGTCGCTCTCGGTCGAGGAGCAGTTCTACATCCTCTGGCCGTTCCTGCTGCTGGCCGGGACCAAGATCGTCCGCGAGCGGCCGCTGCCCTCGGGCGTCCGCCCGCGGCTGGCGCTGCTGACGCTCGCCGGCGCCGTCGTCTCCTCGATCCTGATGTTCGTCCTCTACGAGCCGAGCCTCGACCCATCCCGGATCTACTTCGGCACCGACACCCGCGCCGGCGGCCTGCTGTTGGGCGCCGCCCTGGCGATGGTCTGGCCGAGCCGCAAACTCAGCCGCCGGATCGCGCCACAGGCCCGCCACACCCTCGACGCGATGGGAATCGCCGGCCTGGCGATCATCGCCCTGATGATCTGGCGCACCGGTGAACTCTCCGCCTTCAACTACCGCGGCGGCTTCGTCCTCCTCTCGCTCGCCACGGTGATGGTGCTGATGCCGCTGACCCATCCGGCCTGCCGCATTGGCACCTGGCTCGGGGTGCGGCCGCTGCGCTGGGTCGGCGTCCGCTCCTACGGGATCTACCTCTGGCAGACCCCGATCATCGTCCTCACCTCGCCGCAGGGAATCCACGGCGAAAGCCTCACCCGCAGCCTCCTCCAGGTGGTCGCGATCTTCGCCATCGCGGCCCTCTCCTGGCGCTTCGTCGAGGAGCCGATCCGCCACGGGGCGATCGGCCGCTTCTTCGCCCGCCGCCGCGCCGTCGGCTGGAAATGGGAGACCTTCGCGCCGCCGATGCGGGTGGCGATCGTCAGCCTCGGTCTGGTCCTGGTGATCGCCGCCGCCGGGATGGCCGGGGTCCACTCGACCAGCGCCGAAGGCAACGACGTCCGGGTCGAGGAAGCGACGGCCGAGGGGACGACGAAGCCGCCGCCGCTGACCAAGGCGCAGGCCGAAGACTCGACCAAATCGCGGTGCAAAGCGATCGTCCACATCGGCGATTCGACCTCCGAGGGCCTCGACGACGCCGAATACCTGCCCAGCGAAGGCCAGCGGATCCCCGCCCGCTACGCGGAAGTCGGCGCCAGGGAAGTCCACATGGAGGTGCAGGGGGCGACCTCGATCGAAGAGCAGTTCGAAGGCAACCCCAACGCCCAGGAAGTCGCCGCCGCCTGGAAGGCGGAAGGGTTCAAGGGCTGCTGGGTCCTCGCCCTCGGCACCAACGAGGCCGCCAACGTCGCAGCCGGCTCGACCATCGGCGAGCGCGAACGGATCGAAAAAATGATGGCGATCATCGGCGACGAGCCGGTGCTCTGGGTCAACGTCCGCTCGCTGGTCGACAAGGGCGACCCCTACTCGAAGGAAAACATGGAGAAGTGGGACGAGGAACTGGTCGCCGCTTGCGCCTCCTACCCGAACATGCGCGTCTACGACTGGGCCTCGGACGTCAAAGACGACTGGTTCATCGAAGACGGCATCCACTTCACCTCGCCCGGCTACGCCGCCCGCGCGCAGCTGATCGCCCTCGCCCTCGCCCACGCCTTCCCGGAAAAAGGCGAAACCGAAGGCGGCTCCAAGAACTGCGTCGTCAGCTGAGTCCGACGATCTCGACCGGCTCCGGATCCCCGGCCGGCTCGAAGCCCATGATCCGCCCGTAGAAGTAGAGCTCGGCTTCGAGGCAGCGGATGTTGGTCTCCGCCTTGCGGAAGCTGTGCTGCTCGCCCTCGAAGGGCAGGTAGGCGTAGGGGACGCCGTTGCGCTCCAGCGCCGCGGCCATCGTTTCCGCCTGGTTCGGCGGCACGACCATGTCCTCCAGCCCTTGGAGGAGGATCACCGGTACCCGCAGCCGCTCGACGTAGTTGATCGGCGAGCGCTCGCGGTAGAGGTCGGCGCGTTCGGGATAGGGGCCGATCAGCCGGTCGAGATAGCGGGACTCGAACTTGTGGGTGTCGCGGACCAGCGCCTCCGCGTCGGCGACGCCGTAATAGCTCGCCCCGGCGGCGAAGCCGTCGTGGAAGGTGAGCGCGCAGAGGGTCGCGTAGCCGCCGGCCGAGCCGCCGCGGATCGCCAGCCGCGCCGGGTCCGCCTCGCCCTGCTCGGCCAGGTGCAGGGCGGCGTTGAGGCAGTCTTCGTTGTCGACCACGCCCCAGGTTCCGCGCAGCTGGTTGCGGTACTCGCGCCCGTAGCCGCTGGAGCCGCGGTAGTTGACGTCGACGACGCCGATCCCGCGGCTGGTCCAGTAGAGGAACTCGCGGCTCAGCGCTGGCGTCGCGTGGGACGTCGGCCCTCCGTGGCTCTCGACGATCAGCGGCGGCAGTTCCCCCTCCGGCGCCTCGAACTCCGGGTTCGCCGGCGGGTAGTAGAAGCCGTAGGCGACCGCGCCGTCGCCGGTCGGGAACTCGATCGGCCGTGGGCGGGAGACGTAGGCGGGGTCGACCGGCTCCTCGCTCGATGTGCGGATCACCTCGGTCTCGCCCCGGCCGACGTCGTGGCGGACGATCGCCGTCTCGCCCTCCGGACTGGCGGCGGCGAAGGCGACCGCCTCGCCCTGGGCGGAGAGGACCGGGTAGCCGAAGGAGGTGAAGGGCAGGCCCAGGTCGCCCGGTTCCCAGCCCTCGGGCCGCAGCAGGAACAGCCGTTCCTCGGCGCCCTCGCAGCGCACGCAGGCGATCGCGCCGCTCGCGAGGAACGCGTAGGTGGCGCCGCCGAACAGCCACTGCGGATGAGCGAGGTCGGCCCGCTCCTCGGTCAGCTGCACCTGGGTTCCCTCCTCGCCGCTCAGCTCGGCCCCGGGCTCGCTGCTGCGGTAGAGGTTCCACCAGCCGTCGCGGTCGGAGACGAAGTACAGGCGACCGTCCGGCCCCCATTCGGGCTGGAAGACCGACTCCTCGGCGCCGCCGGCGACCAGCCGCTCCTCGCCGCTGTCGGCCAGCGGCGCGACCCACAACTCGGTGCCGTCCCAAGGCATGTTCGGGTGGTCCCAGCAGGTCCATGCAAGCCAGGCGCCGTCGGGGCTGATCCGCGGGAAGGAGTAGAAGTCGCGACCGCCCGCCAGCACCTGCGGGTCGTTTGCGCCATCGAGCGGCAGCAGGACGATCTCGTTCACCGGTTCCTCGCCGGCGTCGCGTTCGCGCACGCAGACGATCGCCGAGCCGTCGGGGGTCGGCCGCATGTCGGCGTAGCGCAGCGCCCCCGGCTCCGCCGGCTCGGGCGAGATCGCCACCGGCTCCTCGCCCAGCCGCTGCCGGTAGAGGCGCTGGTCGCCGAAGTCGACGAAGACGACGAGGTCAGGGGCGACCAGGCACCAGGCGCCGCCGCCGTACTCGTGGACCCGCGTCCGCACGTTCGTGCCCTCAGGCGTCACCGTCTCGGCCTCGCCGTCCGCCGGGCGCCGCATCAGCACCACCCGACCGCCCTCGTCGGGCCGACCCTCGGCCCACCAGACCGCCCCGTCGCCGGCGATCGCCGGCGAGCCCAGCCGCCGCCCGGCCCGTGCCACCGTCGCCGCTTCGATCGGCGAGGCCCAGGAGCCGCAGGGGGCGACGGTCCCCATCTACTCCGCTACCTCGACCTCGCGCAGGCGGTGGGTGTCGACGTCGTAGACGAAGCCGCGCACGACATCGCGGTGGGGCAGGAAGGGGGAGGTGCGGACGCGGCGGAGCGATTGCCGCACGTCCTCCTCGACGTCCTTGAACGCCTCGATCGCGAAGGAGGGGGCGATCCCCGTGGTCTCCTGCAGCTCCGTCCGGAAGCCGTCCTCGGTGATCTTCTGCAGGCCGCAGTCGTCGTGGTGGATCAGCATCACCTCGCGCGTCCCCAGCCGCCGCTGCGAGAGCGCCAGCGAGCGGATCACGTCGTCGGTGATGACGCCGCCGGCGTTGCGGAGGATGTGCGCCTCGCCGTCGCC
>DATFQO010000110.1:0-33512 GCA_035264245.1 Solirubrobacterales bacterium
TGCGCCCCGGCGAAGTCCTGGCGATCGTCGGCGAGTCCGGCTCGGGCAAGAGCGTCACCGCGCAGACGATCATCGGCCTCACCCGCGCCAACAACGCCCGGATCGAGGGCTCGGTGAAGCTGGACGGCAACGAGCTGACCAGCGCCAGCGACGCCGAGATGCGGCGGCTGCGCGGGGAGCGGGTGGCGATGATCTTCCAGGACCCGATGACCTCGTTCAACCCGGTCTACCGGATCGGCGCCCAGATCGTCGAGGCGATCCGCGCCCACCGGCCCGACACCTCCAAGCAGCAGGGCAGGGAACGGGTCGTCGAGCTGTTCGAGGCGGTCGGGATCCCCAACGCCGAGCGGCGGGTCGACGACTACCCGCACGAGTTCTCCGGCGGGATGCGGCAGCGGGCGATGATCGCGATGGCGCTGGCCCTCGAGCCCGAGGTGCTGATCGCCGACGAGCCGACGACCGCGCTCGACGTCACGATCCAGGCCCAGATCCTGCGGTTGCTGGAGCAGCTGAACCGGGAGCGAAACCTGGCGACGATCCTGATCACCCACGACCTCGGCGTCGTCGCCGAGGTGGCCGACCGGGTCCTGGTCATGTACGCCGGCAAAGTGGTCGAGCAGGGGACCCTGGACCAGATCTTCTACGACCCCCAGCATCCCTACACCTGGGGCCTGCTCGGGTCGCTGACGCGAATCGACCGGCCGCGGCCGCACCGCCTGCCGCAGATCGCCGGTTCCCCACCCTCGCTGCTGGAGCTTCCCGAGGGCTGCCCCTTCCGTCCCCGCTGTCCGCACGAGTTCGCCAAATGCCCGCAGTACCCGCCGCTGGAGGCGCGGCTTCCCGACTCACCCGGCCATTGCGACCGCTGCTGGCTGAGCCCCGAGGAGAAGCGGGAGAAGCGCCAAGTCGAAGGTCAGATCGGCCTCGAGGCGCCGGGGAAGGTGAGTAAGGCATGAGCGCTGCCGAGGCGGTTAGCGGCGCTCCTTTGCTCGAGGTCACCGACCTCGTCAAGCACTTTCCGATCAAGCGCGGGATCCTCATCGACCGCGAGGTCGACCAGGTGCGAGCGGTGGACGGGGTCAGCTTCAAGGTCGAACGGGGCGAGACCCTGGGGCTGGTTGGCGAGTCCGGCAGCGGCAAGTCCACCGCCTGCCGCGCGATCCTGCAACTGATCGAGCCGACCTCGGGCTCGGTCAAGTTCGAGGGTCAGGAGATCGCCGGGCTGGGGGCGCGCCAGATGCGGCCGCTGCGGCGGCAGATGCAGATGATCTTCCAGGACCCCTACGCCTCGCTCAACCCGCGCAAACGAGTCGGCCAGATCGTCGGCGACCCGCTCAAGCGCCAGGGCGTCGCCTCCGGCTCGGAGCTGCGGCGCCAGGTACAGGAGCTGCTGGTGAGGGTCGGCCTCTCCAGCGAGCACTACAACCGCTTTCCACACGAGTTCTCCGGCGGCCAGCGGCAGCGGATCGGGATCGCCCGCGCGATCTCGCTGAAACCGAAACTGGTGATCTGCGACGAGCCGGTCTCCGCGCTCGACGTCTCGATCCAGGCGCAGATCGTCAACCTGCTCGACGACCTCCAGGACGAGTTCGGCCTCGCCTACCTCTTCGTCGCCCACGACATCGGCGTCGTCCGCCACATCTCCGACCGGATCGCGGTGATGAACGAGGGCAGGGTCGTCGAGCAGGGGAGTGCAGACGAGGTCTGCGAGAGGCCAAAGGACGACTACACGAAGAAACTGCTTGCGGCGGTGCCGATTCCGGATCCGCGCGAGAGTCGCGAGCGGGTTCGGGGCGGGTGAGTTGCCGGGCGGGGTCATTCCCTCCCCAGACACCTCTCGCTATGGCTCGAGGTTGAGTGTCTGGGGAGGGAATGACCCCGCCCCTCCCACCGTTTTCGTAGGGTCGCGGTAGATGTCGTTACCTCTTTCGCCGCCGATCAAGCCTCAGTTGGCGCTGACGCGCAAACAGCTGCCCGAGGGGGAGGAGTGGGCTTATGAGCCTAAGTTGGATGGGTTTCGGGCGATCGTCTTTGTCGACGGCGCCGAGGCCTACATCCAGTCGCGCGGCGGCAAAGACCTGAACCGCTACTTCCCGGAGCTGAAGTTTGCGCCGGGGCGATGGGTCCTCGACGGGGAGCTGGTGATCCGCGACGCGGACGGCAACCTCGAATTCGACTCGTTGCAGGAACGGATCCACCCGGCCCAGTCGCGGATCGAGCTGCTCTCGAAGCAGATCCCGGCCGGCTACATCGTCTTCGACCTGCTCGCCGAGGGCGATGAAGTGCTCTGCGAGCGGCCGCTGCGCGAGCGGCGCGAGCGATTGGAGGCGATCGCCAAGCAGGCAGGGTTGGAGCTGACGCCGCTGACCCCGGACGCCGCGCAGGCGGAGCGGTGGCTGAACAGCATCGAGGGGGTGATGGCGAAGGACCTCAGCGCCACCTACATCCCCGGCAAGCGCAAGGGGATGGCGAAGGTCAAGCGCGAGCGGACGATCGACTGCGTGGTGATGGGCTGGCGGCCCGGCAAAGAGGAGGGCACCGTCGGCTCGCTGATCCTCGGCCTCTACGACGGCAGCGAGCTGCGAACCGTCGGTCATATCTCCGGCTTCAGCGCGGCGGCGAAACGCAGCATGCGGGCGATGCTGGCGCCGCTGGAGACGGGCGATAGCGGGACGGCGGAGCCGAGCAGATGGACCGGTGGGCGGGACCTCGAGTGGGTGGAGCTGCGACCGGAGCTGGTGATCGAGGTTGGCTATGACCATGCCGCTTCGGGACGCATACGTCACGGCGCAAGGTTTCACGCTTTTCGGGATGACAAAGCGCCGTCCGAGTGCCGGTTCGAGCAGTTGGACGAAGGCCGCTAGAACAGGGAGGGCTGGGCGGGCGGGGCCCGTCGCGGGCTGTTCGGGGACCCCTGCGCAGGATGCTCGGGGTCCCCGGCGCCCACGCCACCCGCCCGAGGGGCGGCTTTCCTTGACGCTCTTCCTCTGCCCCAGCCTTTGACGGCTCTCGTGGCCCGCTTACGTTGCTCAGGCCTCATGTAGGACCTGCCGTTGTATAGCTGCTCGTATTTGGGGAGCAGGTCGGGGCGTTTTTCTTGTAGCCAGGCGAAGAAGACGTCCTTTACCTCGCCGCGAAGGTGGAGGGCGACGCCGCCGAGGAAGGTGGCGCCGGCGGCTTTGGCTCGTTCGACGATCGGGCGGACCTGGTCGGGGTGGTCGTTGATGCCGGGCATCAACGGCGCGATCAGGACGCCCGAGTCGATTCCGCGCCGGCGCAGCTCGGCCACGGCGTCGAGGCGGGCGGCCGGGCTCGGCGTGTGCGGCTCGGTCGCCCGCCAGGCGTCCTCGTCCAGCGTCGGGATCGAGAGGTTGACCGAGACCGGCAGCTTCTCCGCCATTCGGGCGAAGATCTCGACGTCGCGCATCACCAGCGGCGACTTGGTCAGCACCGTGACCGGCGTCTCCGCCGCCTCCAGCGCCGCGAGGATCTCGGGCATCATCCGGTAGCGGCTCTCGACCCACTGGTAGGGATCGGTGTTCGTCCCCAGCGCCACCAGCTCCCGCTTCCAGCTCGGCCGTGCCAGCTCCGCCTGGACCAGCTCCGGCACGTTGACCTTGACCACGATCTCCCGCTCGAAGTCGCGACCCGCATCCATGTCCAGATAGGTGTGAGTCCGCCGGGCAAAGCAGTTGTGGCTGACAACGCCGTCGGCGATGAAATCACCGGTGCCGGTGGTGATGTCGTACATATCCATCTCGCTTGCCAGCGCCTCGATCTCGACCACCCGAAGCTTGGCGTCCGACTTGATCGCGATCCCCTCGATCGAGCGCTTGCGGCTGATGGCCGGATCGATGTGCTGAAAGAGACGCATCTGCTGCCTGAGCCCTCCCCGCAGGCGCATGTTGCGAGCCCCGCACGCGTTCGACTTCTCGACTGTCAGGTCGAACCCGAGACCGCGGATGCCCTCCTCGGCACGCCCGAGGATCTCCGGATCCTTGTTGCAAATCCGGAGGGACCCGTTTCGGCTTCCCTCGGCATCGAAGATGCCGGCGAGGAAGCCGCGCCTCCACTCCGAGCTCGGTGATCGCGGCCAGCGAATAAGCGAGCGGATTCGATCCACACCATCCTTCGATGACGTCCTGATTGCCCGCATCGAGCGATGGCGATCGTTGCCCTTCGAGAACTGGAACTCGGTGGTGCGGACACCCGCGGCGGCGAGAAAGCTCTGGGTCCTGCGCAATCCCTCCTCGTCGGTCAAGGCAAGGCGAAACCGGTGGTGGTCACATCCCCCTCTCCCTGACCGCCCATAGGAATAGGACCCGACGTGACCGTCACCTCTGATCATCCCGCAGAGGTAGCCGAGCCGATAGTCCTCCGAGACATCGAGGCTGGGCCCGAACGAACCTAAGCCGAGCATCTCGTTTCTGGTCGTCAGAAAAGGACGCTGCCCCCATCCATGTCCTGCTCCAGTGACGTACTTCCAGCCCCGGTTGGTGAGAAAGCGATGGTCGCCGCTGGCGATCAGCTCGGTGCCATCTTCCAACACCACCCGATAGGCCTCTTTGCGGGTCGACCAATGCGCCTCCACCAAAGTCTTGACATAACGGCGATGATTGCCGCGTCGGACCGTGCCGTAGATCTCGTCCCCGACCCGAATCTCCGCTAGACGCTTCGTCCTGCCATCCCCCATCAAGATCGGGGTGTCTCCCCCGAGGCAATAGGCACAGGCATGGCTGCACCCCCTAAAGGGGTTGATCGTCCAGTTGAACCCGTAGCGGCTCCCTGGCACGTGGTTCAGCGCCGAGCGGGCGCGGACCTCGTGGAAGTTGATCCCCATCGCCTCCGGTGAATCGAAGGTGCGGACGACGGATCCGTCCCCGACGCCGGGAAGACGGAGATCGTTCTCGACCTTCTGCTCATCCCATCTCATACGAACACATGTTCGCACAGGGAGCGGAGGGAGAGGGCTAAGTGCTCGAGCCGGTCTCTTCCATCCGGTACGCAGCCAGCTGCTCCAGCGCTCTCGCGCGGGCTTTGGAGCGCAGCGGCGGCAGCAGCGCCACCAGGTGGCCGCTCGGGCCGAGCGCCTGCTTCGCCCACTTGCGGAAGTCGAACTCGTCGACCTGGTCGGCGATCCTCCCATCCGGGGCGAAGCGGAAGCGGGCCTGGATGTCGTTGACCACCGGCCGCCCGGTGGAGAACGTGTAGCGGGCGATCCAGTGGGCGCTGCCCGTCTCCTCGTCGGCTTCGTGCTCGCGCAGCTCGATCTTCAGGTCGGTGGCGCGGCCGGTCAGCATCCGCCACATCGCCCCGACCTCCTCGCCCTCGAGGTCGCCGAAGGCCGGGTCGCGGAAGTGGGCGCCGGCGGCGTAGCAAGCGGTCATCGCGGCGCCGTTGCACTGCCCGAACGCTTCGTAGAGGCGCTCGATCGTCGCTCGGTTGGCCTCGGCGGACATCAGGCCACCTTACGCCTCAAGCGGCCGGAAGCTCTCCCCTGATCACGTAGCGGAGGACATCGACAACCTGCTCGGCCGTGCGGGCGGTGGCCTGGGCGGCGCGGTCGACCTCCTTCAGGGCGTGGTCGAGCTCGCCTTCGTGGAGGGTGACGACGGGCTTGCCGAGGGCGGCGGCGAAGCCGGCGTCGAAGGCCGCGTTCCACTGCCGGTACTTGTCGCCGAAGCGGACGACGACGACGTCGGCGCCGCGGATCAGGGTCTGGGTGCGGATCGCGTTGACCCCGGCCCCCTTGTGGTCGCGCCAGAAGGCCTCGCTCTCCTCCCCCAGCGTGCCGGTGCCGGCGTCGTCGGAGGCGGCATGGTCGGTCACCGGGGCCGAGAAGACGACCGGCAGCCCGGCTTCTCGCACGCCGGCCTCGATCCGCTCGCGCCAGTCGCTGTGGATCTCCCCCGAGAGGTAGACGCTCCAGGTCCGCTCCGCCATCCGTTGCTCCTATGTCAAGCCGCCACCGCGATCTGCGGGGTCAGCTTGCCTCTCTGAGTGTCAACGGTGGTCATGGATCTCTCTCTTTCAGGATTGACCAAAAGCTTCCAGACTCGGCGCGCGAGGTGGCGCTTGAGGCAGCGCAGCGCCTCCATCCTGGATTTGCCTTCGGCCTGCTTTCGGGCAAGGAACTCTCGCGCCGGCGGGTAAACGCGTCCCTGGGTGACCGCGATGCGGTGAAGGGCGCAGTTGAGCTGGCGGTTGCCGCCGCGGTCGAGGCGGTGGCGGGTGCGCTTGCCCGAGGAGGCGGGAATCGGGGCGACGTCGGCCAGACGGGCGAACTTCGCGTCTGAGGTAAGGCGCTCGGCCCCGGCCGTCTCGGCGATCAGCTTGGCCGCGGTCAGGACGCCGCAGCCCTCCAGCGCGAGCAGATCCGCGACCTGGGCTTTGACCAATGCGCCCAGCTCGCGCTCGAGCTCGGCGGCCCGGCGGGTGCGGCGGCGGATCTCGGTCACCAGCTCGCGGGCGATCTGGACCCTGGTGCCCCGCTCGGCCCTGGAGAGCTTGCGGGCGATCCGCTCCAGCCAGACCATGCGGTCCAGGGCGCCGGCGGGGATCTCCAGCTCGGGCCAGAGGTCGTGCAGGTGCCAGCGCAGCCGGCACTGGTCTTCAGAGCGCGCTTTGACGAGATCCTCGCGATGGTCGAGTAGGAGCTTGACCTGCATGGCGTTCTCGTCGAGATGGGCAGCGGGCAGGGTCTCAGGGCCCTCGCGCAGCGCGGCCCTGGCGATCGCCAGGGCGTCGATCGGGTCCGCCTTGCCGGCGGCGCGTTCGCTGCGGCGGCTTTGGCCCATCAGCTTCGGTGGGACGCGCACCACCCGCTCGCCCGAGGCCACCAGGAAGCGCTCCAGCGAGCCGGAGACGTGGCGGCAGTCCTCGATCGCCCAGATCCGCTCCTTGTCCAAGCCCCGCCCCCAGGTGAGCAATTCGCGAAAGCCCGGCTCCCTTGCCGAGACGGTCGGCTCACCCGCGCGCTGAGCGCTGCCCGCAAAGACGGCGGCCACGGTGTGGGTCTGCTTGTGGGTATCCGCTCCGATCACGATCATCTGGCCTGTCCCTTCGATTGGTCGTTGCCTTCGGACGGACCTCCGGCTGACGAACCTCACTTGGGGCGGTTGCCACGCTCCTATCAAGTCAAGCCGGGGATCCTCGGGGGCGGCGGGCGACACAACGGATGGAGGTCAGACCTTCGGGTCGACACCGAGCCTAAGAGTCAGCCCGTCGCCTTCCCGAGAACCAACCGGCCCGGTCGGACACCAGCCGCCGGCCGTGGGCCGACGATGACAGTGAGATCGATCCTACCCAGGAGCCGCTTGCGGTAGGGAGGGATGGGTGTCCCCTGACCTCCCTGGGATTTTCGCCTTTAAGTGGCTATCTCTCGCCGAGTGGTCAGTGCGAAAATCAGGACGCCGGTCGGGCAGGGGACACCCATCCCTCCTGGCGACAGTGTCTGGCTGAACAGCTGTGCACCGAGTCCGCCGGGAGCGTCTAATAGCGACGCTTTTCGCGGACTCGTGAGATCGTCGTCTGCTGAAGCGCTGTCGAGGAGGGAGTCGGCATCCCTCCGCAGGAATGTTCGGCGACATGCAATCTGGCTCCTGCGCGCGCGGAGCGCGCGCTCCAGGTTCTCCCCGCAGCGAAGCGGAGGGGAGGTCAATTCCGGAGGAGGGGTGCCGACTCCCTTCTACCGTTCAACCTAAGAAGCAGAGTCCACCGGAACCGCGACGCCCGCCGTCTGCTCCTCGAAGTGCTTGCTGAGCATCGTCACCTGTCCCTGGTAGTTGGAGCCAAGTCCGGCACCGTAGAGGCGCTCCGCCGGAGCTGACATCCACTCCAGACCCAGCTTGCAGACCGGCTGGCGGTGCTCGACCATGAAGGAGACGTCGCGGGCGCGGACCTCGAGCGCGGCGCGGCTGCCGTGGCGGCCGTCCTCCGGGTCGTAGCCGAAGCCGGGGTCGAAGAAGCCGGCGTAGTGGGTCCGCAGCTCGCCCGCGGTCGGGTCGTAGGCCATCATCTCAGCGGCGATCTGCGGCGGGATGCAGACCCCCTCGGCCGAGAGCAGCAGGTAGAAGATCTCCGGCTCGAGGACGACCCTGCCGCCTGGCTCGGGGTAGACCGGGTCCCAGTAGTCGGTCCAGCGATAGGCACGGATCCGCGAGAGGTCCACCGGCAGGCTGTTCTTCTTCGCCCTGTAACCGACGACGCGGTCGGTCGGACCGGAGAGGTCGAGGCTGAGGAAGAGCCCGTCGGCGACCGCCATCTCCGACTGACGCAGCGCGTGCGAATCGAGGTAGAGGAGCGGGAACTCGTCCTGCAGCTCACGGATTTCGTCGTCAGAGAGCCGCACGTCCCCCCGGGCCAGCCGCAGCTGGTTCAGTGACAGTCCGGTTTTCACCTGAATCGCGAACGAGCGGGGGACGATCTCCAGGTAGAGACGGCCCCGATAGCCGGCGCGGATGTCGTCGAAGCGATGGTGACGGTCGGTGATCACCCGGGTGAAGACGTCGAGGCGGCCGGTCGAGCTCTTCGGGTTTGCCTTCGCGCGCACGCCGTCGGGAAGGTTCAGCTCCTCGATCAGCGGCACCAGGTAAGGCCGATCGCGCTCGAGCACGGCGCCGTCGCGCAGGTCCACACGCTGAAAGGCGAGGCCGTCGATCTTCTCCTCGACCGTCGAGTCGACGTCCGGCAGAAACGAGCAGCGCAGCGCCCAGGCGAAATCCCCGAGGCGCAGGTCGATGCTCGCCGGCTGCACCGCCTGGGGGCGGATCCGGTACTCCCCGGAGGCGATCCATTCCTCGGCGATCGCCTGGTTCAGCGCCTGTGAGGGGAGGACGCCGCGACTCGGTTCGCTCATCCGGCGGAGACTATTCGCCGCGCCTCCTCAGCGCCCAGGTAGGAGCCCAGCGTGAACTCGAGGATCTCCGGAAAAAGCTCATTCAACCGCTCTGCTTCGCCAGCCAGGATCCGTCGCCCGAGCAGCGACGCGATCCCGCCGACCACCGCTTCGTCGGTGGCCTCCGGTGCCTGACCGCCTTGCGGCAGGGGCGGCGCCCCGGCGCGCAGGATGCTGACGAACGAGTCGACGGCGGCCTGGTAGCGATCGTAGACCCCCCGTCCCGCCCGCAAGCCTTCGACCAGGGAGATGCTGGCCAGCGCCGGCTCCTCGGAGAAGAGCTTCAGCAGCGCCTCGATCGCGTCGTGGACTCGTTGCGGCCACTCTTTGTCCGCGGCCGCCTCGCAGGCAACGACTATCTGCCGCCGGATCCGCGCGATCGCGCCGTCATAAGCGGCGATAAAGCAATCGTCCTTGCTCTCGAACTGTTTATAGAAGTCACTCTTGGAGACGGCAGCGTGCCGGCCGATAAGTGACACAGTGGTTTTTTGATAGCCGACCTCGTAGAGGGCAGCGGTGAGACCTGCGATCAGGCGCTCGCGCTGATTCTGCGCGACAAACTCCGGCGAAAGGCCGTGGCGGCCCCGTGGTAACCGATCCATCTCGGTATTGAAGTCTGCCACCGTACTGTCACTTTCGCCTCCCGGCATCCACCACCTTTCCTACACCGAGGTACGGCGATAGGACGAATTGAGACAGTTCGGGAAGCAGGTCGAGAGCCTGCTCGGCGTCACCGCGGCGGATCTGCAGCTGCAGGATCCAGGCGACGCCTCCGATCAGCGACTCCTCGATCGTCGACGGCAGATCGTCGCCCTTGGGCGCCCGGTTGCGGAACAGGTCGACGAAGTCCCGCATGCCGGCGTCGTAGAGGCGGGCCGAGCTCGGCGTCGCCGAGATCGCCTCGACCATGCACATCCGCGCCGCTGCCGGACGGGCGGCGACGAAATCGAGCAGAGCCTCCAACCCGGCGACAATCGCGTCCTCGCGAGATCCCTCGGTGCGCTCGCAAGCCTCTTCGACCATGACTCTCATTTCGGTCAAGCTGGAGTCGATCGCGGAGAGGAAGAGGTCCTCCTTGCCGTCGAAGTTGTCGTAAAGCGTCTTCCGCGCCACCGCCGCCCGGCGGACGATGTCAGCGATCTTGGTTGCCTCGTAGCCGCCGTCGGCGGTTAGCTCGGCAATTGCGTCCATCATTCGCCGCCGCTTGTGGCTGGCGACGAACTCGCGCGGGAGCTCGGGACGCGCGCTCATCCCTGGACCTCCCCCTCGACTACCGGCCGCGATTGGGGAATACCGGAGGTGCTCAATGGCCGGCCGGACTTACCAATGTTCTGGTACCGTGAGAAAACCTGCGTTGTTTTTAATGAATACTTGTGAGTTTTTCGGTGCCCGACGATCGAATCCAGCTGAGCCAAGACACCCTCCTCGCTGCGATCGGTGACGATTGGCCGCCCGAGCAGGTCGCGGCGGCGGTCGAGCTGCTCGCCAACAGCAGAGGCAAGTTTCCCTCCGGAGTCCGCAAACTCCCCGGCGACCTGGTTCGCGCGATCCAGCGGGAGCGCCTGATCGTAGCGATGCTGAGCGCCGCTGCCGACCTCGGATACCTCGAAACCAACGTCCAGGACGTGATCGATCGGGCCGGGGTATCCCGCCCGACCTTCTACGAACATTTCTCCAACAAAGAAGACTGCTTCCTGGCCGCCTTCGATACCAGCGCCGAGCGACTGCGGAAGAAAGTCCACGCCGCCGTACGGCGAGGCGGCGACGTTTGGCGCGATCGCGTCCGCCTCGGACTCGAAGCGCTGCTGCGTTTCGCCAGTCGCGAACCGGACACCGCTCGCACGATGGTGGTCGAGGCCCGGGCCGCGAGCGCCGCTGCCGTTAGGCGTCGTGTCGAACTGATGGACGACTTCGCTGAGTGCCTCGAAGCGCAGGCTCGGGAGCTTCTCCCCAGCACTGACGCCGGCACCGCCCTGACCGCCTCGGTCATCGTTGGTGGAGTTGAATCCCTGCTCTATTCCCGCCTGTGCAAGCAGGAGTACGACCAGCTGGAATCCCTTTTGCCCTCGCTGATGTACTTCGTGGTGCTTCCCTACGAGGGTCATGAGGCGGCTAGTGAGGCTTTCGCGGTCAACTAGGTCCAGATTACTAAAATTGGACATTAAGTACAGCCTTTTTTTCGTTCTGGCCACAAGGGCAACTGGTCGCCCGCCGAATCCGTTTCCTCCGATGCGAGAACTTTCCGTTCCTTACCCGCTGGGTCAAACTTCTAGCTCGGGAACCTTAAAAGCCGCTCAACTCTAGAATCCAGGGGCCGCGCTTCTGGAGGGGTGCCGGAGTGGTTGAACGGGGCAGTCTCGAAAACTGTTGGCGTCGCAAGGCGCTCGTGGGTTCGAATCCCACCCCCTCCGTCAGTCGCCGTCCAACTCTTAAGGGGTGGCACGGCGATGCCGAAGTAACCGGGTGACCGATGGCGAGCAGACGCGAGCGGGCCGCTTCTTCGAGCGCCATCCCAGACTGCTGCGGTCGCTGGCACTGATCGCCCTCGTCTGGGGCCTGGGCTACCTCACCTGGCGGATCGGCTGGAGCGGCGAAGGCGCCAATCCCGTCGCCTTCGCGATGCTGCTGGCGACTGAGGTCTACGGGCTGTACGCGCTCGCGATCCTGACCTGGTTCTCCTGGTCCCGGCCACCGGCCCGACGACCGGAGACGACGCCCGGCCGTTCGGTCGACGTCTACGTCTGCACCTACGACGAGCCCGCCGAGGTGGTGATGGCGACCCTCGCCGGCTGCCGGGCGCTGACCTACCCGCACACGACCTACCTGCTCGACGACGGCCGGCGGCCGGAGATGCGCGAGCTGGCCGAGCTGGCCGGCGCCGAATACCTGACCCGCGCTGACAACTCGCATGCCAAGGCCGGCAACCTCAACGCGGCGCTGCCCCGCACCGGCGGCGACCTCGTCTTCGTCCTCGACGCCGACCACGTGCCGATGCCCGACGCGCTCGACGCCCTGGTCGGCTACTTCGACGACGAGCGGATGGCGATCGTGCAGACGCCGCACGACTTCTTCAACCACGACTCGGTCCAGCACTACGTGGTCGGGCGCCACGAGCAGTCGCTCTTCTACCGGGTCGTCTGCCCCGGCAAGGACCGCCACGGCGCCGCCTACTGGTGCGGCTCGGCGGCGCTGATCAACCGCCACGCGCTGCTGGAAATCGGCGGCGTGGCGACCGAGACGATCGCCGAGGACTTCCACACCACGATCCGCCTGCAGCGCTACGGCTGGCGCAGCCGCTACCACGACGAGGTCCTGGTCCAGGGCCTGGCCCCGCACGACCTCGACGGCTACCTGCTGCAGCGCGACCGCTGGGCGCGCGGCAACCTCGCGGTCTTCAGGCTGCCCGAGTCGCCGCTGCGGGCGAAAACGCTGAATCCCGTCCAGCGGCTCTCCTTCCTCGCCAGCCTGTTCGCCTACCTGGCGCCGCCGATGCGGCTGCTGCTGCTGCTCACGCTCGGCCTCGTCCTCTGGACCGGGGAGCTGCCGATGAAGATCAGCATCGCCGCCCTGGCCGCCCTCTGGGTGCCCTACGTGGCGCTCAACCTCGGCGCCGGCGCGGCCCTGGCGCGCGGCTACATGCGCGTCCCCGAGTCGGCCCATTACGAGCTTTTGACGATGGAGATCTACACCCGTGCCCTGCGCTGCGCCCTGATCCCGGGCAAGACCGCCTTCAAGGTGACGCCGAAGCAGGGACGCGACGGTGGCGGGCTGCACGCGGTCGGCCGGCTTCACCTGGTCCTTTTCTGCACCGTCCTGCTCGCGGCCGGGACGCTGATGCGGCTGCTCGACCTCGCCGGCGCAGGCCCGCTGCCGGACCTGCCGGGGATCGCCGCGGTGGTCGTGCCCCTGCTCGGCCTCTACGAGCTGCGGCGCCTGTCGGCGACCCTCCTCGCCGTCGGCCGCAGGCGCCAGCGGCGGCTCGTCTACCGCTTCGAGGGCGACGCCGAGGCGAACCTCTACACGCCGGAGGGCCACTCCACGGCCCGCCTCGTCGACGCCTCTGCCGCGGGACTCGGTCTGGTCGCGGACACCCCCCTGGAGGTCGGCAGCGAGCCTGCCGTTCTCCTGCGGCTGACCGACGCGGCGGGCGCCGTGCACGAGGTCGCGACCAAAGTCGAAGTCAGGACCTGCCGCGAGTCCGAGGGCCGCTACCTCGTCGGCGCGACGATCCTCGAAATCGACCCCGACGCGAGGCTGCGGCTGATGGAGTGGTGCTACGTGGTCTGCACCCACGAGCGGCTGCGCGGCCGGCGGCCGGCGGCGCCGCTGCCCGAGTCCGAGGCGATCGTCATCTCGCTCGACGACTTTCGCGAGCCGCTTCCGGTCCGTCCCTCGATCCCGGCCCTGCGACAGGCCTGAGTCGCTACCCTTTGCTGACGTCGCGGTTCGTTGAGCCGCGCGTTGGGATTTGGAGAGGACCGGCACTATCGGCCAAGAAATGCCGGCCCTCCCCCGCTGCAACGAAGCGTCGTCCTAGAGCTCCATTACACCTGCTGAGTATAGAGTTGACCTCATACCAGTTGAAGAAGTACCACGTTAAGACTCAGCTAGTTCCGTAAGCGGAGAGGGTGGGATTCGAACCCACGAGGCGGGTTAACCCCGCCCACGCGATTTCCAATCGCGCTCCTTAAGCCACTCGGACACCTCTCCGGATGGATACAGGGTATTGGCTCTCTCCTCAGCCGCGGCGACTGGCGAAGAAATCCCGCAGCAGCGAGGCGCAGGCGGCTTCGCGGACACCAGCTAGGACTTGCGGGCGGTGGTTGAGAGCCGGCTCGGCGAGGACGTCGAGGACGCTGCCGGCGGCGCCGGCCTTCGGGTCCGGAGCCCCGTAGACAACTGTCGGGATGCGGGCGAGGACGATCGCGCCGGCGCACATCGCGCAGGGCTCGAGGGTGACGAGGAGGGTGGTGCCGGGCAGCCGCCAGCCGCCGAGGGCCTCCGCCGCGGCGCGGATCGCCAGCACCTCGGCATGGGCGGTCGGGTCGCGGCGCAGCTCCCGCTCGTTGCCCGCCCGCGAGAGCAGCTCCTCGCCGCGGAAGACGGCGGCGCCGATCGGGACGTCCCCGTGCCCCTCGGCCTTGCGCGCCTCTTCGATTGCGACCTCCATCGCGGCGTTCAGATTGCCGGCGTCCACGATGCGGGAGTATGTCGCCTACAACTTCCGCGGCAACGCAGTGTTCAAGGATGACCGGACCGGACGCGGGGGTTCCGGCCGGCACCGAGAAACGATGAAACGACTTCTGCGCACCCTCCTGCCGCTCGCGGCGACCGCGGTCCTTGCCGTGTCCGCTGCGCCTGCCCGGGCGCAGACCGGCGTCTCCCCCGCCCGCGGCTTCGCCCCCCGCCAGCTGCTGGTCAAGTTCGAGGGAGAGCGCGGCGGGCGGGCGGTGGCGCTGCCACGCGGGGCCGGCGTCCAGCGCACCGCGGAGGCGCTGCGAGCGAACCCGCGGATCGTCTATGCCGAGCCCAACTACCTCGCATCCGCCTCGGCCACCCCGATGCCCTTCGACCCCGACGACTCGGGCGGCCTGGAAGGGACCCCCGAAGCCTCCGCTAGCGCCGGGGGATGGGCGTTCAAGCAGTGGAACTTCCTCGCCTTCGAGGAAGCCGCGGGCGGCGGGATGCCGATCTCCCCCGGCGGGATCGACGCCGTCGGAGGCTGGCGCAACCTGATCGAAGCCGGCCGGCCCGGCGCCTCGGGCGTGGTCGTCGCCGTCCTCGACAGCGGGATCGCCTACCGCTCGCTGGGCACCCGCTTCCGCCGCAGCCCCGACTTCGACGCCAGCCAGTTCGTCGCCGGCTACGACTTCGTCGAGCACGATCGCCTCCCGCTCGACGAAAGCGGTCACGGCACCCACGTGGCGGGGACGATCGCCGAGCGGACCGACAACAGAGTCGGCCTCACCGGTCTCGCCTACCGGGCGAAGCTGATGCCAGTGCGGGTGCTGGACGCCGAAGGGTTCGGCAACGCCCTCGACATCGCCAGGGGGATTCGCTTCGCCGTCACCCACCGCGCCCAGGTGATCAACATGAGCTTCAACTTCGCCTGCGGCAAGCGGGTCCCAATGGTTGATGAAGCGCTGCGGGAAGCCTACGAACGCGGGATCGTCACCGTCGCCTCCGCCGGCAACCTCGGCTCCGAGAGCTGCGTCTCGCCGCCGGCGACGGGACCGTCGGTGATTGCTGTCGGCGGCACTACCGAGGGCGGCTGCCTCGGCAGCTACTCGCTCGCCGGTACTGCGATCGACATCATCGCGCCAGGCGGCGGTATCCCGCAGAGCCGCTGTCCCTCGGTCGCGGCGCGGCCGATCTACCAGGTGACGCTGCAGCCCGACCCCAAGACCTTCGCGATCCCAGCTAACTACGTCGGCACCTCGATGGCCGCCGCCCACGTCTCCGGCGTCGCCGCGATGGTCCTCGCCAGCGGCGCGATCAACCCGGCCCTGAAGCCTAAGGCGCGGGTCTCGACGGTGACGAAAAAGCTGCGCCACACGGCAAGGGACCTTGGTCTCCCCCGCACCCAGCAGGGAGCGGGGCTGCTCGACGCCGCCGCAGCGACCGAAACCTATCCGCGGTTCTTCAAGTAGTGCGGACGATGATGACGCTGCAGCGCGCGTGGTGGGAGACGTTGTTGGGAACGCTCCCGAGCAGGTAGCGCCGCGCGCCGGTCATCCCTTTGTTGCCGACGACGATCAGGTCGGCCTTGGTTTCTTCGGCGACGTTGAGGATCGCGTCGGCGGGGTCGGCCTCGACCGCGTGGGTCTGGACCTCGACCCCGGCCGCTTTCGCGTCGGCGGCAGCGGCATCGAGAACGAGGTTGATGTCCTCGCGCGGGCCGAGCTCGTACTGGACGTCGGCGGGAGCTTCCTGCGCCTCGGCCCCGCTGCGACGGCCGGCGGATGCGCTGTAGGCGCTGACGATGCCGAGCTGGGCGCCGCTGAGCCTGGCGAGCTCGATCGCCTGGGTCACCGCCTGCGTGGCGGTCTCGGAGCCATCGGTTCCAACCACGATGCGAGTGAACACGCGCCCTCCTTGGTCGTCGCTGAACGAGCCTGAACGCGCTCGATACTAAACGCTCTAGCGACGTTCCTTCGCGGGCAGGCCGCGGAAGCCGTCGCCGAGGATTTCGGTCGGCGTGGTCGAGAGGCGGTAGACGGCGATCACCATCGCCGCGAAGAGGCAGACGACGAGCACGACCATCCCCGCTTTCCAGATCCAGGGCACCGGGGAACCCTAGCCTCCCGGGTTAAGCTGCCTGCCGATGGCACTGGAGAAGGTCGCGGACGGCGTCTGGCTCCTGCGGGGGGATTTCCGCGGGGCGATGAACATCTACTTCCTCGAGGACGGCGACGGGGTCGTCCAGTTCGACGCCGGCACCAAGGCGATGCGGAAGAAGGCCAAGGCGGCGGCCGAGGGGCTGGGCGGGCTGAAGCGGGTGGTGCTGGGGCACGCGCATGCCGACCACCGGGGCACGGCGCCCTACATGGACGTGCCGGTGCTCTGCCACCCCGACGAGAAAGCCGACGCCGAAAGCGACGGGGCGATCGCCCCTTACATGGACCTCTCGCAGCTGCCGGTCGCCTGGGTCCGCTGGCTGTATCCCTTCCTGCTGCGGCGCTGGGACGGCGGCGCGGCGCGGATCGCCGACACGGTGATCGAAGGCGACAAGGTGGCCGGGTTCGAGGTCCTGCACTTCCCCGGGCACGCGCCGGGACTGATCGGGCTCTGGCGCGAGAGCGACCGGGTGGCGCTGGTCTCCGACGTCGTCTACCTGGTCGACTCGACGCGGCTGAAACCGCTGCCCGAGGGTGAGGCCAGCGTCCCCCACACGGCCTGGGCCTGGGACCACGCCAAGGCGAAGGAGTCGCTGCGGCGGCTGGCGGCGCTGGAACCGCGCGTCGTCGGCGCCGGACACGAGCATCCGCTGCGGGGCGAGAACCTGCGCGAGACGCTCGAGCGGGCCGCCGAGAAGTACTAAAAGGCGCCCGCTGCCTTAAGTTCCAGCGCTGATGATCGGGACCTACGCCTCGGCGGCGCTGATCTGCGCCGTCTCGCTACTGGTCGGCCGCGCCGTCCTCTCCCTCGCCGGCAGGCGGGAGTGGTCCTGGCTGGAGCCGGCCATCGGCCTCGGCGCCGTGCTGACGGTGACGGGATTGCTGGCCCGGGCGCCGGGGCACGGAACCTCGGCAACGCTTGGCGTGGCGGCGCTGGTGATCGTCGCGGCGCTGGTGCTCTGGCGAAGCGGCGTTCGTCCTTTGTCGGGACATAGCCGACAAAGGACGAACGCCGGAGCATGGCGGGAAGGGTTGCCGGTGGCGCTCGTCGTCCTGCTGGTGCTGGCGATCCCGTTCGCGGTCAGCGGCCGCTGGGGCCTGCTCGGCGTCGGCTTCAACAACGACCTCGGGCTGCACCTCGCCTGGGCGGAGTGGCTGCGCAGCGGCTTCGGTCCGACGGCTGATCCCGGCTATCCGCTGGGGCCGCACGGGCTCGCGGTAGCGACGGCGACGGTGCCGGGAATCGGCCTCGGCCAGGCCTTCCTCGGCGAGATCATCGCGATCGGAGTGATGACCGGCCTGACGGCCCTGGGGGCCCTGCGGAACATGAGTCCAGGCCGCCGCACGATCGCCGCAGCAATGGTCGCCGTCCCGTACCTGGCGGCCTCCTACTACGCCCAAGCAGCCTTCAAGGAGCTGGCCGAGGCCCTCCTGGTCCTCGCCTTCGCGATCTGGCTGACGACCTTCGATGCCGCCCGAAATACCGCGACCTGGCCCCTGCCAGCCCTGGCGCTTTTCGGCGGCATCTTCTTCTCGTATTCCTTCGCCGGCATCGCCTGGCCGGTGGCGATCCTCGCCCTCTGGAGCCTGACCCTGCCCGAGGTGCGCCAAGCCCTGCGGCCCCGTTCACTGCTGCGCTTCCTGCTGCGACCGACGACCCTGTTGGCGATCGCTGTCCTCGCCGGACTGGCGGTCCTGGTCACCCTCGTCGGCCCCTTCGGCTTCGCCGGCAGCTTCAAAAAGGTGGCGGGCAGCAATACCTACGGCCCCGTCTCTGCATTAGAGGCGCTAGGGATCTGGCCGGCCTCGAACTACCGCCTAGACGCCGCCGGCGGCGCCCAGCTACCAGTCTTGGCAGGAGCAATAGCGATCCTCGCCCTGCTAGTCGGACTCGCCTGGTGGGTGCGCCGCCGGGATTTGACCATCCCGATCGCCCTCGGCGCCGCCTGGCTCCTCTACCTCGTCTCGCTGCCCTCCAGCGGCGACTACTCGCAAGCCAAGGCCCTGATGATCATCGCCCCCCTCGCAATGCTGGTGATGGTTCGTCCCCTACTCGAAGAATTCCCCCGCATCGGGCGACGAGGGAGGGGGTCCGCCGGACCCTCCCCGCAGTTGTCCGCCGGACCCCCTCCCTCGTCGCCCCCGCTGCGAATCGCATGGACCCTGCTGGCCATCGCCTTCATCGGCGGCGCGGTCTATTCCAGCTTCCTCGCCCTGCGCGACGCGCCAGTAGGCCCGCCCGGCCACGGCTCGGAGCTGAAGGCGTTCCTCCCGATCCTGCGCGGCCAGCCGGTCCTCTACGCCGGCCAGGACCGCTACGCGGCCTACGAGCTGCTCGGCGCCGACACCCACGTCCCGCTGGTCGAGTTCCCCGACGACGCTGTCTCCCCCAACCCGGAGAAGCCGTTCGACACCGGCGACGCCTACAGCCCGGTCGACTTCGACTCCTTCTCGCGGGGAACCCTCGGCCGCTTTCCCTACGTGATCACCAGCCGGGCCGCCTGGAACAGCCAGGCGCCGCCGAACTTCAAGCGCGTCGACAGCACGCCCTCCTACGTGCTCTGGAAGCAGACCGGGCCGACGCCGGAGGACCGCCACGTCCTGCTCGAGGGGACCGAGGCGGGCGCCTTCGCCGGCTGCGCCGCGCCGGAGGTGCGGATCCTCCTCTCCGCCCCCGGCCGCGCCGGCCTCTTCCCGGATGCGGTGATCGGGCAGAAAGGCAACTGGGAAGACGGCAGCGTCCTCGGCACCGGCGCGGAGACCTCGCAAACGCTGCGCCTGCCGGCCGGCAACTGGAACCTCTCGCTGCAGTACTTCTCCCCCTTCGACCTCACCCTCTCGGCGCCCGGCTTCAGCGAAACGCTGGCAGCCGCCCTCGACGGCCAGCGGCCGAACACGATCAGCCTCGGCAACAACGGCCAGTTCTGGCCCGCCGGGCGTTTCGAGAGCGAGGGCGGCGAGGTCCGCTTCACCGCCGCGGCGGCCGATGCCAGCGCCCTGCAGGGCCTGAGCGGCTACGACGGGAAGGCCTACGTCGGCGAGCTGGTCGCAGTCCCGGCCGAACCCCACCGGACGGTGCCGCTCAGCCAAGCGTGCAACCATTGGATCGACTGGTACGAAGCCGACGAAGCGCCCTAAGCGAAGTACGCAAAAGGTCGTCTGACCAAGCAGATCAAGGACGCAGGGAGGGTGGCATGCTCTGCACGCGAGCAACCGAGGACGCCGATATGCGCCGTGTCAGACGGCCTTCGCTTCGCGCCGCTCAGGCGCGACCCGCACTACATCCCACGCAAGACCGACCTTCTCGAGGCTGTTGATCACCAGCGAGGAGATGTCGACCTGGTACCAGCGCAGGCCGTGGGTGGCCGAGGTCGGAAAGGCGTGGTGGCTGTTGTGGTATGCCTCGCCGAGGGTCGGGATCGCGATCAGCGCCAGGTTGCGGGACTCGTCGGTGGTCTCGAATTCGCGGCGGCCGAAGGTGTGGCAGAGCGAGTTGATGCTGTAGGTGAAGTGGTGCAGGACGAAGACCCGGACCAGGCCGCCCCAGAGCAAGCCGGTGAGGCCGGCGACGACGGTGCCGCCGATGATCCAGCCGAGGAAGAAGGGGAGCAGCAGCCCGAGGATCGCCCAGTAGATGAAGGTGCGGTCGACCCAGTTGATGACCGGGTCCTTGATCAGGTCCGGGGCGAAGCGCTCCTTGTTGCCGCGCTGGGTGTGGATGAAGATACAGCCCACGTGGGCGTGGAAGAGGCCCTTCATCGCCCCCTTCCAACCGCCGCCGTGGTCGACGTGGGGGCTGTGGGGGTCGCCGTGTTCGTCGGAGAAGGTGTGGTGCTTGCGGTGATCGGCGACCCAGGAGATCACCGGGCCCTCGATTGCCGCCGACCCCAAGATCCCGAACAGGCCACGCATCCACGGGGTGGTCTTGAAGGCGCGGTGGGTGAGCAGGCGGTGGAAGCCGACGGTGATCCCGACCCCGGTGAAGAAGTACAACCCGACGAAGAGGAAGACGTCGGTCCAGTTCAGGGCGCTTCCCCACACCTGCCAGCCGGCGACGATCACGGCGAGGAAGGGAATAACGGTGACCAGGCCGGTGATGATCCGGTCCCTGGTCTCGTTCTCGACGGGCTGGATATCTGAGGGAAGTGGTCCTACGGTCGTCATGGCGGCGATGATACGGGCCGAAGCCGAGGGCTTCCTAATCCGAATCTGTAGGGTGCCCCGGCAGTGCCCTTCGCAAACACCGCACCGCTGCGACGGGAGATCGAGAGCCGTCTCCCGGAGCGCCCCTTCACGATCGAGTTCTGGGACGGCTCGAGGGTGCCCTCGACCTCCGGCGAGGGCCCGGTCTTCAGCGTCCGCTCGCCGCGGGCGATCGCCCACGCGCTGCGAGCGCCGGGGCAGCTCGGCCTCGGCCGCGCCTACGTCAGCGGAGAGCTCGAGGTCGACGACATCGAACAGGTGATCCGCGTCCTCGACGGCTGGCAGGCGCCCTCGCTCGACTCGACCGACAAGCGGGCGCTGATGCTGGCCTCGGTCCGCGCGATGGGGATCGTCAAGCCGCCGCCGCGGCCCGAAGCCGAGCTGCGGCCGAGCGGCAAGCGGCACAGCAAGGAGCGTGACGCCCGCGCGGTGCGCCACCACTACGACGTCTCCAACGAGTTCTTCGAGCTCTTCCTCGGGCCGACGATGGTCTACAGCTGCGCGATCTGGCGCGGTGGCGAGATGAAGACGCTGGAGGAAGCCCAGGAGGAGAAGCTCGACACCGTCGCCCGCAAGCTCGACATCAAAGAGGGCGAGCGGGTCCTCGACGTCGGCTGCGGCTGGGGCGGCTTCCCGCTCTGGGCGGCGACCAAGTACGGGGCCAACGTCGTCGGCATCACCCTCTCGCCGCCGCAGGCCGAGAAGGCGCGGCAGCGGGCCGAGGAGGCCGGGGTCGCCGACCGCGTCGACATCCGGGTGATGGACTACCGCGACCTCGCCACGACCGGCGAGAGGTTCGACGCGATCGCCAGCATCGGCATGGTCGAGCACGTCGGCGCCTCCCAGATCGAGGTCTACGCGGAAACCCTGGCGGGACTGCTCGATTCCGGGGGCCGCCTGCTCAACCACGGCATCACCCGTCTGCGCCACACCGACGCCGAGGCCGGCGACTTCTCCGAGCGTTACGTCTTCCCCGACGCCGCGCCGCTGCACCTTTCCCGCAACCTGCTGGCGCTGGAACGGGCGGGCTTCATCACCCGCCATGTCGAGGACTTCGGGATGGACTACGCAGAGACGCTGAAGCACTGGGCCGCGAACCTCGACGACAACCTCGAGCAGGCGACCCGCCTCGCCGGCCCGGAACGGATCCGCGTCTGGCGCCTCTACCTCCGCGCCGCCCGCAACGGCTTCGAATCGGGCTTTACCGACATCTACCAGGCCCGCTGCACCAAGGCCGCCTGACCGGCGCATCTCGGCGTCCTCGCTCGCTTGCGTGCAAAGCACGCGGCGCTCCCTGCGTCCTTGAGCTGCTTGGTCAGTCGACCTTGGTCAGGCTGGAAAGCCAGCGGTGACGTCCTCGATGGCCCAGTCGGCTCCGGCCTCTTTGAGCTGGTCGACGCTGTAGGAGCCGGTGGCGACGCCGACTACGTGGATGCCGGCGCCGTGGCCGGCTTTGACGTCCCGCGGGGTGTCGCCGATCGCGATCGTCTGGTCGAGGTCGAGCGGCGCGCCTGAGACCTCGCCGCCGCGCTCCAGCGCCTTTTTCGTCAGCGCGGTGCGGCTGCGCGAATCGGAGCCGTAGCCGCCGAAGGCGAAGTACTTGTTGAGGTCGCCGCGGCCGAGCTTGATGTGGGCGGCGGATTCGATGTTGCCGGTCACCACCCCGAGCAGGATCCCCTCCGCGACCAGGCGCGGCAGCAGGTCCTCGATCCCGGGGATGACGAAGTAGCCCTCGGATTCGACGACCGCCTCGGCGAGATGGCCGAGGTAGCAGCCGATCGCCTCCGCCCGCTCGGTCTCGCTGCCGTCGCGCCCCAGCACCTCGCGGAAGACGATCTCGGCGATTTCGGGATCGGTCATCCCGGCGTGCGTGTGTTCCTCGATGTTCGCTTTAGCCTCGTAGAGCTCGCTGAACGCGCGCTGCCAGGCCTCTGCGCCAGCGCCGCCGGTGTGGAGCAGGGTGCCGTCGATGTCGAAGAGGACCGCCTTGATCACGGCGCGGGAGGCTATCTGCGCACGGCGGCGGACCCGTGGTTCCTTTTAGCCGCTATGGGTGCAAAAGGAACCACGACTTCAGTGGTCGGCCTCGAGAAGGTCCTTTTGGGCGAGCGTGTAGAGGAGTCCGAGGGACGGCAGGACGACCACGGCGGCTACGGCGAAGACGATGAAGACGATCGTCATCGTCGCGTCGGGGGCGGCGGCCTGGTCGATGCGGAGGCTGGTCGGCAGCAGGTAGGGGAACTGGGCGACGCCCCAGCCCCAGATCACCGCGACCACCGCGCCGGCGGCGAGCGGGCGCAGGGGCCGGCGGCCGCCGCGGACCAGGACCGCGAGCAGAGCGACGCCGCAAAGCAGCGAGAGGATCACCAGCGGCAGTCCCTCGGCGGTGAGCCGGTCGAAGACGTAGCGGGCTTCGGAGTGCAGCGCGACGAGGCCGGCGATCGCGAGGGCGCCGGCGACCAAGGCCGCGCCCAGCGCCCGGCGTTCGAAGTAGCGCTCCATCTCGGCATCGCCGCCGCGGCGAGCGTCGCCGACGAGGAAGACCGCGGCCAGGTAGGCGCCGCTGGCGACGAACATCGCGCCGATCGAAAGTGGCAGCGGCTGCAACCAGCTGGAGAAGGCGTCGCCGTTGCCCTCGGCGGGGACGTTGCCGGCGGCGATCGCGCCGACCACGGTGCCCATGAAGAACGGGGTCAGGACCGAGGAGACCGCGAAGGTCGCCCCCATCGCCCGCCGCTCGCGCAGGCCGACGATCGACTTGCGGAAGGCGAAGCCGGCGCCGCGCAGGACGATCCCCAGCGCCGCCAGGGCGATCGGCACGTAGAGGGTCGTGAAGATCGCGCTGAAGGCCGGCGGGAAGGCGGTCCACAGCACGACGAGGACGAAGATCAGCCAGACGTGGTTCGCCTCCCAGACGGGGGTCAGCGAGCGCTGGATCACGTCGCGCGGGCGCTGGCCGCGCTCGGGGCCGCCGGCGACGAGGTCCCAGAGGCCGCCGCCGAAGTCGGCGCCGCCGAAGAGCGCGTAGAAGGTCGCCCCGACCCAGAGGATCGCCGCCGCGGCGTCGGCCTTGCTCACGCGACCTCCTCACTATGCGGCGCGTAGGGGCTCTCGACCTTCTCCGCCCCCTGCTCGCGCCAGCGGCGCGACATCGCCCGCAGGACGAGGATCGCGCCGGTCCCCAACCCCGCGTAGAGGAGGAGCACCAGGGCGAAGCTGAACCAGATTCCGTCGGCCTCGGTCACCGCTTCGGAGGTGCGCATGTAGCCCTGGACGATCCACGGCTGGCGCCCAACCTCGGTGACGATCCAGCCGCACCACAGCGCCACGATCGCGGCGGCGCCGGAGACCGAGACCGCGCGCAGGAACCACGGCGTCCGCGGGATCTCGCGTCGTTTCCACCAGACGAAGGCGAACCAGGCGGCGAGGCCGAGCAACGCGGTGCCGATCCCGACCATCGCGTCGAAGGCCAGGTGCAGCATCGTGTGCGCCGGCGGCTCTTCGTCGTCGGGGATGCTGTTCAGCCCGATCACCTTGGTGTCGGTGTCCCAGCCGACGAGGAACGAGTCGAGGCCGGGAATCCCGATCGCCCCCTCGACCCCGTCGTCGGTGCAGATGCCGCCGACGTACTCGGTCTGATCCGTGCCGGTCTCCTGGATGCACTCCATCGCCGCGAACTTGGCCGGCTGATGGTCGGCGACCCCCCGGGCCGCGGTGTCGCCGACGAAGAGCTGGATCGGGGTCGCGATGCAGGCGATCGTCAGCGGGATGATCAGCCCCAGCCGGTGCAGGCGGTCGCGGCGGCCCTTCAGCATCCCGACCGCGTAGATCGAGGCGACGAGGAAGCCGACCACCATGTAGGCGGCGAGGATCATGTGGGCGGTCTCGTAGCCGGTCGCGGGGTTGAAGAGGACCTTCAGCGGCTCGACGTCGACGACCTTGCCGGCGGCGTCGAGGGTGAACCCCTGCGGCTGGTTCATCCAGGCGTTGGCGGCGACGACCGAGAAGGCGCCGCCGATCCCGGTGACGACCATCGGCACCCCCGACCAGAAGTGCGCCCACGGCTTCAGTCGCTTCCAGCCGTAGATGTAGATCGCGAGGAAGATCGCCTCGACGAAGAAGAAGATCCCCTCGATCGCGAAGGCGACGCCGAAGACGGACCCGAAGCGGTGCTCGAACTGCGGCCAGAGCAGGCCGAACTCGAAGCTCAGCACGGTGCCGGTGACGGCGCCGACCGCGAAGGTGACCGCCATCGCTTTCGACCAGCGCTTGGCCAGCTCCAGCGCCCGCTCGTCGCCCTTCTTCAGGCCGACGTAGTTGGCGACCAGCATCGTCGCCGGCAGCGCCACCCCGATGCAGGAGAGGACGATATGGAAGCCGAGGGTGAAGGCCATCTGCTCACGCGCGGCGAGCAGATTCGACTCCGACGCCGCCAGAGGCAGCAGGTCGAGCGGCGGCATGTGCCCGAGACTACTCCCCGTCGCGGAGACCGCGGTACCGGCGAATCAGCGCGTTGGTGGAGCTGTCGTGGCGGAGCTCCGGCTCGGAGTTGGACTCGAGCTCGGGGATGATCGCCACGGCCAGGACCTTGCCGAGCTCGACCCCCCACTGGTCGAAGGAGTCGATCCCCCAGATCGCCCCCTGGGTGAAGGCGCTGTGCTCGTAGAGGGCGACCAGCGAGCCCAGGGTCGCCGGCGTCAGCCGCTCGGCGAGGATCGTGTTCGAGGGCCGGTTCCCCTCCATCACCCGGTGGGGGACGACCTCCTCGGCGGTCCCCTCCGCCCGCACCTGCTCGGGCGTTTTGCCGAAGGCGAGCGCTTCGCCCTGGGCGAAGACGTTCGACATCAGGATGTCGTGGTGGCGGCCGAGCGGGTTGAGCGAGTTGGCGAAGCCGATGAAATCGCAGGGGATCAGCCGCGTTCCCTGGTGGATCAGCTGGTAGAAGCTGTGCTGGCCGTTGGTCCCCGGCTCCCCCCAGTAGACGGCGCCGGTGTCGTAGTCGACGTGGGCCCCGTCGAGGGTGACGTGCTTGCCGTTGGACTCCATCGTCAGCTGCTGCAGGTAGGCGGGGAAGCGGTGCAGGTACTGGTCGTAGGGCAGCACAGCCTGCGTCTGGGCGCCGAAGAAGTCCGCGTACCAGACCGACAGCAGGCCCATCAGCATCGGCAGGTTGACACCGGTCTCGGCTTCGCGGAAGTGCTCGTCCATCGCGTGGAAGCCGGCGAGCATCTCCTCGAAGCGGGCCGGCCCGATCGCCAGCATCGTCGAGAGCCCGATCGCCGAATCCATCGAGTAGCGGCCGCCGACCCACTCCCAGAAGCCGAACATGTTCTCGGTGTCGATCCCGAACTTCGAGACCTCCTCGGCATTGGTCGAGACGGCGACGAAGTGCTTGGCCACCGCGTCCTCGTCGCCGCCGAGGCCGGCCAGCGACCACTCCCGCGCACTGTGCGCGTTGGTCATCGTCTCCAGCGTGGTGAAGGTCTTGGAGGAGATCACGAAGAGGGTCTCCTCAGGGTCGAGGTCCCGGGTCTTCTCGGCGAAGTCGGTGCCGTCGACGTTGGAGACGAAACGGCAGGTCAGCTCGCGCTTGGAGTAGTGCTTCAGCGCCTCGTAGGCCATCACCGGCCCGAGGTCGGAGCCGCCGATGCCGACGTTGACGACGGCCCGGATCGGCTTCCCGGTGTGGCCGCGCCACTCGCCCGAGCGCACCTGCTCGCAGAAGGCGGCCATCCGGTCGAGCGTCTCGTGCACCTGCTTGACCACGTCGACGCCGTCGACCACCAGCGAGCGGTTGCGCGGCATCCGCAACGCGACGTGGAGCACGGCGCGATCCTCGGAGACGTTGATGTGCTCGCCGGCGAACATCGCTTCGCGGCGCTCGACGACCCCGCGCTGCTCGGCCAGCGCCCCAAGCAGCAGCAGCGTCTCGTCGCTGACCCTGTTCTTCGAGAAGTCGAGGTAGAGGCCGGCGCCCTCGGCCCGCAGCCGCTCGCCGCGGCCGGGATCGGCGGCGAAGAGGTCGCGTAGGTGTGCCTCGCGGATTTGCTCGAAGTGGGTCTGCAGCTGAGCCCAGGCGGGCGCCTGCCGCAGCGCCGGGGGCTCGCTCACCCGGCCTTGACCCCGCTCTGGGACTCGATCGCCTTCAGCAGCTCGTCCCAGGCCTTGTTGAAGCTCTCTTTGCCCTCCACCTGCAGGCGCGCCGCCAGGGCGGCGACGTCGATCCCGGCCTCGCCGAACTGCTTCAGCACCTGCTCCGCGTTGCCGCCGTCTTTTGGAAAGAGGTCGGTGACCTCGCCGTGGTCGGCGAAGGCATGGAGGGTCGGCTCGGGCATCGTGTTGACCGTGAAGGGCGAGGCGAAGGCCTCGATGTAGAGGGTGTCGGGGGCGCCGGGGTCCTTGGTCCCGGTGCTGGCCCAGAGCAGCCGCTGCGGCCGCGCGCCCTCGTTCATCAGACGGCGCATCCGGTCGGATTCCAGCAGCTCGTTGTAAGCGCGGTAGGCGCGGCCGCCGATCGCGATCCCGAGGCGGTTGACGAGCTCGTCGGGCACCTCCTTGCCGACCGCGACGTCCCAGCGGCTGATGAAGAGCGAGGCGACCGAGGCGACGTTCGGGTCGAGCCCGGCCTCGATCCTCCGCTCCAGGCCGCGCATGTAGGCCTCGGCGGCGCCGAGGTACTGCTTGTCGTCGAAGAGCAGGGTGACGTTGATCGGCACGCCGGCGAAGATCGACTCCTCGATCGCCTCGCGGCCGGCCTCGGTGCCGGGGATCTTGATGAAGATGTTGTCCCGCTCGCCCTTGGCGTGCAGCGCCTTCGCCTCCTCGATCGTCGCCGCCGCGTCGTCGGCGATCAACGGCGAGACCTCGAGGCTGACGAAGCCGTCGACACCGGCGGTGCGGCGGTGAACGTCGGCGAATAGGTCGGCGGCGTCACGCAGGTCGGCAAGCGCCAGCTCGAAGAAGATCTTCTCCTGCTCGTTGGCGCCGACGCCCTCACCGGCGGCGGCCTTCGGCGCCATCTCGGCGATCTGCTCGTTGTAGGCATCGCCGCCGGAGATCGCCTTGTCGAAGATCGACGGGTTCGAGGTCAGGCCGGTGACCGAGAGGTCGCGGATGTAGCCCTCCAGCACCCCTTCGGCCAGCATCGGGCGGGTGATGTTGTCGAGCCAGAGGCTCTGGCCCAGTTCGTGCAGACGCTCAGTCGGCTTCATCGGGCGCTCCTTAAGTCGTGGGGTCTGCGGCCGCCCTTGCGGCCACCTCGCGTGCCACCTTGGTGACGTTGTCGACGGTGAACCCGAACTCGGCCTCGACGTCCGCGAACGGCGCCGACTGCCCGAAGGTGGTCATCCCCATGATGGCACCCTCGCTTCCCGTCCAGCGCTCCCAACCGAGGGTCGAAGCCTCCTCGATCGCGAGGCGGGCGGTGACGTCCGGGGGCAGGACCTGGTCGCGGTAGGACTGATCCTGCTTTTCGAAGATCTCCCAGCAGGGAAGGCTGACGACGCGGCTGGCGATCCCGTCCGCCCGGAGGCGCTCGTGGGCGCCGAGGGCGAGCTGGACCTCGCTGCCGGTGGCGATCAGGATCAGCTCGGGATCGTTGTCCTCGGCGTCGGCGAGGACGTAGCCGCCGCGCTGGACGCCCTCGGCCGAGGCGTACCTGGAGCGGTCGAAGACCGGCACGTTCTGCCGGGTCATCACCATCGCGATAGGGCAGTGGCTGCGGTCGAGCGCGATCTTCCAGGCCTCGACGACCTCGTTCGCGTCGGCGGGGCGGATCACGTCGAGCTGCGGCATCGCCCGCAGGCCGGCGAGCTGCTCGACCGGCTGGTGGGTGGGGCCGTCCTCGCCGAGGCCGATCGAGTCGTGGGTGAAGAGGTGGACGACCGGCAGCTCCATCTGGGCCGAGAGGCGGATCGCGGCGCGGCCGTAGTCGGAGAAGGTGAGGTAGGTCGACCAGAGCGGCCGCAGCTTGGCGGTTGACATCCCGCTGCAGGCCGCGGCGGCGGCGTGTTCGCGGATCCCGAAGTGGACCTGGCGCCCGTCGTAGCTGCCGGGCTCGTATTGGTCGGCGTCGCCGAGCCGGACCGAGGTCGAGTCGGTCAGGTCGCAGGAGCCGGCGATCAGCCAAGGCACCTTGGCGGCGATCGCGTTCTGGACCTTGTTCGAGGCCTTGCGGGTCGCGAGGCCCTTCTCTTCGTCGGCCTCGAAGCTCGGCAGGTCGGCGTCCCAGCCGTCGGGCAGGGCTCGGCGCTGCATCATCTCCAGCTCGGCTGCCTTCTCCGGCTTCTC
The DNA here is from genome assembly GCA_035264245.1 of Solirubrobacterales bacterium. Taxonomy (GTDB): domain Bacteria; phylum Actinomycetota; class Thermoleophilia; order Solirubrobacterales; family 70-9; genus VAYN01. The sequence goes on from DATFQO010000110.1 coordinate 28,726, forward strand.
GCCCCTGTAGGCGTCGAACTTGTCGACCCAGGCGGAGTGTGCCTCGGCGCCGCGCTTGCCGATCACCTCGTCGAAGCGCTCGCGGACGCCGTCGGGCACCAGGAACTTGGCGTCCTTCGGCCAGCCGTAGGCCTCCTTGGTCAGTTCGATCTCCTCGTCGCCGAGCGGTTCGCCGTGGGCGGACTCGGTGTCCTGCTTGTTCGGCGAGCCCCAGCCGATGTGGCTGTCGACGACGATCAGGGTCGGGCGCCCGATCTCGGCCTTGAACTCGTCGAAGGCTCTGCTCAGCAGACCCGTGTCGTTGGCGTCGCCGACCCGCAGCACGTTCCAGCCATAGCCCTCGAAGCGGCTGAGCACGTCGTCGGAGAAGGCCAGCGCCGTGTCACCGTCGATCGAGATGTGGTTGTTGTCGAAGATCCAGCAGAGGTTGTCGAGCTTCAGGTGCCCGGCGAGCGAGGCGGCTTCGTGCGAGATCCCCTCCTGCAGGCAGCCGTCGCCGGCCAGCGCGTAGACGTCGAAGTCGAAGAGCTCGGGGCCGTGGGTCGCGCCGAGCCACTTCGATGCCATCGCCATCCCGGTCGAGGCGCCGACGCCCTGGCCGAGCGGGCCGGTGGTCGTCTCGACGCCCGTCGTCCAGCGGTACTCCGGGTGGCCCGGGGTGCGCGAGTGCAGCTGGCGGAAGTTTTCGATCTCCTCCAGCGAGCAGGCGGGCTCGTCGGTGACGTTGTAGTCCTCGTCGACCTTGCGGACGCCGGCGAGGTGGATCATCGAATACAGGAGCATCGAGGCGTGCCCGGCCGAGAGCACGAAGCGGTCGCGGTTCGGCCAGACCGGGTTCGCCGGGTCGTAGCGGAGGTGGTTCTGCCAGAGCTCGTAGGCGACCGGGGCCAGTGACATCGGCGTCCCCGGGTGCCCGGAGTTCGCCTTCTGGACGGCGTCCATCGAGAGGGTGCGGATCGTGTTTATGGCGAGCTGATCGATGTCCTGGGTCATTGGTCCCGATCCTAGAGATTTGGCCTCGTTGCTTAGCCCGCGGTTCTCAGGGCTCGATCCGGGTGACGGTGCCGTCTCCGTTATTTGCGACCCAAACCGCGTCGCCGCCGACCGCGACGGCGCCCGGTTCGGGACCGACCTCGATCGGGGCGCCCTCGACCTCGCCGCTCTCGAGGTCGATCTTGCGGACCGCGTCGTCGGAGCGGTCGGCGACCCAGACGGCGCTGGTGCCGGCGTCGATCCCTCCCGGATGGCCGCCGACTTCGATCGAGTCGACGACCGCGCGCAGCGATGGGTCGACTTTCGAGACCGTTCCCGAGCGGCTGTTGGCGACCCAGACGAAGCCGCCGGCGACGGTGACTCCCGCCGGGCCGCGGCCGACGCGGATCGGTTCGGTGGCGACGAGGCCCTTGGGGTCGACCCGGCGGACGACCCCCGCGTCGGCGATCGCGACCCAGAGGCCGTCGGCCCCCCAGGCGAGCCGCAGTCCCGGCACCTGCGGCGGCAGCCCAGCCCGATCGAGCCGGGCCGTTTCGGCGGCGACGTCGCTGACGCCCTTGCCGGCGAGGTCGGCAAGCCAGACCCGCTCGCCGCCAAGCGCGAGCGGTCCCGGTTCGCCGGGGATCCGGACTTCACGCAGGGCGCGGCCGCTGCGCGGGTCGAGCCGCAGCAGCAGCCCGCGGCGAGGGTTCGTCACCCAGGTCCAGTTGCGGCCGACGGCGACGCCGGAGACCCCCTCCCCCAGCCGGCGAGGCTTGCCGAGCACTTCGCCCGTTTCCGGGTCGAGCTTGGTCAGCGTGCCGTCCCTTTCGCTCGTCACCCAGATCGCCTTCGCGCCGGCGTCCAACCGCAGCGGCGGCGACCCGATCGCGATCGGCGCTGAGACTTCAGGCCCCTCGTCGCCGAGCAGCAGGAAGAGGACGGCGGCGACCATCGCCGCGACGATGATCGCGGTGCCGCCGGCGAGCCAGATCGCCGACCGTCCGCCGGCCAGCCCGAAGAGGCGACGCGAGCGGTCGGGCACGGTGGTGCGCTCGCTCGGGTCGTGCGAGAGGACCGCGGTCGGCCGCACCTCGGAGCCCTCGGCGGCGCGGGCGGCCGCGATCAGCGCGCCGGCACTCGCGTAGCGCTCACCGGGCTCGGTCGCGACCGCGCGCCGGATCGCCGCCTCCACCCCCTGCGGCATCTCCGGCGGGGTCTCGGCTTCGGCGCGATGGAAGGGCGGGATCCCGGTCAGCGCCTCGTAGAGGACGCAGCCGAGCGAGTAGACGTCGGCGGCTGGGCCGATCGCCTGCCCCTGCCACTGCTCCGGCGACATGTACTGGGCGGTGCCGACGACCGAGGCGCTGCTGGTGGCGCTTTCGTCGAGCGCTTTGGCGAGGCCGAAGTCCGAGAGGAAGGCGCGATCGCCTTCGACGAGGATGTTGTGCGGCTTGACGTCGCGGTGGACGACTCCGGCGACGTGGGCGGCGTCGAGCGCGTCGGCGACCTGGGCGAGGAGGTTGATCGCGCGGTGCGGCGGCAGCGGCCCCTCGCGGTCGATCAGCCGGCGCAGGTCGCCGCCCTTGATCAGCCGCATCGCGACGATCAGCTCGGCGTCGACCTCGCGCGAGTCGTAGATCGGGACCACCGCGGGGTGCTCGAGCCGCGCCGCGAGACGGGACTCGCGCAGGAAGCGCTCGCGGAAGCCGGGCCGGTCGACCAGCTCCCGGGCGATCACCTTCAGCGCCACCGGGCGGTCGAGGCCGAGGTGGGTGGCCCGGTAGACGACGCCCATGCCGCCGCGAGCGATCTGCTCTTCGATCCGGTAGCCGGCGATCTCCGATCCGATAGAGAAATCCCCCACCCGGCCGTTATAGCCGGATGGGGGACGGGAACGCCGACTGGTCGTCTGCTGTCAGCGGCGCTGCGGCACCGGCTGCCAGTCGATCACCGGGCCGAGGACGGTGCCTTCGCCTTCGTCGAAGTTGTAACCGGAGGCGAGTTGGCTGTCGCGGCCGGTTTCGACGTTGATCGAGACAAGCTGCTGTTCGTCCTCGACCTGGACGAAGGCGGCCACGCGCTTGCCGTCGGAGGAGAAGACGGAGCTCGTCTCCGACTGGTCCGGCAGGTTGCTCAGCTTGCGGGCTTTGCCCGGGCCGATCCTCTTGACCCAGAGGCCCTGAGCGCGGCGGAAGATCAGCGTCTTGCCGTTCGGCGCGACGTCTTCGACATAGGCGGAGCCGACGCCGCGAACCTGCGGCTTGGCCTTGGTGCCGTTGCTGCGCATCGTGTAGATGTCGGCGTAGGCGGCCGCCCCCGGGGTGCTCTCGCCGCGGCTGTAGATGACCCCGCCGGCGAAGAAGCGGGGCGCGAACTCGTCCACGCCGCCGGTCCGGGTCAGGCGGCGTAGGCCGCCGCCGGTCGGGCGGATCGAGTAGATGTCGTCGCTGCCGCCTTCGGCACCGGGGGTGGTGCGGACGAAGACCATGAATTTCCCGTCCGGCGAGAAGGCGGCGTCGTGGTTGTCGCCGCTGCTGGTCAGCGCCCGTTGGCCGCCGCCCATGACTCCCACCGAGTAGAGGGCGGACGGGCCGCCAAGCGCCCCGCGCCGCTCGAAGACGACGTAGCGGCCGTTGGGGGCGATCTTCGGCAGCGAATCGATCTCCGGGCCGCTGGACAGCTGCCGCTGGCCGGAGCCGTCGGGCCGGACCGAGTAGATGTCGCCGCCGCGGGCGAAGGCGATCGTGCGCCCGTCGGGCGAGAAGTTCGGTTCGGTGTCGGTCGGACCTTCGGTCAGCTGGTTGAGGCGGCCGTCCTTGACGGCGAAGAGCCCGCCTTCGAGCTCGTCCCCGGATTTGGACGATTTCGAGAAGACGACCGCGCCCGTGCTGGACGCCGCCGAGGCCGCTGCCGGGACCACTAGGGCGAGCAGCGCGAACATTGCGATCAGGGTCTTCTTGAACATCGGATTGCTCCTTTCACGAGCAGTCGGTGACTTGATGCACCAATGCTCGGACCGGGAGCCGTACCGGCCAATGACAGCGGCGCCACCCATCGGGCCACGTATGGCCCGGTGGGGGTCACGGCCGTGCGGGCATCTCGCCGAGACCGCAAAAACCCTTCTTCAGGAAGGGTTTTTGCGGTCTCGCGCTCAGCGCGGGCGGTCGAGACCTAGTTCGATCACTCGGGCGGCGATCTGGCGCGGGCGGTCGCGGCCCGCGTCACCGGCGACGTCGAGCTTGGCGGCGAGGGCGTCGAGGCGGCGCTGGGCGGTGCGCTCGGAGACGTGGAGCTCGGCGGCGATCTCGGCGCGGGTGGCGGGGCGGCCGGCGAAGGCGCCCTCGTTGCGGTAGGGGGCGACGAGGGCGGCGGCGGCCGCCCGCTCCTCCTCGTTCAGCGCCACCGAAGGCTCAGTCGCGGCGACGGTGGCGCCGACCGGGGTCACGGATCCCGTCTTCACTTCCAACCGGTAGCTGCCGACGATCAGAGTGTCGCCGTCGCGCAGGCGTCGCGGCCGGTCCAGCGGCTCGCCGTTCAGCGCGGTGCCGTTGCGGCTGTCGAGGTCGGTCGCCATCAGGACGTCACCGCGGCGCTCGATCTCGAGGTGGTTCCAGGAGACCGCCTCGTCCTCGAGCACTACCTCGGCCTCGGGCGAGCGCCCGACCACGGTCCGCTCCGCCGTCAGCGCAACGAAATGCGGCGCCTCGCCGCTGGAGGAGATCCAGAGCCTCGGGTCCATCCCCCGAGACTAAAACTCGGCGAGGTCGCTAGTAGCGGTAGTGGTTCGACTTGTAGGGGCCGTCGACCGGGAT
>DATFQO010000111.1:0-12258 GCA_035264245.1 Solirubrobacterales bacterium
AACTACAACGGGGCGGTCCTCTTCGCGACCCACTGCTCCGGCTGCCACACGCTCAGCGCCGCCGGCACCCAGGGCAGCGGCAACCGCGGCGAGCGGACCCAGGGCCCGAACCTGAACCAGCGGACCGAGACCTTCGACGACGCGCTCTTCGCGATCCAGAACGGCGGCTTCTCCGGGGCGATCATGCCCCAGAACATCGTCGTCGGCGAAGAGGCCGACGAGGTCGCCAAATTCGTCGCCAAGTACGCGGGCTCCGAAGCCGAAGAGTCGCCTCGGCCCGGCGGATCGACCAACCCCTAGCGGGGGCTTCACATGCTGGACCTGAAGGCGATCCGCTCCGAACCCGAGCGGTTCAAGGCCGGGTTGGCGCGGCGCGGCGCGGCGGAGCAGGTCGACGAGCTGCTCGCCCTCGACACCCGCCGGCGCGAGCTGCTGCCCGAGGTGGAGAGCGCCCAGGCCGAGCGCAAGACCCTCTCCAAGCAGATCGGCGAACGCAAAGCCAGCGGCGAAGAGGCCGAAGCGGAGCGGCTGATGGCGACGGTTGCGGGCCTGAAGGAGAAGATCGAGTCCGGCAAAGAGGAGCTGGAGGGGGTCGACGTCAAGCTCGGCGAGCTCGCCCTCTCGCTGCCCAACCTGCCCGACCCCGATGCGCCGGAAGGGATGACCGAGGATGACGCCGTCGTCATCCGCGAGGTTGGCGATCGTCCGGACTTCGGCTTCGAGCCGCGCGACCACCTGGAGATCGGCGCCGACCTCGACCTGATCGACATGGAGGCGGGGGCGAAGCTATCCGGCTCGCGCTTCGCCTACCTGAAGGGCGACCTCGTCCTGCTCGAGCTGGCCCTGGTCCGCTTCGCGATCGAGACGGTCCGGGCCGAGGGGCACGAGCCGGTGGTGCCGCCGGTCCTGGTCCGCGAAGAGGCGCTGGAGGGAACCGGCTTCCTCCCCGGCGACCGCGACCAGATCTATGAGATCCCCAAGGACGACCTCTTCCTCACCGGCACCTCGGAGGTCGCCCTCGCCGGCCTGCACGCCGACCAGATCCTCGACGCCGACGCCCTGCCCCTCCGCTACTGCGCCTTCTCGACCTGCTTCCGTCGCGAGGCAGGCGCGGCCGGGCGCGACACCCGTGGCATCTTCCGCGTCCACCAGTTCGACAAGGTCGAGATGTTCTCGTTCGTCGACCCGGCCGCCTCGGCGGCGGAGCACGAACGCCTGTTGGCGATCGAGGAGCGGATCCTCGGCGCGCTCGAGATCCCCTACCGCGTCGTCAACGTCGCCGTCGGCGACCTCGGCGCCCCGGCGGCGAAGAAGTACGACTGCGAGGCCTGGATCCCGAGCCAGGGCCGCTATCGCGAGCTGACCTCGTGCTCGAACACGACCGACTACCAGGCCCGCCGCCTCGGCGCGCGTTACCGCCCTGCTGAGGGGGAGGCGCCCCGCCCGGTCCACACCCTGAACGGCACCGCCTGCGCCGTCGGGCGCACGATCATCGCCCTGATCGAGAACCGCCAGGAGCGCGACGGGAGTTTCACGCTACCTAATATTTTGCATCCGTACGGAGCGCCTGAAAGAATCGGCGCCGAATGAGCTCGAGCGTTCGCGATGCCAAGCGGGTGGTTCTCTGTGACGACCACGAGATCGTCCGTGATGCGATCAAATCCCGCATGGCCAACTCCCCCATCGTCGAAATCGTCGGTGAGGCTGGCGACGGGCGCGATGTGGTCGGCGTCGTCAAGGATCTGGAACCCGACGTCCTGATCATCGACGTCGAGCTGCCGAAGCGGGACGGAATCGAGGCGACCAAGGAGGTCCTCAAAGTCCGGCCGCGGACGAAGGTGATCATCTTCACCGCCCACGCGCAGCCGGACCTGCTCGCGCTGGCGCTGCGGGCCGGCGCCTCCGGCTACGTGCTGAAGTCGGCCCCGGCCGAGGACATCGCCAAAGCCGTGAAAGCGGTGACCGGGGGAGGGACCTTCCTCGGCGGCGACTTCGCCGGCGGCAAGCCCTCCGAGGTCGAGAAGCTGCTCGAGCTCTCGCCGCGCGAGCGCCAGATCCTCGAGCTCCTCGCCGAGGGGCTGCGAGTGAAAGAAATCGCCGACCGCCTGCAGCTGAGCCCGGCCACGGTCCACACCCACGTGCGCAACGCGATCGCCAAGCTCGAGGTCGACACCCGCACCGAGGCTGTTGCCCTGGCGGTGCGGTTCAGCTACCTGGGCGCCGGCGGCGGCGCGCTCTAAAAGCGCGCCACCTGGCTACTCCTTCTTCTCCAGGGTCAGGGCGCAGCCGTTGATGCAGTAGCGCTGGCCGCCTTTGTCCGCCGGCCCGTCGTCGAAGACGTGGCCGAGGTGGGCGTCGCAGTGCTTGCAGACGACCTCGGTCCGCTTCATGAAGAGGCTGTTGTCGGGCCGCAGCTCGACGTGCTCGAGGTTGGCGGGCTCGGTGAAGCTGGGCCAGCCGGTCCCGGAGTCGAACTTGGTGTCGGAGGAGAACAGCTCGGTCCCGCAGCAGACGCAGCGGTACATCCCCTCGCTCTTCTCGTCGACGTAGGGGCCGGTGAAGGCGCGCTCGGTGCCCGCCTTGCGGGTCACCTCGTACTGCTCGGGCGTCAGCTGGTCACGCCACTCCTGCTCGGACTTCTCGATCTTCGTTGCCATCTTTCTCCTTTCGCGTCTGTGAAAAAGAGTACGCCCCGGGTATTACGAGCCTGTGACGCGCAGGGGCACGATCGCCTTCTTCCTCGTGGCGGCAGGGTTGCCGGCGATGCTCGTCTTCGCTCCGACGACAGCCGGCGCGGCCGGCTGTCCGGGGCAGAACGACGCCGAAGCCGCCGCCGCGGCGCAGGAGAAGGCGATCCTCTGCCTCGTCAACCGCACCCGCACGGGGCACGGCCTCGCGCCGCTCACGGCTCCGCCCGACCTCGTCAAGGCGGCGGACCGCAAGTCGGCCGACATCCTCCGCTGCGACGACTTCAGCCATGAGGCCTGTGGGCGCGAGTTCACCTATTGGTTCGAACAAGTCGGCTACCGCGGTTGCCGCGAGGCCGAGAACATCGCCTACGCCAGCGGCAGCTACGCGACGCCGCGGACGATCTTCAGGCTCTGGATGAATTCAGCCGGGCACCGCCGCAACATCCTCGGCCCCTACGAGGAGATCGGCATCGGCTTGCGGATCGGCACCCTCGGCAGCGTCGCCGGCGCCCACGTCTGGACTCAGGAGTTCGGCAGCCGCGAGTGCTGACCGACGTGTCTGAGTTTTCCCCACGCTAGTGGGGGTCAAGCTCAGACACCCCTAGGATGCGGGCGTGCTTGACGCCTTCTACGAGCGGGACGGGGATCTCTTTCAGGCGACCGAGCTGACGCGGGGCCCCTGGGATCCCGGCGCCCAGCACGCGGGTCCGCCCGCCGCGCTGCTCGGCTGGGCGATCGAGCAACTGCCCGAGACCGGCGAGTTCCAGGTCGGCCGCGTCACCTTCGAGATCCTCCGCTCGGTGCCGATCGCCCCCGTGCGGGTGCAGGCGCGGGTCGCCCGCCCCGGCCGCCGGGTACAGATGGTCGAGGCCGACCTCAGCGACGCCGCCGGCGAGGTGCTGATGCGGGCGCGAGGATGGCGGATCCGCACCGCCAGGCTCGACCTGCCGGGAGAGGCGCTGGTCGCCAGCCAGCCGCCGGCGCCGCCGGAGGAGGGGACCGCCTCCGACTTCTTCCCGACCGACCAGGAGCACGGCTACCACTCGGCGATGGAGGTTCGCTTCGTCGCCGGTGGCTTTCTCGAGCCCGGGCCGGCGACCGCCTGGCTGCGGATGCGCCAGCCGCTGGTGGCCGGGGAGGAGCCGACGCCGCTGCAGCGCACGCTCGTCGCCGCCGATGTCGGCAACGGGATCAGCGCCGCGCTCGACTTCCGCCGCTTCCTCTTCATCAACGTCGATCTCACCGTCCACCTCGAGCGGATGCCGAAGGGCGAGTGGATCGGAGTCGACGCCGCGACGCTGCCGCGGCCGAAGGGAGTGGGGACCGCCGAGTCGACCCTCTTCGACGGCAACGGGCGGGTCGGCCGCGCCCTGCAGACCCTGCTGATCAGCGAACGGTAGGGGGCTCTGCCCTCTCCGGGTGCAGCCGGGCGAGGATCAGCAGCGCCGAGGCGAGGCAGACGACGGCGGCGAAGATGAACGCGCCCTCGTAGCTGGTCAGCGCGGCGACGACGCCGGCGACCGGCGCCCCGATTCCGACCCCGGCGTCGAAGAAGGCGGTATAGGTGCCCATCGCCGCGCCGCGCGCCTGCTGCGAGACGCGCCCCAGCGCGATCAGCATCAGCGAGGGATTGAGCAGGGCAAAGGCGGCGCCCATCGCGACACCGCCGAGGAGAGCGACCGGCAGGCTGTGGGCGACCGCGATCAGCAGCAGCCCGAAGGCCTCGCCGATCGTCGCCGCGATCGCCACCGGCGCCGCGCCCATGCGGTCGGGCAGGTCGCCGAAGACCAGCCGGGTGAGGACGATCATCGCCGCGAAGGCGGCGAACACCGTGGCGCCGTGACCGACCCCGCGCGATTCGAGGTGCAGGACGATGAAGGTCGCGACCGCCGCGTAGCCGAACGAGGCGAGGCCGACCGCGAATCCAGGCCCGACCGCCTCCGGCGCGATCAGCGGGTGGGGCTCGGCGTGGGCGAGGGGGACGAAGGGGTCGCGGGCGGCAAGTGCGATCAGGGGGCCGAGCACCGGCAGGACAGCGGCGACGATCCAGACCAGGTCGTAGCCGCCGGCGTCGAGCAGCACCTCGCCGAGCAGCGGCCCGACGCTGAGCCCGCCCCAGACGGCGAGCCCGTAGAGCCCGAGCACCCGGCCGCGCCGTTCTTCCGGCGCGAGGTCGACGATCCAGGCCGAGCCGGCGGTGTAGACGGCGCCCTCGCCGGCGCCGAGGATGAGGCGGGCGACGATCAGGCCGGCGATCCCCAGGGCCGGCAGGTAGAGCAGCCCGCTGAGCGCGACCAGCATCGCGCCGACCAGCACCGTCGGCTTGCGGCCGCGGGTGTCGGCGAAGCGACCGGCGATCGGCCGCAGCAGCAGACCGGTCACGGCGTAGGCGCCGATCACGACCCCGACCGCGACGTCGCCGGCGCCGAGGGGGCCGTGGATGTAGCGCGGCAGGACCGGCAGCACCGAACCGACGCCGACGAGGCCGCAGAAGGTGACCGCGAAGACCCCGGCGAAGCTGAGCCCCGGCCGCTGGGCGGTCCCTTGGTCTGCGGCCGCGGTCGCGCTCACGCCAGCAGGCCGCTGAGGTCCTCGAGCACGAAGTCGGGGGCCGGGTCCGCCGCCTCGGCCTGCTCGCGGGTCGTCGTACCGCTGAGGACGAGGACAGTCTCCAACCCGGCCGCCTTTCCGCCGGCGATGTCGGAGGAGACCCGGTCGCCGACCATCGCCACCCGCGCATCGCGTGGTTCCTTTTGCACGCCATCCGTGCAAAAGGAACCACGCAACGCCTCGCGCGCCGTCTCGAACAGGTGCCGCTCGGGCTTGCCGGCGATCTCGGCCCGCCGCCCGGATGCGGTCTCGACCGCCGCCAGCACCGCCCCGGTGCCGGGCAGCTCGCCGCCGGGGTAGGGCATCGTCGGGTCGTGGCTGGTGGCGAACAGGGCGGCGCCGCGTTCGAGCGCCCGCTTCGCGATCACCAGCTCCTCGTAGTCGAAGCCGCGGTGGCCGGAGACGACCACGGCCTTCGCCTCCCACGCCGCTTCGCCGTCGAGCAGCCGTGCCCCGGTCGCCGCGACCATCTCCTTCAGCGGAGCACCGCCGATCACGAAGACGCCGCCGCCGCTCGCCGCCTCGCCGGCGAGGCGTGCCACCGCGACACCGGCGGTGACGATCCGCTCGGCCCCTACCTCGACCCCCAGCTCGCCCAGCCGCTCGGCGTAGACGGACGGCAGCTTGCCGGGATTGTTGGTGACGAAGACGATCCCCTTGCCGGCCTCGATCAGGGCGCGCAGCGTCTGCGGCGAGCCCGGCACCGGCTCCCGGCCGACCCAGACGACGCCGTCGAGGTCGACCAGAAGTCCGTCGAAGCGATCCGCGAGGGCCACGACCGCACCCTAGTAGTCCTGCGAATTGCCGGATCGGTAGCGTGCCGATCAGTGAGCGCCAACGGACCAGTCGTCGTCGCCACCGACATCCACCGCCGCTATGGCGAGGGGGACACCGCCGTCGATGCGCTCGACGGCGTCAGCACCAGCTTCGAGCGCGACCGCTTCACCGCGATCATGGGCCCATCGGGCTCGGGCAAGTCGACCCTGATGCACATCCTCGCCGGGCTCGACAAACCCACCTCCGGCACGGTCGAGCTCGACGGCATCGACATCACCGGCCTCGACGATGGCGACCTGACCCAGCTGCGCCGCGACAAGCTGGGCTTCGTCTTCCAGTTCTTCAACCTGCTGCCGGTCCTCACCGCCGAGGAGAACCTGGTCCTGCCGCTCTCGATCGCCGGCCGCAAGCCGGACGAGGCCTGGGTCGACCAGCTGGTCGGGACCGTCGGCCTCGAGGACCGCCGCACCCACCGCCCGGCCGAGCTTTCCGGCGGCCAGCAGCAGCGGGTCGCCGTCGCCCGCGCCCTGGTCAGCAAACCAGCGGTCGTCTTCGCCGACGAGCCGACCGGCAACCTCGACTCGAAGGCCAGCGCGGACGTGATGACGCTCCTGCGCCAGGCGGTCGACGAGTTCGGCCAGACGGTGGTGATGGTCACCCACGACCCGGTCGCCGCCGCCCACGCCGACCGGCTGATCACGCTCCAGGACGGGAAGATCGTCAGCGACGCCGCTCCCGGCTCGGCCGATGACGTGATCGAGCTGCAGAAGCGGCTTGACTAGCCTCGGCCTCAAGAGCCTCTGGGCTCGCAAGGTCCGGGCCCTGCTGACGACCTTCGCCGTCTTCCTCGGCGTCGCCTTCGTCGCCGGCTCCCTCGTCCTTACCGACACGATCTTCGCCGCCTTCGACGAAATCTTCAGCGAGTCGCTGAAGGGGACCAGCGTCGTCGTCAGCGCCGAGAACCCGGTCGAGCAGGAAAGCGGGGAAATCCCGACGATCAGCGCCTCGCTGCTGCCGCGGGTGGTGCGGACGCCGGGCGTGCGCGAAGCCGCCGGCGCGATCTTCACCCCCGGTGCCTTCTTCAACGCGAAGAACGAAAAGATCGGCAACAAATTCGCGCCGAAGTTCATCTCCTCGACCTTGCGAGGCCAGCTCGAGTCGCTCAACTACGTCGTGGGGCACCAGCCGCGCGGACCGACCGAAGCCTCGCTCGACAAGGCGGCAGCCGACGCCGCCGACCTGGAGATCGGCGAAAAGATCAAGCTGATCGGGCAGGGAAACCTGGAGACGTTCCGCCTGGTCGGCCTGACCCAGCTCGGCAGCGCCTCCTTCGGCGGTGCCTCGATCGCTCAGGTGACGCTGCCAGTTGCGCAGCGTCTGACCCATAAGCGTGGCCGTTTCGACCAGATCTCGGTTGCCGCCGACGAGGGGGTCTCAGCCGAGGCGCTGAAGCGCCGGATCGCGAGAAGGACGCCGGCCGGGGTGCGGGTCGAGACCGCCCAGGAAAACGCCGACCGCGCCTCGGAGGAGATCCGCGAAGGGCTCGGCTTCCTGCGCATCTTCCTCCTCGTCTTCGGCTTCATCGCCGTCTTCGTGGGCTCCTTCCTGATCTTCAACACCTTCTCGATCACCGTCGCCCAGCGGGTCAGCGAGTTCGGGATGCTGCGGACCCTCGGCGCCTCACGAGGACAGATCCTCACCACGGTGATGGTCGAGGCGCTTGCGATCGGTCTGCTCGGAGCGGCGCTCGGGATCGGCGGCGGATTCCTGATCGCCAAGGCGATCAACGCGCTCTTCGAAGCCTTCGGGATCGACCTGCCGACGACCAGCCTGGTGCTGGAGTCCCGCACGGTGATCGTCGCCCTGCTGGTCGGGGTGATGGTCACCCTCGTCTCCTCGCTGGTGCCGGCTCTGCGCTCGACCCGCGTCCCCCCGATCGCCGCCCTGCACTCCTTCCAGCCGGTGCCGACCCGCCGCCGTCGCCTGGTCTACCTCGCGCTCTCGATCCTGCTCGGTGCCGCCGGTCTCGGGGCGGTGCTGCTCGGCCTCTTCGGCAGCGGCAGCGCCGGAGCCCGCGCCGGCCTGATGGGAGGCGGGGCCGTCGCCGTCGTCTTGGCCGTCTCGCTGTTCAGCCCGCGCCTGGTGCCGCCGCTCGCCTCCGTCGCCGGCTGGCCGCTGGAGCGGTTGCGACGCCTGACCGGCCGGCTCGCCCGGGAGAACGCACAGCGCAACCCGAGCCGGACCGCGGTCACCGCGGCGGCGCTGATGATCGGCGTCACCCTGGTCGCCTTCGTCACCGTCTTCGCCGCTGGGCTGAAGAGCACGGTCGCCCAGGTGGTCGACGAAAACTTCGCCGGCGGGCTGGTGATCCAGAACACCGACGGCTTCTCGCCGATCCCGAACGCGACGGCGAGGGCGGCCGCGCGGGTGCCTGGAGTCGAGCTGGTGGCGACGATCCGCGGCGCTGAAGCGAAGGTGCTCGAAGGGGGACAGCCTGGGGCGAAGACGCGGGTCAACGCCCCCACCTCCGACATCGGCGAGACGGTCAACATCGAATGGAAGCAGGGAGGGCCGGAGACGTTGCTCAACCTCGGCGACGACAAGGCGATCGTCTCCGACGACTTCGCCAGCTCGCATGACCTCACCCTCGGCGACCGCTTTCAGCTCCTGACCCAGGCCCGGGCGCGTCCGATCTTCCGCGTCGCCGGCGAATTCGACTCCAAGCTCGGTGTGCTCGGCAACGTCCTGGTCACCCAGCGGGTGATGGCGCGCGACTTCCGTCAGACCCAGGACCTGACCGATTTCGTCAAGCTCGAAGAGGGGGTGAACGCCGGGCGAGTGCAGGCGCTCCTGACCACCGGCGTCGAAGCCGCCTTTCCAGTCGCCGAAGTCCTCAACCAGCAGGAACTGAAGGAAAGCCGCGAAGAGCAGATCAACGGTCTGGTCAGTCTCGTCTACGCGCTGCTCGCCTTCGCCGTCCTGATCTCTCTGTTCGGAATCGCCAACACCCTGGCGCTCTCGATCCACGAACGCACGCGCGAGCTGGGGATGCTGCGAGCGATCGGGATGTCGCGCCGCCAGGTGCGGACGATGATCCGCTACGAGGCGGTGATCACGGCGCTGATCGGCGGCATCCTCGGCTTGATCCTGGGGTTGATCTTCGCGACGCTGATCGCCCAGCCGCTGAAGGACGAAGGCTTCACGCTCTCCTATCCCATCGGATCGCTGGTCGTGCTGCTGATCGCCGCCGCTCTGGCAGGCGTCCTTGCCGCGATCCTCCCGGCCCGCCGCGCCTCGCGCCTCGACGTGCTGCAGTCGCTGCAGTACGAGTAGCCGGCAAGGAGTGCGGATGTCACACACCGGCGCGAAAGCCCGGGCGTAGGGTGGAGGTCGTGGAGGCGGCGGCCAAAGCGCGGACGTTCGTCAACGGTCACGGGCCGAGTCCGGTGCGGGGCTTGCCGCCGGGGCCGCGGATGCCGCGGGCGCTGCAGACCGCGATCTGGTCGCGCCAGGCGCAGTGGTTCCTCGAGCAGGGACGCGCCCGCTTCGGCCCGATGTTCTCGATCAAGATCGCCTACGAAGGCGACTGGGTCGTGCTCGCCGACCCGGAGTTGGTCAAACAGGTCTTCACCGGCGATCCGAAGGTCTTCCACGCCGGCGAGGGCAACCAGATCCTGCGCCCGATCCTCGGCGACAACAGCGTCCTCGTCCTAGACGAGAAGCCGCACATGAGCCAGCGCAAGCTGCTGCTGCCGCCCTTCCACGGCGAGCGGATGCAGGCCTATGGCGAGAAGATGACCGAGATCGCCGCCCGCGAGATCGAGAGCTGGCCGACCGGCGTCCCCTACAAGCTGCGGCCGCGGATGCAGGCGATCACGCTCGAGATCATCATCGAGACCGTCTTCGGCGTCCACGACGGCGAGCGCATGGAGCCGCTGCGCGAGGCCCTGCGGGACTTCCTCGACCTGACCACCAACCCGCGCGTGCTGCTGCCGGTGCTGATGGTCGGCCCCGACCGGGTCAACATGATCCCGGCCTTCCGCCGCCGGGTGGCACGGGTCGACGCGCTGATCGGGCGTGAGATCGGCGAGCGCCGCGACGCCGAGGACCTGGCCGAGCGCGACGACGTCCTCTCGCTGATGCTCCAGGCCCGCCACGAGGACGGCAGCCCGATGAGCGACGCCGAGATCCGCGACGAGCTCCTCACCCTGCTGGTCGCCGGCCACGAGACGACCGCGACCGCGCTCTCGTGGGCGATGGAGCGGCTGACCCGCCACCCCGAGAAGCTGGAGCGGCTGCGGGCCGAGGTCCTCGACGGCGAAGAGGAGTACCTGACCGCGACGATCCAGGAGACGCTGCGACTGCGGCCGGTGATCGTGATCGTCGTCCGCAAACTGACCGAGGCGGTCGAGCTCGGCGGCTACGAGCTGCCGGCGGGCGCTGGCGTCACTCCATGCATCCACCTGATCCACCGCGACCCCAGCATCTACCCGGACCCGGACCGGTTCCTGCCCGAGCGCTTCATCGACAACCCGCCCGGCACCTACACCTGGATCCCCTTCGGCGGCGGCGTCCGCCGCTGCCTCGGCGCCGCCTTCGCCCAGTTCGAGATGGCCGTCGTCCTCCGCGAGCTCGTCCGCCTGCGCCAGATCGAACCGGCAAACCCCGCCTCCGAGCGCAACTACCGGCGCGCGATCACGGAGACGCCAAGACATGACGCAGAAGTCATCTTGAGCTGACGGGTTTCCCGTTTCTCCACTGCCGGGTATGGATCTGCTCAATGAAGCCCGGCAGCCGCGAGACCATTCCCACCATTTCCGAGATCGTGCGTGAGGCGACGGCGATCTGCGACCCGGAGGGGACCGACACCGCCGTCCTCGGCTTCTTCGAGAGCTTCGAGGACGACGACCGCCCGGCCACCGCCGCCGAGGACCTGCAGGGCGAGCTGCTCAGCACCGTCCGCGGCATCGACCCCGAGGGTGACGACCCCGCCGCCCTCGCGGCCGCGGCGGCCGCCGTCTGGCTGGCCACCAACCCGAGCCAGGCCGACAACGGCGACCACGTCCTCCGCGAGGGCAGCCGCCTCGTCTTCAAAGGCGACACTCCCGAGCCGCTCGCCGAGTGGCTGGCGGCGCGGGGCGTGGAGCTCTAGCTCAACCGCAGCCGGTGTTGTTGCCGCAGGAAGAACACGTGTAGCAGGACCCCGTCCGCTGCATCATGCCGCCGCACTGCTCGCAGGCCGGACCGAGCTCGAGGCCCTGCATCTTCGCCGGGCGGACTGGGGGGGTTTCGGTCATCGCCGAGGCGGCCGGGACCGGGGCGCTGGACTTGGCCTCGCCGTTACCGCCGTTGGAGTGGCCGTTGCCGTTGGCCGGGCCGGCGGTGTCGGTCGCGACGCCGAGACCCAGCTGTGCGGTCTCGGCTTCCTTTTTGTTGCGCACCTCCTGGGTCATGATCCCGAGGTCCTCGAGCACCTCGGTGTCGTCGATGAAGCGGCTGCCGAGCCAGCGCATGATGTAGTCCGGCATCGATTTGGCGAACGGGATCTCGGGGTTCTGCGTCATCCCCTCCGGCTCGAAGCGCATGTAGCTGAACTTGCGCACGAAGGTTTCCAGCGGCACCCCGTACTGGAGGCCGAGAGAGATCGCCGTCGCGAAGGCGTTGAGCAGCCCGCGCATCGTCGAGCCCTCCTTGCCGATGTCGGTGAGGAAGATCTCGCCGACCGACCCGTCCTCGTATTTGCCGGCGGTGATGTAGCCCTCGTGGCCGCCGATCGAGAACTTGTGGGTGATCGATTCGCGCTCGCGCGGCATCTTCTTGCGCACCGGCTGCGCCATCTCCACCTCGGTCCCGGCCTCCTCTTCCTCCTGAGCGTCGGTGCGCAGCGCCTGGGCCGTCTTCGAGCCGTCGCGGTAGATCGCCAGCGCCTTGAGGCCGCCCTTCCAGCCGCGGGTGTAGGCGTCGGCGATGTCCTCGACGGTGGCCGACTGCGGCATGTTCACCGTCTTCGAGATCGCCCCGGAGAGGAACGGCTGGGTCGCCGCCATCATGTCGATGTGGCCGGTGTGGGTGATCGCCCGCTCGCCGACCGCGACGTCGAAGATCGGCAGGTGCTCGTCCTTGAGGCCGGGGGCGCCGACGATCGTGTTGCTCTCCTTGATGTGGGCCTCGATCTGGTCGA
>DATFQO010000112.1:0-8188 GCA_035264245.1 Solirubrobacterales bacterium
CTCGAGGGTGTAGTACGGGGTAAACCCCCGCGCTACTGCGCCTATCGAGGAGGATCAGATGAAGTACGTAAAGATGCTCGGGCTGCTCGCTCTCGCCGCGACCGCTCTCTTCGCCTTCGCCGCCAGCGCCTCGGCGACGACGGTCACAAAAAGCGGCGCCATTTACACAGGAAAGCTGGCCGCTGTGACCGAGGGCCACGCGATCCTGCACGACACCTCCGGCCTCGGCCTGACAATCGAATGCAACAGCACAGTCGAAGGTGAAATCATCAAACACGGCGCCGGCGTCACAGCCAGCGGTCCCATCACCTCTCTGACTTGGTTCAACTGCACAAACACCTGGACAGTGACGACCCTCCTAAAAGGGGCGCTGGAAATTCACAACATCGCCGGCACCTCGAACGGCACACTTACATCAACCGGTACGGAAGTGACAACCTTCCAGCACAGCACGACACTGCACTGCATCTATAAAACCAATGCCACTGACATTGGCGGGTTCACAAGTACACCGGCCGGAGGCAAGTCAACACTCGATATCTCCGCAACGATTCCCCGGACGGGTGGCTCGAGCGGCTTCTTCTGTGGTACCGCAGCTGCCTGGACAGGCAGCTATGAACTCGAGGCCACCGCGGGCAATCTACCGACCACCCTGCATATCGATTCGTGAGGTTCACGAACCGACGCGCATAACGCGACTCCCGTAGTCGCATGGAATTGATACGGCCGCCGAGAGGCGGCCGTACTCTGCTGCTGCCTGCTTTCCGATCCCGACGCAAGGACAGGTAGAAACCAGGCGCTCCTGCGCGCTCGCGACCACTATGGCTGTCACTTCGGCACCGAAATGGTCGGTAATCCATCAGGTCGCGAGCACCGAAAAACGCACAGCAAGATCATTCTGACAAGCAGCATCGTCACCGGCGCCACTGCGACACTCGACAGCAAAACCACGCCTCTGCGGCGCCTATTTGGCGGTCGCAGCTTGGTGGTAGGGGGAGAATCCGAAGAGCTCAGCGGATCTAATCCCGATTACCTCTCCCTCGAAACGCTTTCGCGTCCCGTAGACGATCCACGTCGTGTCAATTTCTCCGATGTCCAAATCTAGGCGCAGCTCGTCCCGGTGCTCCTCGAAGTGCTCCATGTGAGTCAGGCCGGAGTCGTAGCGGCCGGCTAGCAGCTCCTCGCCGACGACCGGCTTCGAAACAACGTCGATGATCTCGTCCCACTGGGAGAGATCAACGTATCCCTTCGTCGCGGGAACTATCCCCAGCGACCGCGGTTGCTCGACCTCTTTGCGAGTCAGCACGACCAAGTGCTTGGTCGGGAAGATGAAGGTGTCGATGACGAAGACCTCTCGCCAATAGCGCTCAGTTACTTCGTGGACTCTGGGATGGGCGCTGCACTGGATCAGGAACGCGTTCTCCCTGCCGCGGATCCGCTCGAGCCCAACCATGAAGTCGCTGATGAACTCGACCTCGTAGTCGCTGATCTCCTGGAATCGCATGTAGCGAGCGACCGCCCGCTCGTGACAGGTCCCAGCCGGGCCGAGCGTGACCAACTTCGGGGTCTCGGTTCGGGAGCTCATCACTCAAGGATAGTAGAGCACTTGGCATTGGGCGATCCCTGCCACCAAGCGGGTTCCTTGACATGGTTGAGGGCGTACTTTAAGTTCATGCAGTTGGCGTGCCAGGGACGCGCCTGCTCATGGCAAAGGGACCGGAGGGGGACACGTGAGGGAGACTCGAGCAAATCTGACTTGCCTGACTTGCCCGCCCATTCTCCGCGGTCAGATCTCGAATGTTGGAGCCATCATTGTCAACGAATAGGGGAGGAAAGATGCTCTCTCGAATGCATAACAAGCTCGGCACGGCCGGCCTGGTCGTGGCGGTCGTGGCGCTTGTCGCCGCCCTCACCGGAGCGGCCTTCGCCGCTGGCGGCCTTACCAAGTCGCAGGAAAAACAGGTCAAGAAGATTGCCAAAAAATACGCTGGCAAGCCTGGTCCCGCTGGCCCGATTGGTCCGGTAGGACCCGCCGGCCCTGCCGGGGCGGCTGGCAAGGACGGGACTAGCGGGACGAACGGGACGAACGGGACCAACGGCACCAACGGGAAAAGCATTGTCGTCAACAGCGAGCCCTCAGGAGCCAACTGCACCGCCGGTGGGGTCAATGTTGCTGTCGAAGGCTCATCCGCGAAAAAATATGTTTGCAACGGCAAAGACGGCGGCTTCACCGAAGTCATGGAACCCGGCACCACCCTCCGCGGCGCGTGGAGCATCGGTGCGAGCAGTGAAGAGGGGTTCACTACCGCAGACATTTCTTGGCTGATGGAATATCCCGGGGGCGGCAAACCGACGCTTGTCTACGCGGTCGAAAAAGACTGCTCTGCCCTGACCGGCGCCGAACAGGAAGCCTGCGAAGACGAAAACGAAGCGATGGAAACGAATTGCCCAGGCTCCGCGGCGGCACCTGAAGCCGAGCCGGGCTTCCTCTGCATTTACGTAAATATCGCTGTCAACCAGGAATTCAAATTCAACCAGGGCTACTCGTCCTTCAACCTGACTTCTTGGGGCGACAGCTTAGTGTTCCTGGCCAAAGCTCCGGAACCGATTCCGCTCGTTTTGGGCACTTGGGCCGTTACCGCACCTACCGCCTAAGCGCCTCACTCAGCTAGTTACGCATTTACGGAGGCCGCCTTTTGGCGGCCTCCGGTTTTTTGTGCGTTTCCAGAACCTTTGGGCTAGACTATGCGTCTTAATCAAGAATTCCTGTATGGGAGGGAAGGCGTGAACAAAGGTGCTCTACTGGCAATCTGCGGGCTGATCGCGGCGATGTCCCTTGCCGCGTTTGGCTGTGGAGACAGCAGCGATGAGGCAACGGCTTCGCTGACGCGAGACCAGTATCTCGCGCAGGGAAACGCGATTTGCAAAAAAGGAACGGAAGAACGTGGGAAGGGCTATCAGGCCGCCGAAGCAAAGCTGAAGCCGGGGAAGGTCCTGTCTAAGAAGGAACGGGAAGAACTCGTCTTGGGCGTCTTCATCACCCCTTACGAAAAGACGATCGCCGGTCTCGAGGAGCTGGAAGCACCCTCGGGGGACGAGCAGGAGATCGCGGCGATCATCAAGGCGATGGAAGAAGCACAGGCCGACGTGGAAGCCAACCCGCTTGTTGGACTTCATTCAACCCGGCAGTTCTTCGACGTCAACGCGATGGTCCAGAAATACGGTCTTAAAGACTGCGTAGTCTGAGGCACAGCGCCGGCTCGGTCAGTCCTCGAGCCGGCGCAGCGCCTCCTCGAAGCCGCCCGTCTGGAATTCGATCAGGCGGGCGGCTATCTCCACTTCCCAGAATTTGGCGCCGGCGACCCAGGCACGGCCTAGGTAGTCCCAGGCCAGGACCCTCGCGCTGACGGTCGTGTTCAACGCCTCGGCGCAGCCTTCCATCAAGTCCTGGAACTCGTCCTGCATGCCGTGGATCACCGGGGTGGGGTCCGTCTCGCCAGTCTTCGTCTCGACCATCACCGCGTGACCCATGCGGATGCCGAAGAACCAGGCCGCGTGAAGGTAGCTGTCCATCTCCGTCAGCTGCTGGTCATCGAGGTCTAGACGCTCCGCGCTCTCCTCCAGCAGGGGCCGCAGATCCTTTTCCTTCGCGCTTTGCACCGCAGCCGGCAGGCTGTCATTCCCCAAGACAATCGCCGCCAATCTAGACAACTGGGTTTACTCGAGTACGCCACTTTGTACTACGCGGTTCCGCGATGCGCAACCGGGTCGCGCCGGCTTCGGGCACGAGAAAGGGCGGCCCGGAGGCCGCCCTTTCCTAAATCCTGCCTGGCCGGGGGAATCCCCAGCCAGGTTCCTCAGGTTCCGGTGCAGGTCCGGATGATGCCGGCCGAAGCCTTGGTGCCATCGGAGAAGACGGCGGTCGCCTTCGCCTGGAGCTTGCCGTCCGGGCATTTCGCCGTGAGGACGCCCTTCTTGTTGATCTTCAGGTCGAAGGTTTCCACGGAGCCGCTGCCGCCGGCGATTTTAGGAATCGTGGCGACCGTTTTCAGACCGTAGCGGCCGTTGTGGACTTTCTTGATTTTCAGGGTGGTCACGATCGCCCCGGTCACCGGCGCCGAGAAGTAGGCGTGGATGTAGAGGGTGGTCGTGCCGCCGCTGAAGCCACCGTTGATGACCAGCAACTTACTTTTGACTTTGATCGGGTTCTGTTCCGGGAACTGGACCTCGACGGTCGTGTTACCGGTGCCGATGATCGACTTGCCGCAGGCCTTTTCAGCCGCCTTCGTGTCGCGGGACTGCAGCTGCCCTGACTTGCAGACGGGGATTCCCTTGACGTTGATCGCGCCGTTCTTGTCGGTTTCGACGATCGTTTCTTTCAGCGCCGGCGGGTGGCTCCCGTCCTTGGTCGAGATTTTGCCCGAGGCGGTGAGGGTGATCGGGGCCAGCTTCTTCTTCGGCAGCTTGGTCGGGCTGAATCCACCGTTGAAGGTGAATACGAGATTGCCGGCTTCGACAGTCACCGGTTTGTTGGCACCGGTGGCGATGCCGGCCACGCTGACGGCTATCAGCGCCGCGATGGCCATCGTCAACATCAAGTACTTGCGCATATCCCTATATCTCTCCTTTGCGGCCTGCCCGTCCTGGGTCCGATGCCGTCGGAACTCGATTTAAAATCTCTCCAGCGGGTCAACCTACCACCCCCGCCCTATTCGTAAACCCGTCCAGTTGCCAAATGGAGCGGCCGGGACGGTGCGGTCAGGAATGCAGCTTGGCGCGGCGGACGCGCTCCCGCTCCTCCGTGGCGCCCTCCGCCCCCAGATAGGGGAGGGTGACCCAGAACATCAGGTCGGGAAGGCGGCTGGGAAGCTGGGCGGCGGCGCCGTGGAGGATCTCGCTGTAGAGCAGCTCGTTGATGCCGCCGGCGACCGCGATCGCGGTGATTCCCGGCAGTTCGACCGAGGTCTCAGAGCGCCCGGACTCGAGAAAGCCGGTGAACTGCCGCAGCGCCGCGTCGCGACGGGCAAGCGCTTTGGGACCCGCCGCGAGGACCTCGACAATCGCGAAGCGCGCCTCCTCGGGATGCGCGGCGAGGTGCGCGAGCAGGGTTCCGAGGGCAGCCGCCATGCGCTCGGCCCAGGGCGAGCCAGGTTTCGATTCGAAGGCGTTGGCCGCCTCGCCGAAAATGTTCTCGAGCAGCACGTCGTAGGCGGCGAGAAAGCAGTCCTCCTTGCTCTCGAACAGTTCGTAGAAGGTCTTGCGGGAGACCCCGGCGACGCCGATCACGTCTACCACCCGCGTCTCCGGATAGCCGCGCTCGGAGACGACCTCGATCATCGCCTGGTGGATGCGGTTGCGCTGGGACTCGGTCACCGCCTCCCTCGGCAAACCGTGTCTTCCCCGGGGCAGCCGCTCGTTCAGCTTGGCGGAGCGTCTAGCGGAAGGCACTTCCCAGACTGTAGAGGAGTTGGGGTACCGGTGGGTGTTTCTCTTCCAATGAGATAGGGCGCGCCGGGCGTCAGGAATCGAGCCAGATGACCTGCTCGCGATCCGGCCCGACGCCGACCAGCTTGACGGGAACGCCGACGAAATCCGCGATGAAGCCGAGGTAGTCGCGCGCCTCCCGCGGCAGGTCGGCGGCGTCGCGGCAGGCGGTCAGGTCGAGATCGAAGCCGGGCAGCTCCTCGTACTCCGGCGTCGCCGAGTGGAGGATCGACTGGTGGTAGGGGAAGGTGTCCAGCACCGCCCCTTCCTTGGAGCGGTAGCGAACGGCTGCGCGCAGCGGCCCGATGCCGCTGAGAACGTCGAGCTTGGTGATCGCCAGCGCGTCCATGCTGTTGAGGCGGACGGCGTAGCGGAGGGCGACCAGGTCCATCCAGCCGCAGCGCCGCCGCCGACCGGTGGTGGTCCCGAACTCGTGCCCGCGCTGCAGCATCTGCTCGCCGACGTCGTCGAAGAGCTCGGTCGGGAACGGCCCGGCGCCCACCCGGGTCGCGTAGGCCTTGGCGATCCCCCAGACCTCGTCGATGTCCTTCGGCCCGACGCCGGCGCCGACGGTCGCCGCGCCGGCAATCGGGTTGGAGGAGGTGACGAAGGGATAGGTGCCGTGGTCGAGGTCGAGCAGGGTCGCCTGCGCGCCCTCGAAGATCACCGTCTCCTCGCGGTCCAGCGCCTCCCAGCAGAGGCGGGCGGTGTCGGCGATGTGTGGCTCGAGCCGGTGGCCGAAGTTGATGTGTTCCTCGACCATCGCGTGCAGGTCGAGGCGGGGGTCAGGGACGCCGGCGACGCCGTCGATCGCCTTCGCGTCCTCGCCGGCCTCCTTCAACTGCTTGCGCCGCTGCACCGAGAGCTCGCGCAGCGCCTGCTGCTTGGGCTCCAGCGCGGCGCGGATCTTGGTCCGCAGGATCTTCTCGTCGAGCAGGTCCTGGACGCGGATCCCGAGCCGCAGCGCCTTGTCTGCGTAGCAGGGGCCGATGCCACGCCGGGTGGTGCCGATCGAGAGCTTGCCGAGCTTCGTCTCCCCGGCCGTGTCGAGCAGCACGTGGTAGGGCATGATCAGGTGCGCGTTGGCGGAGATGCGGAGGTTGTTGACGCTGATCGCCGCCCTTTTGAGGCCGTCGATCTCGCCGAGCAGGACCCGCGGGTCGACGACGACGCCGTTGCCGATCACGCAGGCCTTGTCCGAGTGGAGGATCCCGGAGGGGATCAGGTGGAACTTGAACTCCTCGCCGTCGCGGACGATCGTGTGGCCGGCGTTGTTGCCGCCCTGGAAGCGGACGATCGTGGTAGCCCGCTCGGCGAGGAGGTCGACGACCTTCCCCTTGCCCTCGTCGCCCCACTGGGCGCCGACTATGACCACTCCTGGCATGCCGCGGGGGATTCTGACGGTCGCGCCCGGCGGCTGCGGAGCGGTAGGAGGGGGTCGGTCCGCCTAGGCGGCTTTGTCGTACTTCCCGTAACGGCGGTCGTCGCCGCGGACCTCGACCTCGTCGCACATCTGGGTCAACCGCGAGACCGTGCGCGACCCGATCTGCTCCTCGAGCTCGGGGTGGGGAAGGTTGGTCGTGATCAGGATCGAGCGCTCCGCCTCGTAACGCTCGTTGACCAGCGCGTAGAGCTGCTCGAGCACCCAGTCGGACCGTTTCTCGGCGCCGAGATCGTCGATGTGGAGGAGGTCGACCGAGGTCAGGCGCTCGAAGAAGGAGAGGTAGGAGTCGCCGCCCGGCTCGGAGTCGTAGGTGCGGCGGATCCGCGCCAGCAGCTTCGGCAACGAGTAGATCGCCACCGTGCGGCCGGCTTCCAGGGCCGCTTTCGAGATCAGCATCGCCAGCGTCGTCTTGCCGGTGCCGGTGTCGCCGAACAGCCACAGCCCCCGGCCCTCCCGCAACCGCACGTCGAGGTCCTCGACGTATGCCCGAACTTCGTTGACGGCGATCTTCGTCTGCAGGTCTCGTGCCATGTCCGATACCGGCGGCCGATCGAAGGAGGCGCCGCGGTAGCGGGGCGGGATCACCGATGAGATGCCACGGCTGCGGCCGCGGTTCAGCCGCTCAGCCCGACAGTCGCAAGGTCGCGCCACGTCCTCGGGGCCAAGGATCCAGCCGGAGCCGTCGCAGACGCCGAGCGGACAGGCCTGTTCGCGGAAGGGCTCGGAACGGGCGATCGCCGGCATCAGAAGTCAGGCCCCGCCGCGGCCGCGTCCTCGAAGGGTGGCGCTTCGCCGGCAGGCTGCTCGATCGGCGCTTCGGCGTGGGCGTGGTCGGCGAATTTGGGATAGCGGTCGAGGAAGACCAGCTTCCTGGTCCCGATCGGGCCGTTCCTATGCTTGGCGATGATCAGGTCGGCGAGCCCGTCGGGCTCCTCCTCGGGATCGCGGTAGTAGTCCTCGCGATAGAGGAAGGCGACGACGTCGGCGTCCTGCTCGATCTGCCCCGACTCGCGCAGGTCGGAGAGCTGCGGCTTCGGCGGCGTCCGCTGCTCCGGCGCCCGCGAGAGCTGTGAGATCGCCACCACCGGTACCTCGAGCTCACGGGCGAGGATCTTCAACCCGCGGCTGATCTGGCCGACCTGCTCGACCCGGTTGGCGCGGTGGTCGTCGGAGCGCATCAGCTGGATGTAGTCGAGGATGATCAGGCCGAGGCCGCCGCGCTCCTGTTCCTGGGCGTGCAGCCGCCGCGCCTTCGCCCGC
>DATFQO010000113.1:0-6188 GCA_035264245.1 Solirubrobacterales bacterium
CAGCTCTCCGGCGGCGAGCAGCAGCGCGTCTCCGTCGCCCGCGCCTTCGTCAACCACCCGCCGCTGCTGCTGGCCGACGAGCCGAGCGGAAACCTCGACCCGGTCACCTCGATCGGGATCATGCAGCTGCTCTACCGGATCAACAAGGCCGGGACGACGGTCGTCGTCGTCACCCACGACCGCGAGATGGTAGACAACATGCAGCGGCGCGTGGTCGAGCTCTACGAGGGCCGCGTCGTCCGCGACGAGGTCTCCGGCGGCTACACCGAGGAGTCGACGACCGAATTCGGCCTGCGGATGCGAGCTGAGATGGGCGTCGGCGTCGAGGGCGAGCCGCGCACCAATGGGCACAGCGACCACGATCACGTGAGCTGATGGGCCGCGTCGTCTTCTTCTTCCAGGAGGCTCTGCGCGCGCTGAAGCGCAACGGCGCCCCCACCGTGGCCGCGATCGTGACCACCGTCGTGACCGTGGTCCTGCTGGGGATGCTGATCCCGATCTTCCAGACCGCGCAGGGCAAGAGCGAGGAAGTCCGCGACCAGCTCAACGTCCAGTACGCGCTCTACGACGACGCCACCAAAGCCGAAATCGCCAGCCTGCGCGGGGAACTGGAAGCGATCCCGCACGCCGCCGAAGTCGCCTTCGTCAGCAAGAAGGAAGCGCTGGC
Organism: Solirubrobacterales bacterium; assembly: GCA_035264245.1. Taxonomy (GTDB): domain Bacteria; phylum Actinomycetota; class Thermoleophilia; order Solirubrobacterales; family 70-9; genus VAYN01. The sequence continues at coordinate 668 of DATFQO010000113.1, forward strand.
GACGCTGAAAGAAGAACTGAAAGACGACACGATCGTCGAACAGCTGCACACCAACCCGCTTCCCAACAGCTTCGAAGTCAAGGCCGACGACGCCGCCAACCTGTCGGCGGTCCGCGAGGCGGTGATCCCCAGCGGGGGCAAGCCGATCTCGCCGATCATCCAGAAAGAATTCGACCGCCAGCAGTCCTCGGCGAAGATCGAGCAGGTGACGAGCGCGCTGAAGATCGTCCTCACCGTGATCACCGCGCTGCTGATCCTCGCCTCGCTGATGCTGGTCGGCAACACGATCCGGCTCTCGATCTACACCCGCCGCCGCGAGGTCGAGGTGATGCGCCTGGTCGGGGCAACCCGCTGGTTCATCCGCTGGCCGTTCATGATCGAGGGCGTGGTCGTCGGTTTCGCCGGCGGGCTACTGGCAATACTGATCCTGTGGCTCGGCAAGATCACGGTGGTGGACCCGCTCAGCGACTCGATCGGTCTGCTGGCGGCGCAGAACAACTCGACCCTCGGCTTCCCCGCCCTGGTCGCGATCCTCTTCGCCGCCTCGATCGTCGTCTCGACGATCGGGTCGGGCGTGACCCTGCGGCGCTTCCTCAAGGTCTGAGGCCGGCGTGAGAGCACGCGGGGCCGTGGCGTTCGCCGTGGCGCTGGTGGCTCTGTTCGCCGCCGGGCTCTGGCTGGGCGGGCACCCGCGCTCGCTGCCGGAACCGCTGCGCGACGTCTTCGTCACCGAACCGGGGAGCCTGACCGCGGAAGCGGCCGAAGCGATCGATGACATGTACTTCCGGCCGGTCGGCGAGACCGAGCTCGGCAACTCCTCGCTGCAGGGAATGGCCCGCGAGCTGCGCCGGCGCCACGACGACCGCTTCTCCGAATACTTCTCGCCGGAAAGCCTGCAGGCCTTCAACGAGCAGATCGAAGGGCGGTTCTCGGGGATCGGGCTGACCGTGATCGAGGTGCAGAAGGGGCTGCGGGTGGCCAGCGTCTTCCCGCGCTCGCCGGCGCAGAAGGCCGGGATCGCGGCCGGCGACACGATCGTCTCGGTCGAGGGCGAGTCGATCGCCGGCGAGAGCAGCGGCGAGGCGACGAAGAAGATCAAGGGTCCGGAAGGCACTCAGGTGACGATCGGCGTCCGCGGCGGCAAGTCGGGGAAGGTCCGCAGGCTGACGATCACCCGGGCCGAGGTGACGCTGCCCAACGTCAGCCACCGGGTAGAGAAGGTCGGCGGGCGAAGGCTCGGCTACGTCCGCCTGCTCACCTTCAGCGAAGGCGCCCACGCGCAGCTGGCGGGCGCGGTGCGGAAGGTCGAGAAGGAAGGTGCCGAGGGGATCGTCCTCGACCTCCGCCACAACCCCGGCGGCCTGCTCGACGAGGCGGTGCTCTGCGCCAGCCTCTTTTTGCCGGAGGGGGAAGTCGTCGTCTCGACCAAATCGCGGACGCAGGGGGAAAGCGTCCATGAGACCAGCGGCGGCCGGATCACCTCGCTGCCGGTGGTCGTCCTGATCGACGGCGGCACCGCTTCGGCAGCGGAGATCCTCACCGCCGCGCTGGCCGACGACGGCGGCGCCGAAGTCGTCGGCGCCGACTCCTACGGCAAGGGCGTCTTCCAGGAGGAGCAGTCCCTGTCCAACGGCGGGGCGCTGAAGCTGACGGTCGGCGAGTACTTCACCCCGGAGGGGGTCAACCTGGCCGAGAGCCACGGGATCCATCCCGACGTGAAGGCGCTGGACGACCCGAAGACCGCCGCCGACGAGGCCCGGCAGCGCGCCTTCGGCGTCCTCGCCGGCCAGATCGGCTCCTGATGCCGGGCCGCGGGCGCGGGCGCAAGGGCCGCGCGGTCAAGAGCCGGGACCGTCGTTTCCACCCTTCGCCCCGTCATAGGGAGGAAAAGGGTGGAAACGATCCACGGCAGGGGCGGAAATCCGCGCGGGACAGGGTCGAGGAGCTGCTGAAGGAGGAGCTCGGCTACCGCGGCTTCCGGCCGACGATCGAGGGGGAAGCGCGGGAAGCGGCGAAGGGGGCCGAGCGTGAAAGCGGGCCGCGGCGCGACCTCACCGCGCTGGCGACCTTCACCGTCGATCCCGCCACTGCCCGCGACTTCGACGACGCCGTCTCCGCCCAGCGCGAGGGCGAGGGCGCCCGTGTCTGGATCCACATCGCCGACGTCGCCGCCCACGTCAAACCCGGCTCGCTGCTCGACCAGGAGGCGCGGCGGCGCGGCAACAGCACCTACGTCCCCGGCACGGTCGAGCCGATGCTGCCGCACGTGCTCTCCAGCGAGGCCTGCAGCCTGGCGCCCGGCGTCGAGCGGCTGGCGGTGACGACCGAGGTCGAGCTGGGGCCGGGGATGGAGCCGCGCAGGGCGCGCTTCTACCGCAGCCGCATCCGCTCCGACGCGCGGCTGAACTACGACGAGCTGGACGAGATCTTCGCCGGCCGGGCGCGGCCGCCGGTCGAGCTCGCCGAACCGCTCGCCGCCGCGCGGGAGATCGCCGCCGCGCTCGGCGAGCACCGCGGCGCGACCAGCCTCGACGTCGAATCCTTCGAGCCCGAGTTCCGCTTCGACGCGGACGGGAACGTGGTCGCCGCCCAGGGCGTCGCCCAGACCGAGGCGCACCGCTTGATCGAGCGCCTGATGATCCTCAACAACGAGCAGGTCGCCCAGCTGCTCGAGCGCGAGCGGGTGCCGGCGATCTACCGCGTCCACGCCCAGCCCGACGCCGCCCGCGTCGAGCGCCTGCTCGAGCAGCTCGCTGCCCTCGGGGTGCCGACGCCGCCGCTGGGACGGGGTCTGGCGGCGAGCGAGGCTGGCCAGCTGGCTGCCGAGGCGAGCCGGCTGGTCCGGCGCGAGGCCGCGCGACGCGGGCACGGCCGAGAGGCGTATACCTCGCTCGTGCTCAGATCCCTGAAGCAGGCCACCTACAGCGAGCGGAACATCGGCCACGCCGGGCTCGGCAGCGCCGCCTACTGCCATTTCACCTCGCCGATCCGCCGCTACCCCGACCTCGTCTGCCACCGGGCGCTGCTGGCGCTGCTCGGCGAGGGGGAGGAGGCGCCACCGCTCGCCGAGGCCCGGGACGCCGCCGCCGACGCTTCTGCGCGGGAGCGCGAGTCGGCCCAGATCGAGCGCCACGCCGACGACGTCTGCGCCGCCTTCCTGCTCGAACGCGAGCTGGGCGTGCGGGGGCTCGACGCGGTCTTCGAGGGCGAGGTCTCCGGGGTGATCCGCTCGGCCTGCTTCGTCTCCTTCGGCGGTGAGCTCGGCGACGTCTACGAGGGGATGCTGCCGGCGCGGCGGCTGCCGGGTGAGTACTACGCGCTCGACAAGGCCGAGGTGGCGCTGGTCGGGCGCAACTCTGGCGCCCGGGTCCGCCTCGGCGATCCGATATCCGTCCGCGTCGCCGGGGTCGACGCGCCGCGCGGCCGGGCCGAGCTGGAGCCGGCCGGGGAGCCGGGCTGATGGCAAAGAAGCAGAAGAAGAAACGCGCGCCCGCTTCTGGCGACGTCGTCACCAATCGGCGTGCCCGCCACAAATTCGAGTGGGTCGAGAAAATGGAGGCCGGGATCGTCCTGCAGGGGTCGGAGGTGAAGGCGCTGCGCAGCGGCCAGGCCCAGATGACCGACTCCTACGCCGTCGTCGACGGAGGCGAGGTTTGGCTCCGCAAGCTGCATATCCCTCCCTACGAGTACTCCGCGGTCGATGCCCACGCCGCCGAGCGGCCGCGCAAATTGCTGCTCCACAGGGAGGAGATCGAGCGCCTGGTCGGCAAAACCGCCCAGAAAGGCCTGACCCTGATTCCAACCAGGATCTATTTCAAAGGGCCGCGGGCGAAGGTGGAGCTGGCTTTGGCGCGAAACAAGGAGGGTCGCGACCGGCGCCGAGAGATTGCCGACCGCGACGTCCGAAGAGAGGTCGAGCGCGAGTTCAAGGGAAGGATGCGTTGACGTTGAAACTGCCGAACTACATGCAAGGATGCAGGGCGATGCGGACCCGGAAGAGCCTCCCCGCCGCCTGCGCTGGGATCATCGCCGCTGTGATGGTCGCGCCCGCGCAGGCCAGCGCTGACTCGTTCCCCGAAAAGGCGAGCGACTACGTCAGCGACAACACCGCCTACTTCGTCGCCGCACTGCTGGCGGCGATCCTCCTGCTCCTGCTGCTGGTTCGGGTCAGTCAGCGGCGGGGCAAGGAAAAGCAGCAGAAGCAGGCCGCCGCGCAGGCTGGCGGACCTCCGCCCGCCGTCGCGCCCGCCGGCTCGCCGCCCCCGGGTCCTCCGGCTGCCGCGCCGACCGCTGAGATGGCGGCTGTGGCTCCCGCCGCTCCGGGCGCGCCACCGCAGGCGCCATCCGCCCCCGGCCAGTCGGTGCCCCCGCCGGGCATGTCGACCCCGCCGCCCGTCCCCGGCCAGGCTCCGCCGCCCGCCGGCATCAGCGCCAAGGACCGCAAACGCCAGAAGCGCGACGAACAGCGCCAGAAACGACTGCAGATGCGGGAAGCCCGCAAAGCCGAGCTGGAACGCCGCAAGCAGGAGCGGGCTCAGCGCAAAGCTCAGAAGCGCGGCGAACCGGTCCCCGCCCCCGGTGCTCCGCCGGCCGCCGCCGCGCCCCCCGGTGCCCCCGCAGCGGAGGCGCCGAAGCAGAAGAAGTTCTTCGGGATCAAGATCGGGACCGGCAAGCAGAAGCGCGAGGCGGCGCTCGCCGAGCAGCGACTGGCCGCCGCCCGCGCCGCCAACGAACGCGCCGTCGCCGAGGCGCAGGCCAGCGGGCAGGTCCCGCCCTCGGGTCAGCTGCCTCCCTGGGAGGAGGCGACCACCGTCCAGCCGCAGACCGGGCTGGCCGCCGTGCCGCTGCCGCCCGCGCCCCCGGTTCCGGGCGGCACGCCCGCACCGGGTGAGTACGACCCCGCCGTCGCCGAACAGCGCGTCCACGACAAGGTCGCCGAGGTGCGAGCCGAGACCCAGCGGATCGGAGCCGAGGCCGACCAGCGGATGGCTGCCGCGCCGATCCAGGACATGCAGGCCGGAGCGCCGCAGGCCGCGCCGTTGGCACCGCCGGTGGACATGCGCAGCGCCGAGCAGCGCCTCGAGGACGAACACCAGGCGCGCGAGCGGGCGATGCAGGAGGCCGAGGAGCGCCTGCGCCAGATCGAAGAGCGGACCAAAGCCGCCGAAGCCCGCGCCGCCGACGCGAAACGGCTGGAAGAACGGCAGGCCGAAGAGGCCGCCCGCGACCAGCGCCTCGAGGAGGTTCGCCGCAGCGTCGCCGAGGCCGAAGAGCGCGCCCGGCAGGCCGAGCAGCGCGCGGCCGAAGCCGAGCAGGCCGTGGTCCGCGGCGTCCAGGCTGGCGGCACTCCGCCGCCTCCGCCACCCCCGCCGCAGCAGTCCTTCGCCCCGCCGACCCCGCCGCCTTCGCCGGCCGACACGCAATCGTTTGCGCCGCCGCCGCCGCCTCCTCCGCCACCGGAGCCCTTCGCGCCATCGCCACCCGAGCCGCCCACTCCGCCTCCGGCGGCTGAGTCCTTCTC
>DATFQO010000114.1:0-2124 GCA_035264245.1 Solirubrobacterales bacterium
CGCGTCCGCGACGAGTACCACGGCTGCCGCTCCTGGGTCGAGATCGACCGCGAACTGCCCTTCGAGGGCACGCCGGTGATGGCCGACGAAGAGTTCGACCGCGCCCGCGAAGAGATTCGCAGCCGTGCCGGCGCGGCAGAACCCGCCCTCGTCTAGCCAACCTCTCCCCTCGCTACCCTCGCCGCATGTCGTGGGTTGAGACCGAGTCGCTGAGCTTCACCGCCCGGCACGACTCCGCGGATTCCGCCTTCGCCGAGCGCACGCTCGACCGGCTCGAGGAACTGCGGCTGCGGCTCGAAGACCGCTTCGAGACAGTCCCGGAGGAGGTGACGATCGTCGTCCACACCAACCCCCTGTGGCTGACCGCTGCTCACCCCTTCCTCCCCGCCGCCCGCTGGTCCTCGGCGCCGGCCGGGCGCCGCTACCTCGCCGGCTGGCCGATGTCGACCGAGCTGCACGTCCTCAACGACTTCCACATGGAACGCCGGGCCGCCGGCGACGACTCCTACGAAGCCCTGCGCGGCACCGCCGAGCGCCTCTACGCGCAGATGGTGATCGCCGCCAACAACACCGCCCTCCCCCCCTCCTGGACCCCGCGGCGCTTCGCCCGCTACCTGCGCTGGGCCTGGCTGGTCGAAGGCGGCGCCCAGTACTTCTCCCGCCAGGTCGGCCTCTACCGCGCCGCGACGATCCGCCGCCTGCGCGAGAGCGCCCGCCCTTCCTTCCCGCCCTCGCGCCGCGACGCGGTGATCCTCGGCGGCACGATCTTCGACCTGCTCGAGAACGAACGTGGCCCCGAGGCCTGCGAGCGACTGGTCGCCAAACTGCTGCCGCAGGGCCCCGAGGTCCAGCTCGAAGACGCCTTCGACGCCCGCTTCCGCGAGATCGAGGACGCCTGGCGCGACTACCTGCGGGAGATGGTCCGCGGCCCGGTCGCGGTCAGGTGAGGCCGAGGGCCCGCCTCAGGTGGCCTGGTAGAGCAGCCAGAGCAGGAGGAAGCCGGCGGCCGCGACGGCGAGGATCCAGAACGCCAGCCGGCCCGGCGAGGGGCCGCCCGATTCGCCCCGCGCCAGGCGCCGTTCGCCTTCCAGCTCGGCGACCTCATCGCCCTCGTCCTCGATCATCGTCTCGGCGAGGAGGTCCTTGGCCCGCTGGGCGTCGCCGGCGTTGACCATCACGTCGCGCGGCCCGCTGGAGAGGAAATCGGGGTTGTCGAAGCCGAACGAGCGCTTCAGCACGCTGGGGATCCCCGCCTCGCCCAGCAGCCCCTGCAGCATCTCCGCCTCAGCCTGGTTGCGGGCAAAGGCGACCTTGACCAGGTCCCCGCCGCCACCGCCTCCCCCGCCTCCGCCACCCTCGTCATCGCCGCCGGAGTGACCGCCGCCGCCGTGGGCGCCGCGCTGGTGCCCGCTGGAGCGCTCCTTATGAGACGTCGAGGTCGACATCGGCGATCTTCATCTCCGCCAGGTCGTAGGCCTTCACGTCCGGCGCCTCTTCGTCCTCCAGCGAGACGATCACGTAGACCTGTTCAGGCCACATCACCGCCTCGTTGACGTCGGTCTGGGATGGATAGGCGGCGCTGCGGGTGTGCGAGTGGTAGATCCCGAGCAGCTCGTCGCCGCCGTCTTCGATGGACTTCAGCGCGTCGAACTGGCCCTGCGGGTCCATCTCGTAGCGCAGCGGGCTCGCCGCCGCGTTCTCGACCCGGACGACGCTGCTCGCCACCCCGTCGCGGCCGCCGATCATCCCGCAGCACTCGTTCGGCAGGTCCCCGCGCGCGTGCGCGACCATCTCGTCGATCAGTGCCTGGGAGATCCTCACGGCGGGGACTCTAAAGCCGGCCTACCACCAAACCGTGGAGTCGAGGTTCTCGATCTCCTCGATCGGCTTGGTGTAGACGCCGGAGGAGAGGTACTTCCAGCCGTCGTCAGGAATCAGGAAGACGACGTTGCCGGACTCGAGCTCGCCGCCGATGCGGCTGGCGATCGCGGCGATCGCGCCGCCGGAGACGCCGGCGAAGACGCCCTCCTCCTCGAGCAGCTTCTTGGTCCAGACGATCGCGTCGCGGTTGGAGACCATGATCTTGCGGTCGAAGAGGTCGATGTCGATGATCGGCGGGATGAA
>DATFQO010000115.1:0-8451 GCA_035264245.1 Solirubrobacterales bacterium
GAAAGCGCTGAGCGAGATCGCCGACCTCGGCGACGGCGACGCCTTCGACGACGCGATCGACATCGTCGGCACCTGGAGCCGCGAGGACAAACGGGCCGGGACGAAGACGCTGCTGCAGGCGCTGATCGACAAACGGATCGGTCGCCGCGATCAGGCGCAGGCCTGGGTCTGGCGGCTCTCCTCCTACACCCGTGAACTGCACGAGGAGTACGCGGTGCAGCGCTGGCCGGAGACGAAGCGGCTGCTGGGCCTGCTGGTCAACTCGTCCGGTCGGGCGCACGGGCGCAACGCGCGCCGGCTCGTCCACGCGGCGCGCAAACAGGACCGGCGGCTGGCGGTGGCGCTGCTGGCCGCGGCGGTGAGCCACACGCCCGAGGGCGAGGAGGTGCTGCGCGGGGCGCGGATGCGGATGGCGCGGAAACCCTCGGCCGTGGCGCGCGAGCTGCTGAAGAACTTCCCCAAAGGCGGCAAGCGCCGGCGCAAGCGCAAACGCAAAGAGGGCCAGAACGGGAAGCGCCAGAACGGCGGCCCGCCCGAGGCGGCGAACGGCGACGCCGAGGCCAAGCAGAACGGCGACAAGCGGGCGAAACCCGCCCGTAAATCGCGGCGGCGCAAAAAAGCGGAGTCAGAAGCTGGTCAGGTGGACCTCGCCGGCGCCGACGGCGATGCGGTCTCCGGCGGGGGTGACGACGACGAGGTAACCCCGGTCGTCGACACCGTCGGCGACTCCTGAGCCGCCGTCCCAGACGACCTCCCTGCCTTTGAGCGCGTCGCGTTCGCGCCAGGTGGCGAGGATTTCGTCGGATTTTGCTTGGACCCAGTGGTTCAGGCGTTGGTTGAGCGGACCCAGAAGAGGGGGTCCGGCGGACAACAGCGGGGAGGGTCCGGCGGACCCCCTCTTCTGGGTCCGTTGATCGTTCGTGAAGAGCGAAACTGCCGTGGCGCGGAGGTCGGGTGGGAACTCGCTTTCCTCGATCGCGAGGTTCAGGCCGACTCCTATTACCGCCCAGCTGTCTTGGGGTCTTGCCTCGATCAGGACGCCGGCCAGCTTGCGGCCGTCTACGTGGATGTCGTTGGGCCACTTGACCTTGCAGTCGAGGTTGGGCTGTAGCTGCTCGGCTGCTTCGCAGACGGCTAGGGGGACGGCTAGGGGGAGGAGGGTGTGGTGGTCCTCCAAGGGTCGGACGATTGCTGAGTAGAGGAGGGCCTTGTTGGGTGGGGCGGTCCAGGTGCGGCCCTGACGGCCGCGGCCTGCGGTTTGCTCGCTCGCGGTGACGACGGTGCCGTGCGGCGCTCCCGCGGCGGCCAGCTCGCGGGCGCGGCTGTTGGTTGAGCCGGTGCGCTGAAAATGCCGGTGGGGAAGTCCGAACGTCATCGCGTGGTTCCTTTGTCCTCTATATCCGGACTAAGGAACCACGCGATTGGCATCGCTGAGGAGCGCGGCTAGGAGGCCGTCGACGTCGTGGCGCTCGGCCTCTACGGCGACCTCTAGTCCGCGGGCGCGGACGGTCTCGCTGGTGATCGGGCCGATCGAGACGATCCGGGCGCCGGTCGGGAAGCGGTCGTCGAGCGCCTCGGTCAGGTTGGTGACGGTCGAGGAGGAGGTGAAGGTGACGTAGTCGGCGCCCTGGGCGGCCTCAATCTCGGCCTCTCCCGGCTGCTCGCGAACGGTCTCGTAGAGGGCGATGACGTCGACCTCGGCGCCGCGCTCGCGCAGGGCGTCGGGGAGGACGTCGCGGGCCTCGGCGGCGCGGGCGACGAGGACGCGGGCGCCGGCGACCTCTTCGTCCTCCAACGCCTCGATCAGCCCCTCGGCGACGAAGCGCTCCGGGACCACGTCGGCGAGCACGCCCCGCTTCGCCAGCGCGCGCGCCGTCCCGGGCCCGATCGCCGCGACGGTGACGCCGGCCAGGGCCCGCGCGTCCAGGCCGGCGACCTCCATTGCCTCGAAGAGCAGGCGGACGCCGTTGGGGCTGGTGAGGCAGATCAGCTCGTAGACCCCGAGCGCCGTCGCGACCTTCCGCACCTCGTCGCTGTCGATCCGCGGCTCGATCCGGATCGCCGGCAGCTCGACCACCTCGGCGCCGAGCCCGCGCAGCGTCGCTGCCAGGCCGCTGGCCTGGGCGCGGGCGCGGGTGACGACGACGCGGCGCCCGTGCAGCGGCCGGCGCTCGAGCCAGGCGAGCTGCTCGCGACGCTTGGCGACCTCGCCGACGACGATCAGCGCCGGTGCCTTGACCGCCTCGCGCTCGACCGCGGTGGCGATCGTCCCCAGCGTTGCCGTGATGGTCCGCTGCCCCGGCCAGGTGCCGCGTTCGATCGCTGCGGCGGGCTCGCCGGGGTCGCGTCCGGCGGCGATCAGCGAGCCGGCGTTCTGCGCCAGCCGTTTGACGCCCATGTAGAAGACGAGCGTGCCGGGGAAATGGGCCAGCGCCTCCCAGTCGAGCGCGCTCTCCTCCTTCTCCGGGTCCTCGTGGCCGGTGAGGAAGGCGACGGCGGAGGCGTCGTCGCGGTGGGTGACGGGGATACCGGCGTAGGCGGTGGCGGCGACGCCGGCGGTCACGCCGGGCACGACCTCGAACTCGACGCCCGCCTCGCGCAGCGTTTCCCCCTCCTCGCCGCCGCGCCCGAAGACGAACGGGTCGCCGCCCTTGAGCCGGACGACGCTGCGGCCGGCCCGCGCCGCCTCGATCAGCCGCGCGCCGATCTCCTCCTGCGGGACCGAAGGGACGCCGGGCCGCTTGCCGACGTAGACCAACTCGGCGTCTTTGTGGGCGCCGTCGAGCGCGCCGGGCGGGATCAGGCGGTCGTAGAAGACCGCGTCAGCGCTCGCGATCAACTCCAGCGATCGCGCGGTCATCAAGCCGGGATCCCCCGGCCCGGCGCCGACGAGGTACACGGTCCCCGCGCGGGCGCTCATCCCGTGGTTCCTTTTGCCCCGGATACGTGCATAAGGAACCACGCGATCATGGGTTGAATGACTCCGCCCTATCGAGAATCTCGCGGGCGCCGGCGCCGAGCAGGCGCTGGGCGAGTTCGGCGCCGGTGAGCGCCGGCTCTTCGGCGCTCGCCTCGTGGCGATCGCGCAGCCACTCGCTGCCGTCGGGGAGGCCGACGAAGGCGTCGATCGCGATCCGACCACCCTCCACCCGCGCGTGCGCCCCCAGCGGACTGGCGCAGGTCGCCTCGAGCAGGGCGACGACGGTCCGCTCGGCGGTCAGCTCGCGCATCGCCCGCAGGTCGTTGATCGCCGCGGTCGATTCGATCGTCCCCTCGTCGTCGGCTCGCACCTGCAGCGCCAGGGCGCCCTGGCCGGCGGCCGGGACCATCACCTCGACCGGGAGCGCGAAGCCGATCTCAGCCTCGCGGCCGAGGCGCCGCAGTCCGGCGGCGGCGAGGACGATCGCGTCCAACTCCCCCTCGGCGAGCTTGCGCAGGCGGGTGTCGACGTTGCCGTGCAGCTCCTCCACCCGCAGGTCCGGCCGCGCCGCCAGCAGCTGGGCGCGGCGGCGCAGGCTCGCGGTCCCGACCCGGGCACCCTCGGGAGCATCATTCAGTGAGCTCCCCGCGCCGATCCAGACGTCGGCGGGGTCCTCGCGCTCCGGCACGGCGGCGATCTCCAGCCCTTCGGGCATCGTCCCCGGCAGGTCCTTGGCCGAGTGGACGCCGAGCTCGGCGCCGCCATCGAGCAGCACCCGCTCGACACCGCGGACGAAGCGCGACTTGTCGCCCGGCTCGCCGTCGGAGGAAGCCTCGACCAGCTCAGCGCCGCCGAGCCGGTCCGCCACCCAGCGCGCCTGCGTAAGCGCCAACGCACTCCCCCGCGTAGCGATCCGCATCGCTATCCCTTTTTGTTCTTGCGGCGCAGCTCGGTGACGTTGTCGCGACGCCCCTCGCCCTCGGGCTCCGTCTCGACGTCGAGACCGAAGAGCTCGCGCAGGGCGCTGACGTAGTGGTAGCCCTCGTCGGAGCCGGCCGAGCCTCGGATCCGCACCGTCGGGTCGTGCAGCAGCCGCGAGGCGATCGCCTTCGCCATCGTCTCCAGCCGCTCGCGGTCGGCGTCGCTCAGGCTCTCCCAGCGGTTCTCGTTCTCGGCCAGGACCCGGCGCGCGACCTCGTCGCCGCGCTCGCGCAGGGCGGTGATCGTCGGCACCACCTCCAGCGAGGCGAGCCAGCGCTCGAAGCGGTCGAGCTCGGCGTCGACGATTCGCTCGGCGCGGGCGGCCTCGGTCTCGCGACCGCCCTGGTTGCGTTCGACGATCTGCTGCACGTCGTCGATGTCGTGGACTGCCACGCCTGGGATCTCCCGGCAGGCCGGCTCGATGTCGCGCGGTACCGCCAGGTCGATCGCCAGCAGCGGCCGCTCCGGCCGCGCCCGCATCACCTGCCCGAGGCCGTCGCGCTCGACGATGTGGTGCGGCGAGTTGGTCGCCGAAACGACGATGTCGGCCCCTGTCAGCTGCTCGGGCAGCTCGTCGAAGCGAACCGCGGTGCCGTCGAAGCGCTGGGCGAGGCCGATCGCGCGGTCGTAGTGGCGGTTGGCGACGAAGACGGTGGCGACGCCGCGGGCGACGAGCGCCTTGGCGACCAGCTCGGCGGTCTCGCCGGCGCCGACGACGAGCACCCGCTTGTCGGAGAGGTCGCCGATCGCCCGGCGCGCCAGCTCGACCGCGACGGAGGGGATCGAGACGCCCTTCTCGCTGATCCCGGTCTCCTCGCGCGCCCGACCGCCGGCCGAGAGGGCGCCGCGGAAGAGGCGGTTGAGGATCGGTCCGGTGGCCCCCTCGACCAGTGCCAGCTCGTAGGCTCGTTTGACCTGACCCTGGATCTCGGCCTCGCCGAGGATCATCGAGTCGAGCCCGGCGGTCACCTGCAGCAGGTGACGGGCAGCCTCGCTCGCGCGCAGCGAGTAGAGGTGGCCGAGCAGCTCGGTCGGGCGGATCTCCGCCTGGCGGGTGAGGACGCTGAGGGCGGTCGACTCGGCCTCGACTGGGTCGGAGACGATCAGGTAGAGCTCGGTCCTGTTGCAGGTCGAGATCGCCGCCGCCTCGTGGATCCCGTTCGCGGCGGTCAGCTCGGCCAGCGCGCCGACCGCGCGCCCCTCGGTCAGCGAGAGGCGCTCGCGCAGGTCGAGTGGCGCGGTCTTATGGGAGACGCCGAGGGCGAGCAGCTCGGGCCTAGCCATAAGGCGCCGCCTCCTCCGCTTCGCGTCCGGGGACGGCTTGGTCCTCCTTGTTCCGCTCAGCAATGGCGGCGACCTCGCGCAGGTCGCGCTCGATCCGCTGCAGTTTCGCCGCCATGATCGCGACGTAGACGACGAGCAGCACGACGAAGACGACGTAGGCGCCGGCGACGTACTTGCCGGCCTCGTCGAGCGGCAGCGCCGGGGCGGCTAAGAGCAGCTCCATCAGCTCACCTCCGGGGCGATCCGCGAGCTGCCGCCCGCGGCCGGCGCGTCGAGGGCGCGGCGCAGGCGCTTGACCTGGCCGCTGGCGCTCTTCGCGGTCAGCTCGAACTTGACCAGCGTCGTCCACAGCAGCGCGACCGCGACCAGCATGCAGAGGAAGGTCAGCATCATTTCGCCGGGCAGGCCACCGTCGGCGGTGGCGAAGGTGCGCGGGTGGACGAGGCTCTGGGCCATCCGCACCGCCATGAAGTTGAGCGGCACGAAGGCGCCGGCGGTGACGGCGAAGACCGAGGCGTAGCGCGCCTGGCGGTCTTTGTCCTCGATCGCGTAGCGGAAGGGGTAGTAGGTCGCGTAGAGGAGGAAGACGATCAGGAAGCTGACCAGCGTCGGCTCGTCCCAGACCCACCAGTGGCCCCACGATGCCTTGGCCCAGATCGCGCCGGTGATCAGCACCGCGACGCCGAAGATCACCGAGATGTGGATCGAGACATAGGAGTAGGCGTCCCACTTGCGGTCGTTCGAGCGCAGATGGAGGATCGCGAAGACGCCGCCGACGACGAAGCCGACCAGCGCCACCATCGCCAGCGGCACGTGGATGTAGAAGATCTTCTGGATGAAGCCCTGGTCGGCGTCCAGCGGCGCGTAGAAGAAGACCAGCGAGAGCGACAGGGCGAGCATCGCCACGGTGGCGATCGAGAGGGGTCTCAGTCCTTTGCCGTACATGCCAGGAAGGTGGGGAAGGGCGATTCCCGGTCAGTCCTCGAGGAGGAAATCGAATACCGCGTAGCCGACCAGGCCGAAGATCAGATCGTATAGACCGAGGACCATCAGCCAGGTGCCGAAGCGATCGTAGGAGGGACCGCCCAGCGAGAGCAGCGGCTCGGTGGCGCCGGTGGCAGCGATCATCAGCGGCACCACCAGGGGCAGGAGGACCAGCGGCACCAGCAGGTCGCGGGCGCGCGAGTTGACCGCCATCGAGGAGATCAGGGTCCCGGTTGCCGCGAGGCCGAGGTCGGCGAGCAGGAGCACCGCGACCAGCGGGCCGAGGCCGGCGGCGCCGTCGAGGAAGAAGATCGCGAAGATCGGCACCGCGACCAGCTCCAGCGCCAGCAGGTAGACGACCAGCGCCGCGACCTTGGCGGCGAAGAGGGCGCTGCGGTCGATCGGGGCGAGGCGGATCGCGTCGAAGCCGCCCTCCTCGCGCTCGGCGACGAAGAGGCGGTTGATGCCGAGCACGGCGGCGAACAGCAGCGTCGCCCAGAGTACGCCGGAGGCGAGGCTGCCCGAGAGGCTGGTGCGGTCGAGACCGAAGCGGAAGATGACGAAGGTGGTGACCGAGAAGAGCGCCATCGCCGGCAGCGACTGCAGGGTGCGGAGCTCCGAGCGCAGGTCCTTGGCGAGGATCGCCGCGAATGCGGCCCGGGACGGGGTCATGAGACGACCGCCGCTTCGCCGATCCCCAGCCGCAGCACCTGGTCGGCCTCGGGCAGGTGGCGCTCGGGATCGTGAGTGACGACGACGCGGGTGGTGACGCCGGGGCCGATCAGCTCCCGCGCCGCCTCGCGCCCCTCGGCGTCGAGGTTGGAATCGGGCTCGTCGAGCAGCAGCAGCTCGGGTTCGTGCAGGACGCAACGGCAGATCGAGAGCCGCTGGCGCATGCCCGCGGAGAGCTCGGCGACCCGCTCGTCGGCGCGGCGCTCCATCCCGACCGCGCGCAGCAGCTCCTCGATCCGCGCCTCGGCCGCCGCGCGCTCCAGGCCGTAAAGGCGCCCCTGGAAGCGCAGGTTCTCGCGGCCGCTGAGATCGCGGTAGAGCAGCGGCTCGTGGCCGAGGTAGCCGATCCGGCCGCGCAGCTTCCAGGCCTCAGTGGGCAGCGAGCTGCCGAGCACCGCGACCTCGCCGCCGCTCGGCCGCAGCAGCGTCGCCAGGATCCGCAGCAGCGTCGTCTTGCCGGCGCCGTTGGGGCCGAGGACGACCAGTGAGGCGCCGGCCGCGAGCTGGAAGGCGACGCCGTCGAGGGCGGGTCGGTCGCCATAGTCGCGGCGCAGGCCGGCGACCGAGATCGCAGGCCCGGCCTTCTCCTGCGCGGGGGGCATCGGAGGGATTCTGCACCGTCCCCGGGGGATCGCGGGTTGAGCGCGTAGGCTGCCGCGGCAATTTCGCAGGGCCAAGCGCCCTCACAAGGAGGATCGAGGAGAAGAACAAGGTCTAGTCCGAAGTGACCCTCGGGGCAGGTGGCTACCAGGGCAAGGTCAAAGCCGGGAACATCAAGATCCCGGCGATGGTCTACGCCGAAGTCAAGCCGATAACCCAGGCGACGGCCGGACCGATCTACCGCTGCCTCGGCGCCGCCTCGAAGACGGTCGAAATCGCCGGCGGCTGAGTCGCCTTTTCATCGAGACCGCAAAAACCCTCCCTCAAGAAGGGTTTTCGCGGTTTCGGTGAGCTAACGCCGCTTCCGCAGGGTGCGGCGCCCGACCTTGAGCAGTGGGCCCGCACCTTCGCGCAGGGCCTTGGCGCGGACTTCGCCCTTGCCGTAGAGGATCTTGGCTGAGGCTTTCACGGCCTCGCCGAGCGTCTGGTCGTAGGGGTGCCACCAGAAGTCGCGGGTCAGCCCCGGCTCCCAGGCGTTCATCTTGATGTTGACGCACTCGTAGAAGCCGAATTTGGAGTGCGAGCGGCCGAGGCCGGAGTCCTTGACCCCGCCCCAGGCGCACTGGCAGGCGCCGTGGCTGAAGGAGTGGTCGTTGACCCAGACCATCCCCGACTCGATCCGCCGCGCGATCCGGGCGCCGCGCTGGCGGTCCTTGGTCCAGACCGAGGCGCCGAGGCCGAACTCGGAGTCGTTGGCGAGGTCGATCGCCTCCTGCTCGGAGTCGACGACGACGATCGGCAGCACCGGGCCGAAGATCTCCTCGCGCATGATCCGCATCTCGTGGGTGACGCCGGTGAGGACGGTGGGAGCGACGAACTTGCCCGGCAGGCCGGGGACCTCGGTCGGGCCCCCGCAGCGCTTGGTCGCGCCCGAGGCGACGGAGTCCTCG
>DATFQO010000116.1:0-23589 GCA_035264245.1 Solirubrobacterales bacterium
GCCTGGATCGGCTGGAAGAACCACAAGCACTCGGTCAACAACCCCTACGCCCAGTTCCAGGACGAGTACTCGCTGGAGGACATCAAGGCGGCGAAGATGATCCACGACCCGCTGACCAAGCTGCAGTGCTCGCCGACCTCCGACGGCTCGGCCTGCGCGATCGTCGCCTCCGAGCGCTACGTCGAGGAGCATGGTCTCTGGGACCAGGCGGTCGAGATCGCCGGCCAGTCGATGGTCACCGACCTCAGCTCGACCTTCGACGAGAACGCCGACTGCATGACGATCGTCGGCTCCGACATGTCGCGGACCGCCGCCGACGCGGCCTACGCCGAGGCGGGAGTCGCGGCCGAGGAAGTCGACGTCTGCGAGCTGCACGACTGCTTCAGCGCCAACGAGCTGATCACCTACGAAGCGCTCGGGTTCGCCGCGGAGGGCGAGGCGCACAAGTTGGTCGAGGAAGAGGCGACCACTTTCGGCGGCAAGGTCGTCGTCAACCCGTCCGGCGGGCTGATCTCCAAGGGGCATCCGCTCGGGGCGACCGGCCTCGCGCAGTGCTCGGAACTGACCTGGCAGCTGCGCGGCGAAGCCGACAAGCGCCAGGTGGACGGCGCCAAGGTGGCGCTGCAGCACAACATCGGCCTCGGCGGCGCCGCCGTGGTCACGGTCTACAAACCGGCGGCCTAGGGACGGCACGCCGGACTACGGAGGAGGAGCACGATGGCGAAGGAGCGGCGTTCACTCAGCGGCAAGGTGGTGGCGATCACCGGCGGCGCGCGCGGGATCGGCAAGGCGACCGCGTCCGCGCTGGTCAGGAAGGGATGCCGCGTCGCTATCGGCGACCTCCAGCTGCAGCTGGCGGAGCAGACCGCGGCGGAGCTGGGCGGCGGCACGGTCGCGCTGGCGCTCGACGTCACCGACCGCGACTCCTTCGCGCACTTCCTCGACGAGGCCGAACGGCAGCTCGGGCCGATCGACGCGGTGATCAACAACGCCGGGATCATGCCGGTCACCCCGTTCGAGGACGAGAGCCCCGACTCCGTCCGCCGCCAGATCGACATCAACCTCCACGGCGTCATCACCGGCACCCAGCTGGCGATCAAGCGCCTGCGCCCGCGGGGCAGCGGCTACATCGTCAACATCGCCTCGCAGGCGGGCAAATCGGGCCTGCCGGGGATCGCCACCTACTCCGGGACCAAGCACGCGGTCGTCGGGATCAGCGAGGCGGTGCGGGCGGAGCTGCGCGACACCGGGATCGAGGTCCTCTGCGTGATGCCGACCGTCGTCAACACCGAGCTGACCAGCGGCGTCGGCCAGAAATGGGTGAAGCCGGTCGAGGCCGCCGACGTCGCCAACGAGATCGTCGACGCGATGGAAGTGCCGCGCTTCGACGTCTTCGTCCCGCGCGCCAACGGGGCTCTCTACAAGATCCTCGCCCCGCTGCCGCGCAGCTGGCGCGAGGCGTTGGGGCGGGCGATGAAGGTCGACAAGCTGATGACCGAGGTCGACCACGGCGCTCGCAGGGCCTATGAGGAGCGGGCGGCGGCGAGCGAGCCGGGCCGGGGCGAGGCGTCCGACGCGCCGGCGCCGCAGCGCGACGCGGCATAGTTTCGCCGTTCGGTGAACTTTGGGCACCCCAGCGCCGTAGATTCACCAAACGAGCTGATGGGACGGATCTACGACAACACCTGGGGCCGGATGTTCTCGGCCCTCTACGACCGCGCCTTCGAGGCGAGCGAAGAGGCCGGGCTGCGGGAGATGCGCGCCGGGCTGCTGAAAGGGGCGCGGGGGAGGGTGCTGGAGCTCGGCTCGGGCACCGGACTGAATTTGGAGCTCTATCCCCGCGAGGGGCTCGACTGCCTCACCCTGACCGAGCCCGACCCGCACATGTTCAAGCAGCTGAAAAGGCGTGCGGAGGAGATCGGTTGCGCGGCGGACCTGGTGGAAACGGGCGCCGAAGATCTTCCCTTCGACGACGACAGCTACGACACCGTCGTGGTCACCCTCGTCCTCTGCACGGTGCCCGACCAACCCGCGGCACTGCGGGAGATCTCCCGTGTCCTCGCGCCGGGAGGTCAGCTGCTCTTCCTGGAGCACGTCCGCTCGAACCACCCCGACCTCGCCAAGTGGCAGGACCGCCTGGAGAAGCCCTGGCAGTTCCTCGGCGACGGCTGCCACTGCAACCGCGACACCGAGGCAGGGCTGAGGGCCGCGGGGTTCGAGCTAAGCGGCCTCGAGCACCCCGAACTGCCAAAGGCCCCGCCGATTGTGCAACCGATGGCAAAAGGCATCGCCAAGGTCGCTCCATAAGGTTTCGCTGTGCCCGAAACCGAGGTTGACCACCAGTTGCTCCAGAACATGGATAACTCATGGTCACTGCGTTTCGGGCCGCTCACCGCGGCGGAGGTGGGGCGGGCCATCTCGGCCTTCGTCCGCTGAGTGCGCCGGCCTGGATTCCAGATCCAACGCACGATAATGGTGGTTATGTCAACTCAGGCGAGGAGACAGTGTCGAGGAGACAGTGTCGCTCAGCCTGCGTCTTCGATCGCCGCTTCCAGCTCCTCGGCCGACTGAGGGGTCCCCAGGAGCTTGATTCCGTTCGTTTCAGGGCCTTTGACGGCGAACGAAGGCGTGCCGCCGAAGCCGAGGTTCTGCGCTTCCTGGCTCGTCGCTTCGACTTTCGCGGTCAGATTGGCGCGTTCTGAGTTCCATCTGGCCAAGTTCTTGACACCGGCGCCTTTGGCGACCGCTTCCAGGAAGGCGTCGTCGACGTATCCGGAGTTCTCGCCACCCTGGTTTCTGTAGAAGAGATCGACGAAGGTCCAGCCGCGTCCCTGCTTGCCGGCCGCGAGGGCTGCCGCGCCGGCGGTGACCGATTCGGGGCCGATAATCGTGAAGTTGCGGAAGTCGATCTTTGCGTCGCCTTTCTTGACCTGGCTTTCGACAATCGCCGGCAGGATTTCCTTCGAGTAGGCCGCGCAAAGCGGGCACTGCAGGTCGCCGAACTCGATCAGTTCCACCTGCGCTTTCGGATCCCCCAGCGTCATCTCGTGCTGCGGGGTGCCAGCCAGCAGCTGGTCTACGGCCTTGGCGTCCTCGAGCTTGGTGTCGCCACCGTCGCCGCTGCTGGAGGTGCTGATCACGATCAGCACGAGGACGACGGCAAGTGCCAGGAAAGCGGCGCCGGCGGCCATCCGCAGCAGCCTGGTGCGCCGCTCGGAGTCGGTCATGCCCGGTCGGGGAGCCCTTCCGCGGCGCCGCCATAGCCGATCAGGCGGGCGGCGCTGAGCCCGAAGAGGATCGCCATCAGGATGGCGCTGCCGACGCACCATTGGCAGATCGCTTCGATCTTGAAGATCTCGATATAGGTCAGGTAGATGCTGTAGCCGAAGCCGCCCAGCGCCACGAGGAAGCCGCCGAACCGCGCCGTGTCGTTGGCGAAGAAGGCGCTCGCCAGCAGCAGCAGGTAGCCGACGATCCCGAAGACGGCGATGTTGACCCCGGCGACGTGCGAGTAGGAGCTTTCGGCGACGGTCCTGCAGCCGCTGCCGCCGGCCAGGCAGACCGGGGACCCCCCGCCGGACTCGGAGATCGCGATGTAGGCGGCGACCCCGACGCCGAGGGCGGCGGCGAAGGCGATAGCCCGCTGCAGGTTGCCCTCGCCGGGAAAGCTCATCGCGCGGAAGATAAGGCTTCAGGGTAAGTGAGCGCTAAGTCGCGCCGAGATCGTCAGTGAGCCGCTTCGATGGAGCGCTGGATCTCCTTGGTGGAAGGCGATACGCCGAGGGATTCGAGTTCTTCATTCAGCACTGGCCCTCGGATCGTGACTCCCGGCGCGCGCTTCAATCCGACGGCTTCAGCTTCTTCTGTGTTTTCTTGGACCCAGAGGTGTGAGTTCGCGCGGTCGGCGTTCCATTTGTCGAGGTCCTTGACGCCGGCGGCGTTGGCGACGGCTTCCAGGAAGTCGTCGTAGCTGTAGTTGCCCGAACTCGCCTTGTCCTGGTTCCTGAAGAAGATTCCGATGTAGTTCCAGCCGCGACCCTGCAGGGAGGCGGCGTAGGCGGCGGCGCCGGCCGGGTTCGACTTCTTGCCGGCCACGACCATGAAGCGGAAGTCAATCCTGGCTGCGCCCCCCTTGACCTGCTTTTCGAGGACGGCCGGCAGGACCTCTTCCATGTGGTGCTTGCAGGCAGCGCAGCGCAGGTCGCTGTACTCGACCATTTCGATCGGCGCCACCGGATCCCCGATGACGGCCGCGTTCTGTGGGTATCCCGCGAAGAACTCGTTGACTGCGCCCACACCCTCGAGATGGATTTCCACCTCGCTGTCGTCCCCGGAAGTGTTGGCGATGATGAACGCGAGGACGACCGCCAGGGCGAGACAGCCGGCCCCCACCGCTATCCACAGTCGGTTCGAGCGCCGCGAGTCAGCTTTCACCGTTTGAATATAAAGCTCTTGTGTAAAGCGCGGCAAGGGTCCGCGAGAGCTTTCCGCCCTGCCAGGCGAGCGGCGACTCCCCCTCGGCCTCGCTGACCAATTGCCCTTGCGGCAGCGCTTCGGCGTAGGCAGCCGCGGACTCGTAGGGGTGTCCGGGATCGGCGTCGTCGTTGCTGCCGACGACCAGGGACGGGACCTCCAGCGCGACGAGCTCCGCCATCGACTCGAACGGCCGCGAGCGGGTCACCTCCCGCAGTGCCCGCGCCAAGGCGTCGGGATGCTGCTGCAGCAGGAGCCGGTCCCGCGTGAAGCGCAGCACCGAGTCGCGCCAGCGCGAGTCGATCCCCTGGTTCGCGTCGATGTAGGCGACGAAGCCGTCGACGCCGCCGGATTCCAGCGCCGCGGCGAGCCCGTCCCAGTAGACCAGCGAGGACGGCTCGATCGCGCCCGTGTAGACGGGGCCGATCAGCGCCAGGCCGGCCAGTCGCTCGGGATGGCGCAGCGCGTAGGCAACCGCGGTGTGGGCGCCCATCGAGTGGCCGCCGAGCAGGAAGCGCCCCTCGCCCACCTCCGCATCGACCACCCGCTCCAGGTCGCCGACCAGCTCCGGGTATCCATAACCCTCCCCCGCTGGTGCCGGGTCTGACTCCCCGTGTCCGCGGGCGTCATAGGTGACGACGGTGTGCCCGGCCCGCTGCAGCGCCTTGGAGCCGTGCAGCACGTAGCGCCTGGTAGCGGTGATGCCGTGGCAGAGGACAACCGGCGGCCCCTCCCCCGCCGCTTCGCCGCGCAGCGCCGGTGCCGGTCCGACCGCGAACGGCCGGCCTGCATCGGGCATCAGGCCAGCGAGGCGACCGCGCGCTCGAGGTCCGCGACCGACTCATAGCTGCTGCCGGTGCGGGAGACGGAGCGGTGGCGGATGACACCCTCGCCGTCGACGAGGAAGATCGCCCGCTGGACGTAGCGGCCCCCCGGCGCGTCCTTCAGCTCGGTCAGGCGCGCCAGCGGCCCGATCCAGCCGGTGACCCCGTAGGTCTTGGCGACGGCCAGGTCCTCGTCGGCCAGCAGCGGCACGTTCAGTTCCTGCTCTTTGACCCAATGCTCGTGCGAGTCGACCGACTGCGGTGAGATGCCGAGGACCTCGGCGTCGAGCTCGTCGAGCCGGTCGCCTTCGTCGCGGTAGTTGCAGAACTGCTTGGTGCAGACGGTGGTCGCGTCGCCCGGATAGAAGGCGAGGATGACGTTGCGGCCGCGATAGTCGGCGAGGTTGAACGTCTTGCCGCCCGTCCCCGGCAAAGCGAAATCAGGAGCTTTGTCGCCGACGTCGGGCTTGGCCATTGGGCCAGCTTAGAGGACACCCGGCGCCGCGCATATCTGCGTCCTCGGCTTGCCTTTGCCACCAGCAAAGGCTGCGCCTTGCGTCCTTGATCTGCTTGGCCGGGCGCCCTCTAACCCGACCCGACCTATTCTTGTTCGACCGTCATTTCGTCGATCAGGACCGTCTGTTTCGGTTTTTCTTCCGGCGTCCCGAGGGCGTCGATCTTTTCGACCACGTCGTAGCCCTCGCTGACTTTGCCGACCAACGCGTATTCGGGTGGCAGGCCGGCGTCGGGGGCGGTGACGACGTAGAACTGGCTGCCGGAGCGGCCGGGCGGGTCGGCCGAGCTCTTCGCCATCGCCACGATCCCCTTCGTGTAGGAGAGGTTCGGCGGCGGCGCCTCGTCGACGGTGTAGCCGGGGCCGCCGGTTCCGGTCCCCTCCGGATCGCCGCCCTGGATCACGAAGCCCGGCGCGACGCGGTGGAAGGTGAGGCCATCGTAGAAGCCTTCCTCGGCGAGGAAGGCGAAGGAGTCGGCGGTCTTCGGCGCCCGCTTGGTGTCGAGGGCGATCGCGAAGGTGCCGCAGCTGGTCTTGACGACGACGGTCGCTTCCTCGCCCGGCTTCAGGACCTGCTCGGGCTGCTCGAAGCTGACCGTCTTCGGTTTCGGTGCCGCGACTTTCTCGCAGCCGCCGGAGCTCGCCTGAGTCGATGAAGAAGGCGATGAGGAGCTCGAGTCGCCGTCGTCTCCGCCGCCGTTGGAGATCAGCACCGCGGCGACGATGCCGGCGGCGACCAGGGCGAATACGGCGAGAACGATCCAGCGGCGGTCGGGTCCCTGTTGCTCCACGGCGCGAAACCCTAGTAAACGTTCCGGGGGAGCAGATGCCTTCCCCTCCCCCACTGACTCCCCTCGCCGCCGCCGTCCTGCACGTCGGCAGTCCCGAGCGCGTTTTGCAGATCGAGTGCGGAGAGGGCGAGGGCGCGCTCTTCCTGTCGCGCGAGTTTCCTGTCGCGCGGGTGCGCGGAATCGACAGCTCGGCGGAGAGGGTCCGCCACGCCCAGGCCCGCGCCGGGCTCGACCCCGAGGGTCGGATCGCCTTCAAGCAGGGCACGCCCGGGTCGACCTCCTTTCCCCCCGACCACTTCGACCTGCTGGTCGCCGTCGACGCCCGGCCGAAGGTGAGGGAGAGCGCCCGGGTCCTCAGGCCGGGAGGGTTTCTGGTGCTCGCCGGCACGAGCCGCGACCGGGCTCCGGCGGGATTCGGGGCGCGGCTCCTACGCTGGCGGCTCGCCCGGGCCGGATTCGATCCGATCTGGGAGGAAGCGGCGGGCGACGGCAGCTTCTCTGTCTCGCGGCTCCGCGGCGGCGGGCCGATCGGCGCCTCCCTCTAGGCTGGGCGCCGCATGGAGATCGCCGGGATGCCGCTCACCCTGCTCATCAACCCCTCAGCGGCGGGGGGCCGGACGCTGAAGCTGCTGCCGCGAGTCGAGGCCGCGCTGGACGCTCGCCGCGTCGCCTTCCGGGTCGAGCGGACCCGCAGCCTCGAGCACGGGGTCGAACTTGCGCTGCGAGCGGTGGAACTCGCCGAGGTCCCGGTCGTGGTCAGCGGCGACGGCCTGATGGGCGCGGTCGGCGGCGCGATGGCCGGCTCGGAGACCCCCATCGGCCTGATCCCCGGCGGGCGCGGCAACGACCTGGCGCGGGCGCTCGGCATCCCCGACGACCCGGAGGCCGCGATCGAGGTCGTCCTCGCCGGCCACAGCCGCCGGATCGACGTCGGCGAGGCCAACGGCAAGCGCTTCCTCGGCATCGTCAGCGTCGGCTTCGACTCCGAATGCAACCGGCTCGCGAACGAAACCCACTGGTTGCGCGGCAACCTCGTCTACGCCTATTCGATGGTCCGCACCCTGGTCGGCTGGAAGACGGCCCGCTTTACGATCGCCGTCGGCGAGGAACGCAAGCGGATCAGCGGCTACTTCGTCGTCGCCGCCAACAACAGCGTCTACGGCGGCGGCATGTACATCGCCCCGGAGGCCGAGATCGACGACGGCCAGTTCGACGTCGTCGCGATCGAAGAGGTCGGCAAGCTGCGCTTCCTCCGCGGGCTGCGGGACGTGCTCAAGGGCGCCCACCTCGACAAAGAGGAGGTCACCACCTTCCGCGCCTCTCGCCTCGAGCTGGACGCCAGCCGCCCGTTCCCGGTCTACGCCGACGGCGACCACCTCACCGACCTGCCGGTCTCGCTGCGAGTCCTGCCCCGCAGCCTCTCGATCCTCGTCCCGGGCGACGCCGGGGAAGGCTGAAACCAGAGGTGCCCAACCCGCGCTCGGGACCTGTCTTCGGCGCCAAGGTCGCGCTCTCGCGAGCGATCGGCGCCGCCAGCCGTCGCAGCGGCCGCGGCGGCGGCACCACGCTGCCGGGACGGATGCTGCTGCGGCTGGAGCCGGAGGCGATCGCGCGCCTTGGCGCCGGGCTCGAGGGCGGGACGACGATCGTCAGCGCCACCAACGGCAAGACGACCACCGCCGGGATGATCGCAGGCATCCTTGCCGCCGACGGCCGCCACCCGGTCCACAACCGGGCCGGCTCGAACATGACCTGGGGCGTGGCGACGGCACTGCTCGAGCAGCGCGGCGACGAGGGGCTGTTCGAGGTCGACGAGGCCTGGTTGCCGCGGGTGACCGCGCAGCTGGAGCCCGCCCTCATCGTTCTGGGCAACCTCTTCCGCGACCAGCTCGACCGCTATGGAGAGATGGAGGCGCTGGCCGACGAGTGGGCGAAAACGGTCGCGAGCCGTACCGCTCAGACCGAGTTCGCGCTGAACGCCGACGACCCGCTGATCGCCGACCTCGGCCGCGACGCCGCGGGCGAACGGCGCGAAGGCGTCATCTACTTCGGGATCGAGGACGCCTCGCAAGCCCTGCCCGAGCTGCAGCACGCCTTCGACGCCAAGCACTGCCGCCGCTGCGGCCACCCCTACGCCTACGAGCGCGCCTTCGTCGGCCACCTCGGCCACTACTCCTGCCCCAACTGCGGGGCGGAACGACCGCGGCCGGAGGTCGCGGCGACGGAGATCGAGCTGCACGGGATGGACGGCTCGCGCTCCAAGGTCCGGGTGCCCGACGGGGAGTTCGAGCTGGAGCTGCCGGTACCGGGGCTCTACAACGTCTACAACGCGCTCGCGGCAGTGGCGGCGGGCCTCCGGCTTGGGGTCGCGCCTGAGCGAATCGCGGCGGCGCTGGGCGAGATGCGCGCCGCCTTCGGCCGGGTCGAGACGATCCCGGTCGCCGGGGTACCCGTTTCGATCCTGCTGATCAAGAACCCTGCCGGCGCCAACGAGGTGCTGCGGACGCTGATGCTGGAGAGCAAGGAACGCGGCCCGATCGACCTCTGGATCGCCCTCAACGATCGGATCGCCGATGGCCGCGACGTCTCCTGGATCTGGGACGCCGACTTCGAGCTGCTCGGCGACGCCGTGCGTCGCGTCGTCTGCTCCGGCACCCGCGCCCCGGAGATGGCCCTGCGCCTCAAGTACGCGGGCTGGCCCGAGGAGGGGATCGAGGTCGTGCCGGGCGTCGAGGCCTCGCTTGACGCCGCTGTCACCGGGGCCGATGGCCGCCTCTTCGCCCTCCCCACCTACACCGCCCTGCTGGAGCTGCGCAAGCTGCTCGCCGATCGCGGCCTCGCTGAGGAGTTCTGGCGGTGAGCGCGGCGACGGCGAACGCGATCTGGCACGACGCCGAGAACGGCAGCTACGCGGCCGACCTGCCGCTCTGGGAAGAGCTGGCCGAGCGGCAGGTCGGGACCGTCCTCGAGCTCGGCTGCGGGACCGGGCGCGTCGCCCTGCACCTCGCGCGCCGCGGACACCGGGTGGTCGGTCTCGATGCCGACCCCGACCTGCTCGCGGTGCTCGCTTCCCGTGGGGAGGATCTGCCGGTGAGCGCCCTGGAAGCCGACGCCCGCGACTTCGCGCTGGAGGATCCCGTCGCGCTGGTCCTCGCTCCCACCCACCTGCTGCAGCTCCTCGCCGACGCCGGGGAGCGGGCCGAGTGCCTGCGCTGCGTCGCCGCCGCGCTGCGACCCGGTGGCCTCTTGGCCGCGGCGATCATCGAGGAGCTGCCCGAGCCTGACGGCGCCCCTCCTCCCCTCCCCGACGTGCGCGAGGTCGACGGCTGGGTCTACTCGAGCCTGGCGACCGAGGTGGCGGTCGGGCCCGACGAGCTCCGCGTCCGCCGCCTGCGCCAGACGGTCTCGCCGCAGGGGGAGCTGAGCGAGGAGCCGAACGAGGTGCGGATCGCGACCTTCGCCGCCGAGACGCTCGAGACCGAGGCGGCCGCTTTCGGGCTGGCGCCGGCAGGCAGGCAGCTGATCCCTCCTACCGATCTGCACGTCGGCTCACTGGTCGTCGTCCTGGGGAGAAGCGAGTGATGGAGCTCCGCGTCCTCAGCCTCTACCCCGAGCAGATGAACATCTACGCCGACCGCGGCAACATCATCTTCCTGCGGCGGCGCTGCGAGTGGCGCGGGATCGGGTTCGTCCACGCGGGCGCCGGGCCGGGCGAGCGGGTCGACCCCGCCGCCCACGACCTCCTCTACATCGGCGGCGGCCAGGACCGCGACCAGCGCGCGGTCGCCGCCGACATGGTCGCCAGCAAGCGAGATGCGATCGCCGCCGCGGCCGGCGACGGCGCCGTCCTGCTCGCCGTCTGCGGCGGCTACCAGCTGCTCGGCCACAGCTACCAGCTGGGCGAGGAGAAGCTGCCCGGCCTGGGGATCGCCGACCTGGAGACGGTGCGTGAGCCGGGGCCCCGCCTGATCGGCAACGTCACGATCGAGGCCGAGCTGGCCGGCGCCCCGCGCCTGATCGCCGGCTTCGAGAACCACGGCGGCCGCACCTACCTGGGTGCCGGCGCCCGCCCGCTCGGCCAGGTCGTCTCCGGGCACGGCAACAACGACCGCGACGGCTTCGAGGGCGTGCACCGCGACAACGTGATCGGAACCTACCTGCACGGGCCGCTGCTGCCGAAGAACGCCTGGCTGGCCGACCACCTGATCGCCCTGGCCTTGGAGCGCCGCTACGGAAAGCGGCCGGAGCTGGAACCGCTCCCAGATGAGCTAGAGGACGCGGCGCACGAATCGGCGCGTCAGGCGGCCGAATCGTAAATCGGTGTTCCTTTTGTCCGGATAGCGAACAAAAGGAACATCGCTAACGCCCGGATGAGCCGAAGCCGCCCTCGCCACGAGCCGAACCACCGAGCGCCGCCGTCTCGACCGGTTCGGGCGTCGCGATCGGCGTGATCAGCAGTTGAGCGATCCGCTGGCCCGGCTCGACCCGGAAGGTCTCAGCCGGATCCGTGTTCAGCAGCAGCACCCGCAATTCGCCCCGGTAGCCAGAGTCGATCAGGCCGGGAGCATTGACCAGCGCGATCCCGTGATCACGAGCCAACCCCGATCGCGGCAGCACCAGCCCAGCATGCCCCGCCGGAACCTCCACCCCCACCCCGGTCCCAACGCTCCACCGCTCCCCCGGCCCGATATGAGCAGCCTCGCAGGCATAAAGATCAAGCCCAGCGTCCCCCTCGTGAGCACGCGTCGGAAGCAGGGCCTCGTCCTTCAGCTTGGCCACCAAGAGATCCACGGGAGAGCACCCTACCGCCGGGGCCCGAGAGGGAGGGGTCGCCGGACCCTCCCCGCTGTTGTCCGCCGACCCCTCCCTCTCGGGCCCCTACGCGACGGCCAAATCACTAAACCGATGCAACTCCGCCGAAGGCACCTTGGCGTGCACCAAGACCCCATCCTCACGCTCGGTCCGCTTCAGATCACCAGCCACCTCGTGCAGCTCATGCAGCCGCCCGCCCTGGGAATAAGGAATCAACAGCTCCACCTCGGTCAGCGTCTCCTCGAAGGCAGCCTCGATCCGCCTGCGCACTAGGTCCAGCCCCTCCCCATCCTGGGCCGAGATCAGCACCGCCTCGGGATGATCGAGCTCGGCTTCCCGCCGCTCCTCCTCGCTCAGCAGGTCCTCCTTGTTGAGAACCAGCAGCCGCGGCTTCTCACCGGCGCCGATCTCCTCCAGCACCTCGTCGACCGCCTGCATGTCGGCCAGCCGCCGTTCCTCGGGCGCCGAGGCGTCGACGACGTGGAGGATCAGGTCGGCGAGCACGGTCTCCTCGAGGGTGGCCTTGAACGCCTCGACCAGCTGATGCGGCAGCTTTTCGATGAAGCCGACCGTGTCGGTCAGCAAGTAGTCGCGGCCGGAGAGCTCGAAGGTGCGGGTGGTCGGGTCGAGGGTGTGGAAGAGGCGATCGCGGACCTCGACCTCGGCCCCGGTGAGCGCGTTCAGCAGCGTCGACTTGCCGGCGTTGGTGTAGCCGGCGAGGGCGACCCGCGGCAGCGATGAGCTGTCGCGGCGGGCGCGCATCACGCCGCGGTTCTTCTCCGATTGCCGCAGGCGGCGGCGCAGAGCGGAAATGCGGTTGCGGGCGAGGCGGCGGTCGGTCTCGATCTGGCTCTCGCCCGGGCCCCTGGTGCCGATGCCGCCGTCCATGCGCCCGGCGCCGAGGCGCTCGAGGTGGGTCCAGAGCCCCCGCATGCGGGCCATGTTGTATTCCAGCTGGGCGAGCTCGACCTGCAGCTTGCCCTCGGCCGAGTGGGCGTGGTCGGCGAAGATGTCGAGGATCACCGCAGTGCGGTCGATCACCGGCACGCCGAGGGCCGCCTCGAGGTTGCGCTCCTGGCGCGGCGCCAGCTCGTCGTCGCAGGCGACCAGGTTCGCGTTGCGGGCGGCGATCTCCTGTTTCAGCTCCGTCAGGCGGCCGCGGCCGAAGTAGCGGTCGGGGTCCGGCTTCGGCCGCTGCTGCGTCGCGACCCCGGCGGTGGCGACCCCGGCGGTGCGCAGCAGCTCCTTCAGCTCCGCCAGCGGCTCCCCCTCCTCGCGCCCGTCGACGATGCCGATCGCCAGCGCGCGCTGGCGCGCGCGGCGGTTCTCGACCCCGGCACCGTTAGCGGTCCCCGCGTCGCGGGCTCCGTCCTGGCTGCCGTTTCTCGAAGCTTGCACTCAGGGGAATTGTACGGGCCGCGCCCAACCCGGATAGGGTTGGCCGCGTGAAGGTCTTCGTAACCGGCGGCACCGGCTTCATCGGCGGTGAGGTCGTGCGCCAATTGCGCGACCGGGGCGACGAGGTCGTGGCACTGGCGCGCACCCCCGCCAAGGCGACGAACCTGACCGCGCTCGGATGCGAGCTCATCAGCGGCGATCTCGGCGACGAGGGCGCCCTGCGTCAGGGCGTGAGCGGCTGCGACGCCGTGATCCACGCGGCGGCGATGTACGAGGTCGGGATCCCGGCCAGCAAGCGCCCGGCGATGTGGGAGGCGAACGTCGCCGGCACCGAGCGGGTGATGAAGATCGCGCTGGAGGAGAAGCTGGCCCGGATCGTCTACGTCTCCACCGTCGGCATCTTCGGCAACACCCGCAAACAGGTTGTCGACGAGGCCTACGTCAACCCCGAGACCGATTTCACCTCCTACTACGAGGAGACGAAGCTCGAGGCCCACAAGGTCGTCCGGCGGATGATCGACAGCCAGGATCTACCCGCGGTCATCGTCCAGCCCGGCGGCGTCTACGGGCCCGGCGACACCTCGCAGGTCGCCGACCTGCTCGAGCAGTTCTTCGCCGGCAGGCTGCCGCTGCTGCCCTTCCCTGAGCTCGGGATCTGCATGACCCACGTCGAGGACATCGCCGGCGGCATCCTCCTCGGCCTCGACAAGGGCAAGCTCGGCGAGACCTACGTGATCAGCGGGCCGGTGACGACGATGCGCGAGGCGGTCGACACCGTGGCGCGGCTCAGCGGGCGCAAGGCGCCGAAGCGGACGCTGCCGACCGGGCTGATGAAGGCGATGATCCCGATCGGGCCGCTGGTCGGCAAGATGATGGGGCAGCCGCCGAACCTGCGCGAGCTGATCTCTTCGGCTGACAACGTCACGTTTTGGGCTGGTTATGAGAAGGCTCAGCGGGAGCTTGGTTATTCCCCTCGGGGGATGGACGAGGGGTTGCGGCAGACGCTCGAAGCTGATTCGCGGTTCCCCTCGCCTGTTGCGTAGCGGGAGCAGGGCGAAGGGTCGGCGGACAACAGCGGGGAGGGTCCGGCGACCCTTCCCCCTGCTCCCTTAGGCTGCCGAGGGTGCGCGATATAGATGTCATGCACCTGGGGCGCCCGCATGTGATCGGTTGCTGGGAGGTTGATGGGGTGCTTGTGGATCCGGGGCCGGAGTCTTCGCTCTCCACGGTGCTCGAGGCGATCGGGGATGAGCGGCCTCGGGCGGTATTGCTGACCCACATCCATCTCGATCACGCCGCGGCTACTGGCGCTCTGGTACGGCGCTGGCCGGATTTGGAGGTCTACGTTCATGAGCGCGGGGCGCCGCATTTGATCGACCCCTCGAAGTTGCTTGCGAGCGCCGAGCGCCTCTATGGCGACGAACTGAACTACCTGTGGGGCGAGATCCTGCCTGTGCCCGAGGCCAACGTCCGTGCCCTTGGTGGTGGCGAGAACGTCCTTGGGATGCGCGTCGCATACACGCCCGGCCACGCTTCGCATCACGTCTGCTACCTGCATGAGGAGACCGGTACGGCCTTTGTCGGCGACGTCGCCGCCTGCCGGATCCCGCCCTCGAATCTGATCGTGCCCCCCACTCCCCCGCCCGACGTCGACATCGAGGTCTGGGAGGAATCCTTGGACACGATTGCCGCCTGGTCGCCCGAGCGTCTCGCCCTCACCCACTTCGGCGCGATCGAGGACGACGTTCCCGGCCACATCGAGAAGGTGCGGGCGAAACTGCGCGAAGAGGCCGACCTGGCGCGACAGATGGACCAGGAGGTCTACAACGAGGACCTCGAGCGCCGGATTCGCGCCGAGCTCGCCGCCGAAGGCATCGAGGGCGACGACACCGTCGACGAGCTGCTGCAGGCAGTACCAACCGCCTACCAATGGGCCGGCCTCGACCGGTACTGGCGCAAGAAGGCCGAGCGCGAAGCAGCGCCGCGGACCTAGGCGGGTTCGCCGGCCGCGCGGCGGATCTCCTCCGTGCTGTCCACGATGAGCTGGTCGATCGAGTCGAGCAGCCCCACGTCGCGCCAAGGCTCAGGAAGCCTCTCCCGGGCCCTCGGGGCGGCGTCCCGGACTCGCTCTCCGATCTCGCGCGCCCTTCGTCGCACCCCAACTGAGGAGATCGCCAAATCTGAGGCGAGCCGCTCGAGATGGCGCCCGCGGATCCGGTCTCCCCGGTACTCGCCGCCGTACTTCATCGCCATCTTGCGCCTGAACGGCCAGTAGGCCCGGGCGGAAAGGAGGTCGTACAGCGGTGCCAGCTTCGGAGCGCCCTCTCCGTCGAGCAGCAGCGAGAAGTTCTTGCCGTGGGCATCGGTGTTGCCGATCAGGAGATTGAAGAGAAGAGCGTCGAGGAAGGTCATGAGGTCGACCGCCGGCGCGGAGACGTGCTCGCGGATGAGCTTGGCGCAGGTGGCGATGCTCGGTCCTCCTTCTGCCTGGTACTTGATGTCGGGAAGAACGCCCAACGCCTGGCAGAAGTCCTCCTGGTGAATTCGGACCACCTCGGCGTGGTCCAACTGCCTGCGGTCATAGCGCCGAACCAGCAGACCTTCCTCCCCGTTGGCGGCCAGCGGCGAAGCCGTGGCGGTTGGGAGCCCGGACTCGGCCCCCAGGTTGAGGCAGTAGGCCTCGTTGGCGACCATGCCCTCGAGGTCCGCAACTGGTTTCTTGATGATGTGGGTACTTGGTGGCCTGCCGCGAGTGACCCCGATCCGATCCCGCTCGCAGAGGACCGACAGCTTGTCGCGGGTTCCCGCGAGGGAAAGTCGGAATCCCTCTCCCTCCTCGCCGCTGTCGGCGATCAGCGCCGGGCTGGGCATCGCCTCCAAAAGCCTGCCGAGCTCGCCTTCATCGAGCCAGCGGGGCTCGGCGGCGTTGAGGAAGGGCGGTTCGCTGTCCGGTGATGCCAGGGACACGGCTCCGGCACACTCGCCCCCTATCGCACTCAGAACCGAGAACGGATTCTCCGCCGAGACCTGGAAGAAACGCGCGATGGCGCGCAAGAACTCGCCCTCCGGAAGCAAACCGGCAAAGAATGGTCGACATTCATCGTCATCGAAGGGCTCCTCTCGCAAGGGCAGGCTCAGCGACAGCGCCTCTCCTCCCTGCCCGACCCACTCCGGGCTGTAGCGAAAACCGAGACGGGCTTGCTCATGACGCTCCAGAACGCCGACCAGCTCCCTGTGCAGGTAGACGTCCAGCGTGGTCATCGGGTATGGAGGTAGATATCGAGGCCGAGCGCCGCAAGGGTGCGGATCACACCTTCGAGGTGGGCGGTCGACTTGCCGCGCTCGAGTTCTCCCACCAGACGGGGGGTCACCCGCGCGACCTCGGCGAGCTCAACCTGGGTCAAATGCAGCTCGACCCGGCGCGCGCGTATCCGGGTGCCGAGATCGTTGGCATTGGAAATTTTCACCTCGCTCATCTTCGCGCTCGGGAAGAAATTAGCGTTTCTGGCGGCAGAAAAACCAAAATCTTCCCGCTCGGGAAGAAAAGACCACTTTTCTTGCTTCCGAACGCAAAATCTTCCCGCTCGGGAAGATCAACTCAGGTGTTTGCGCATCCGCTCTACTGCCTCTTCGATCCGCTCGTCGGGAGCGGTCAGGGCGATGCGGAAGAAGCCCTCGCCGCTCGGCCCGTACATCGAGCCGGGTGAGATGACCACGGCCGCCTCCTCGAGCACCAGCTCGCAGAAGGAGGTCGAGGTGTGGCCCGCGGGGACCGGAGCCCAGACGTAGATCGTGCCCTTTGGCGAGGCCACCTCGACGCCGATCTCGCCGAGGGTGGAGACGACGAGGTCGCGGCGGCGCGCGTAGGTCTGGTTCATCCGCTCCAGCGGCTCGTCCGGCCCCTCGAGGGCGGCGACGCCGGCCATCTGGATCGCCTCGAAGAGGCCGGAGTCGACATTGGTCTTCAGCCGCCAGTAGGTCTGGATCGCCTCGGCGTTGCCGAGGATCGCGGCGCAGCGCCAGCCGGTCATGTTGTAGCCCTTGGAGAGCGAGAAGACCTCGACCCCGACCTCCTTGGCGCCGGGCGTTGCGAGGAAGCTTGGGGCGACGTAGCCGTCGTAGGTCGTCTCCGAGTAAGCGTTGTCGTGGACGACGAGGATCTCGTGCTCCTTGGCGAAGACGACGACCTGCTCGAAGAACCCGTCGGGGACGACGGCTCCGGTCGGGTTGTTCGGGTAGTTGACGAACAACAGGCGCGCCTTGGCGGCGACCTCGGCCGGGACGGCGCCGAGGTCGGGGGCGAAGCCCAGCTCGGGCACCAGCGGCAGCAGCTCTGCTTCGGCGCCGGCGAGGATCGGGCCGCCGGTGTAGACGGGGTAGCCGGGATCCGAGGCGAGGGCGACGTCGCCGGGATCGAGGAAGGCGAAGCAGAGGTTGTAGATGCACTCCTTGGCGCCGATCGCCGGGATCACCTCGGTCTTGGGATCGATCGCGACCCCGAAACGGCGGTCGTAGAACTCCGCGAAGGCGGCGCGGAACTCGTCGCGGCCACGATTGCTCGGGTACTGGTGGTAGGCGGGGTTCGCGACCGCCTCGCGCATCGCCTCGACGACGTGCGGATAGGTGGGTTGGTCGGGATCGCCGATCCCGAGGCTGATCACGTCGATCCCGACAGCGCGCTTGTCGGCGATCTGCTGCTCCAGTTCCTGGAACTTGTACGGCGGGATCGCCTCGAGTCGCTTGGAGGGGTGTGCGATCGACATGGGCGCGGAATCTATGCGATTGGCGCCGCTACTCGCCGTCCAGCTCGGCCAGCGCTTGGACCAGCTCGGGAGAGAGCTCGCCGGCGATGACAGGCTCTGCCCAGCCGTCGAGGCGAACCGCGAGGTCCTCGCCGATCTCGACCTGCAGCTCGCCCCCTTCCAGCTCGACGACGAGATGGTTGGGCGCGCCGCGGAGGAAAGCAGTGACGGCGGCGCCGCTGGCACCGGTGCCGGAGGAGAGCGTCTCCCCCACCCCGCGCTCGAAGATCCGCGCCCGCACCCGCTCGCCCTCGACTGCGAAAAAGGAGACATTGGTGCGGTTCGGGAACAGTTCGTGGCCTTCGATGCCCGGGCCGATCGCACAGAGGTCGAGACCGTCGAGCTCCTCGGGGACAACGACGATCGCGCACTGCGGGTTGCCGATCGAGACGTGCTGGAACTCCCAGGAGCGCCCGCCGGACTCGAGCGTGCCACGCCCGTCCTCGCCCCCCGAGGGGAAGTCCTTCGAGGTCGTCGAGGCCTGGCCCATGTCGACCGAGCAGGTCAGCTCGCCGGTGATCGTCGGCCGGATCGGCCCCGCGACGGTGCTGATCGCGAACTCGTCGGCGTCGGTCCAGCCGTTGCGGCGCAGGTAGAGGATCGCCTCGCGGGCGCCGTTGCCGGAGAGCTCGGCTTCGGAGCCGTCGGGATTGAAGATCCGCAGCGCGGCGACGAACTCCGGGTTCTCGCTGCGGGAGAGCAGCAGCACGCCATCGGCACCGATCCCGAAATGCTGGTCGCAGAGCCACTCGACCCGGCTCGCGGTCAGCTCCCACGGCAGCCGCTCCGCCTCGAAGATCAGGTAGTCGTTTCCGAGCGCTTGCCACTTCTCGAACTTCACGCGCGGCAGCCTATTCGGGAGGCGACCTCATCGTCGCTGAGGCCGGTGCGGTCGATCAGGACGAGATTCGGGATTTTTCGCATCCACGTGAGCTGGCGGCGGGCGTAGTTGCGGGAACGCCTCTTCATCGTCTCGACGTCGCTGGCGAGCAGCTCGTCGAAGCCGAGCGCTTTGCGGGCGGTGCGGCCCGGACCGAGTCTGTCGGCGCGGCGGGCCTCCTCGGCGGCCCCCGCGGCGGCGATCGCCTCGGTGCGAGCGTCGATTCGCTCGTAGAGCACCTCGCGGGCCATGTCGAGGCCGAAGATCCTCGTCGGGTGGCGCGTCTCGGGTGACCAAAGCTCCGAGTCCTCCGAATCGGGCGGGACTCTCCGCAACGAGAGGTCGGCGAGCGCGGCGCGCAGGTAGAGGCCGGTCCCGCCGACGACGATCGGCCGGCGACCCGCCTCCAGGGCGGCGTCGACTTCCCGGTGCGCCAGCGGCATGTAGTCGCCGATCGAGAAGTCCGCGGTCCCCGGGACGAAGCCGAGCAGCCGGTGCTCGAGCCGTTCTTGCTGGTCCGCCGTGGCGGTGCCCGTCATCACCTCCAGGCCCTCGTAGACCTGCAGGGCGTCGCAGTTGATCGCGACAGGGTCCTCGCCGCGCGCTCGCAGCAGCTCGGCGAGGGCGATCGCGACTCCCGTCTTTCCGACCCCGGTGGGGCCGAAGATCGCGAGGACGTTCAAAGAAGCGGGGTCAGCGGGCGGGCGAGCACGCCGCTCAGAGTCTGCGAGGTTGCGCTTTCGATCTCCACCTCGACCAGCTCGCCCGCGGCGGCGACTCCGTCGAAGTTGACGGCCTTGCCGTGGCGCGTGCGGCCGCGCAGCTTGGTCTCGTCGGTGCGGCTGGTGCCTTCGACCATCACCTCCATCGTCCGGCCGACGAATCGCTGGGCGCGCTCGGCGGCGCGGCGCTGGGTCACCTCGACCAGCCGTTCCAGCCGCTCGACCTTGAGCGGGTGCGGCAGCTGCCCGTCCATCGTCGCCGCCTCGGTTTCGCGACGGGGCGAGAAGATGAAGGTGAAGGCGCCGTCATAGCCGACCTCCTCCGCCACTTCCAGCGTTTCGGCGAAATCGGCCTCGGTCTCGCCCGGGAAGCCGACGATGACGTCGGTGGTGATCGCGCAGTCGGGGACGTGCTCGCGGATCAGCGCCACCCGGTCCATGTAGCGGCCGCGGTCGTAGGTGCGCCGCATCCGTTTCAGCACGGCGCTGGAGCCCGACTGCAGCGGCAGGTGGATCTGCTCGCAGAGCGCCGGCAGCTCGGCGTGGGCGCGGATCACGTCCTCCTTCATGTCCTTCGGGTGCGGGCTGGTGTAGCGGATCCGCTCGATCCCCTCGATCGCGTCGACGCGTCGCAGCAGGTCCGAGAAGCCGATCCGCCTCTCCAGCGGCAGGTCGCGACCGTAGCTGTTGACGTTCTGGCCCAGCAGGGTCACCTCGCGCACCCCGTCGGCGGCCAGCGCCTGGGCCTCGAGCAGCAGCTCCTCGGGGTCGCGGCTGACCTCGCGGCCGCGGGTCGAGGGGACGATGCAGTAGGAGCAGACGCAGTTGCAGCCCTGGGAGATCTGCAACCAGCCCTGGAACTCGCGCTCGCGCCGGGTCGGCAGGTGGCCGGAGAAATCCTCGAACTCGAAGTAGCCCTGGGCGCTGAGCGAGTCGCTGTTGAGGAACTCGGCAAGCTTGTGGATCTGACCCGGCCCGAAGGCGACGTCGACGAAGGGAAAGCGGTGGAAGACCTCGTCCTTGACCGACTGCGCCCAGCAGCCGCCGACGCCGACGACCCGCTCGGGCCTTTCGGACTTCAGCCGTTTTGCCTCGCCAAGGTGAGCGACGAAGCGGCTGTCGGCGGACTCGCGGATCGAGCAGGTGTTGAAGAGGATCAGGTCCGCCTCCGCCCGCTCGCTCGCCTCCTCGTAGCCGAGCGAGGCCAGCATCCCCCGCATCCGCTCGGAGTCATGCACGTTCATCTGGCACCCGAAGGTGGTGAGGTGGAACTTCTGGGTCGCGCTCATAGCGAGACGAGGTTACCGCGCGCTACTTGACGACCAAAGACCCTTCCATGCCGGCTTCGGCGTGGCCCGGGACGGTGCAGAGGAAGGTGTAGGTGCCGGGTTCGAGCTCGGCGGTGACCGCTTCCTTCGCTTCGGCTATCGGTTCGAAGCCGGCGAGTTCTTCGCCGGCTTCCTCGATCACCACGTTGTGCGGGATCGCCGAGGGGTTGTCGAAGTCGATCGTGACTTTGCCCGCCTTGGCGCTCAGCTCCGTCTTGTCGAAGGCAAGAGCGGTCGGCTCGGCGGCAAGATCCAGCGTCGTCGACGCTTCGCCGCCCCCTTCCTGGCCCTTCGTCACCCCTCCTTTGCCAGCGGCGCCCTCACCTTCCTTGGAGCCGGTGGTCGGGCCGACAGGTTCTTCCTCCCCCGACCCTTCAGCCGCTTCTTCGGCTTCTTCTTCGCCCTCCTCGGTTTCTCCGCCGAGGGCGCCGGCTTCGTTCGAGAAGCCGCCCGCCCCCTCCTCCTCTTCGATCGCCTTGCCAGCCTCCTCCAGCTCGGCCGCCCGCGCTTCCTGCTCTTCGCCCGAGTACTTGACGGCAAAGGTGGTGGCGCCGACGACGAAGATCGCGAACCAGAGAATCAAGACCGGCATCGCCTTGCCGGGAAATTTGCTCGATTTGAGGCCGATGAAAGCGAGGGTGACGGCCGAGACGGCGAGCACCGCGCCACAGACGTAGAAGAGGGTCTCGTTATCCATATGCAGCGGCGATCCTATAGAGGTCGTGCCCGAGCTCGCCGCGAGGCGAAAGCAGCCTTAAGCCGCCTTCGCCTCGGTCACCGGAGCCTGCGTCTCCTCCTTGACCGGCTGCGGAGCCTCACCGTCGATTCCAAGAGCCGTCCGGACCTTGGTTTCGATCTCCAGGGCCAGCTCCGGGTTGTCGACCAGGAACTGCTTGGCGTTGTTGCGCCCCTGGCCGAGGCGGGTCTCGCCGTAGGAGAAGAAGGAGCCGGATTTCTGGACCAGGTCCTGCTCCATGCCGAAGTCGAGCAGTCCGCCCTCGCGCGAGATCCCGACCCCGTACTCGATGTCGAATTCGGCCTGGCGGAAGGGCGAGGCGACCTTGTTCTTGACGACTTTGACCCGGACCCGGTTGCCGACCGCCTCGGTCCCTTCCTTCAGGGTCTCGATGCGGCGGATGTCGAGGCGCTGTGAGGAGTAGAACTTCAGCGCCCGGCCGCCCGGCTGGGTCTCCGGGGAGCCGAACTGGACGCCGATCTTTTCGCGGATCTGGTTGGTGAACAGGCAGACGGTTTTGGTCCGGTTGAGATTGCCGGCCAGTTTCCTCATCGCCTGCGACATCAGCCGCGCCTGCAGACCGACCGTGGTGTCGCCGATCTGCCCGTCGAGCTCAGCTTTCGGCGTCAGCGCCGCGACCGAGTCGATCGCGACCACGTCGACCGCCCCGGAGGCGATCAGCCGATCGGCGATCTGCAGCGCCTGCTCCCCGTAGTCGGGCTGGGAGACGAGCAGCTCGTCGGTGTCGACCCCGATCGCCCGCGAGTAGACCGGGTCGATCGCATGCTCGGTGTCGATGAAGGCGCAGACGCCGCCCAGCGACTGTGCCTCGGCGATGATGTGGTTGACCAGCGTCGTCTTCCCCGAGGACTCGGGACCGAAGATCTCGACGATGCGGCCGCGGGGAACGCCGCCGATGCCGAGCGCCAGGTCGAGCGCCAGCGATCCCGTCGGGATTGCCTCGACCTTGACCGTGCCCTTGTCGCCCAGCCGCATCAGGGAGCCCTCGCCGAACTCTTTCCTGATGCCGCTGACGGCGTTTTCCAGCGCCGCGTCCTTCGCTTTTGCCTCCTTGGCGGAGACGTCGTTCAAGTTCGCTTTCCTGTCTGCCATCTCGATCACCTCACTGCTGCCTATCCGGGCAGCTGGACTTGTGCCAACGGCACGTAGCGCGCACCGGTCGGCTGGAGTTCAGAACGGTAGAGCGTCATCCGGCGGCAAATCCGTGCCTCGGACAGGCCCTCGGGGAGATTCCCCGGTGGATTCGAGACGACCGCAGGCCGCCTCGACCCCCGTCCCTCGGGACGAACCCGAGCGACGGTCACGTGCGGCCAGAACGGCCGCTTCTCGGCCTCGTAGAAACCTGCCTCGGCGAGACCCTCGGAAACGCCCGCCTGCAGTGCCTCCGTCCCCGGAGAGAGCGCCGGCAATGCATAAAGGCGGGCTCTTCCACGCGGCGGCCGGGGCTCTGGGTCGAGCAGCTCCACCCAGGGCGCCGGACCGCCGCGTTCCCGCACCACCGCGGCGATCGCCTCGATCTCCTCCTCCGGCCGGTCGCCGAGGAAGGCCAGAGTGATGTGCAGGGACTCGGGCGAGACGGGCCGCAGCGCCGGATCCACCAGCGCCTCTGCCCCCCACGCCGCGATTCCTTCGCGAAGCTCGTCCGGAAGGTCGAGCGCGACGAACAGCCGCGCCCGCGGGTTTTTCGGTTTCTCCTCGGCCACGGCCGCCACGCTACGGGGCGAGGACGCACCGAACAACACCGCAAAGCAAAATCTCGCCTACGACTTCGTGCCTTGTTTCTCACCGAGGAGCATGCGCAGCAGGTGCATCCCGACCAGGGCCGAGCGTTCGCGGATATCGAGCCGCCCGCCCGGGATTACCGGATCGCGGGCGATGCTCGTCCCATCGGCCAGCCGCGCGTTGAAGCAGACGTAGCCGACCGGCTTCTCCTCGCTGCCGCCGCCGGGCCCGGCGACGCCGGTGATCGAGACGGCGACGTCGGCGCCGAACCGCTCCAAGGCGCCCAACGCCATCGTCTCGGCGACCTGCGGGGAGACGGCGCCGTGCAGCTCGATCAACTCCGGGTCGACGCCCAGCAGGTCGGCCTTCGACTCGTTCGAGTAGGAGACGACGCTGCCCGCCATGTAGGCCGAGGCTCCGGGAAGGCTGGTGATCCGGGCCGCCATCAGGCCGCCGCTGCATGACTCCGCCAGGCCGAGCCGGTGTCCGGCCAGGAGCGCCGCGACCTGGGCGTCGATCGTCGTCCCGTCCTCGCTGAAGAGCTGGGCCGGATGGCGCTCGGCGAG
>DATFQO010000117.1:0-9399 GCA_035264245.1 Solirubrobacterales bacterium
TTTGATCACCGCGTCGAGGTTGTCGAGCGCGACCAGCAGCCCCTCGAGGATGTGGGCGCGGGCCTCGGCCCGGCGCAGTTCGTACTGGGTGCGGCGGGTGACGACCTCGCGCTGGTGGTCGACGTAGTGCTCGATCAGCTCCAGCAGGCTCAGGGTCCGCGGCACACCGTCGACCAGCGCCACCATGTTGGCGCCGAAGGTCGACTGCATCGAGGTTTTCTTGTAGAGGTTGTTGAGGACGACCTTGGCCGGCGGGCCGCCGCGTTTGAGCTCGATCACGAGCCGCATCCCGGAGCGTTCGTCGCTCTCGTCGCGGAGGTCGGAGATGCCCTCGAGTTTCTTGTCGCGGGCGAGGTCGGCGATCTTCGTGATCAGGCCGCCTTCGCCGCCCTTCTTGACCATGAACGGCAGCTCGGTGACGATGATCGCCTCCTTGCCCCCCTTCAGCGGCTCGACGTGGGCGCGGGCCCGAACGCGGATGCTGCCGCGGCCCGAGGCGTAGGCGTCGCGGATCCCCTCGCGGCTCATCAGGCCGCCGCCGGGGAAGTCCGGGCCTTTGACGTGCTCCATCAGGCCCGGCAGGTCGATCTCGGGATCGTCGATGTAGGCGGCGACCGCGCCGGCGACCTCGCGCAGGTTGTGCGGCGGGATGTTGGTCGCCATCCCGACAGCGATTCCGGAGGTGCCGTTGACCAGCAGGTTGGGGAACCGGGCCGGCAGGACTTGGGGCTCCTGGGTCGATTCGTCGTAGTTGGGACCGAAGTCGACGGTGTCGGCGTCGATGTCGCGCAGCAGCTCGGTGGCGAGGCGGCCGAGGCGGGCCTCGGTGTACCGCATCGCGGCGGCGGGGTCGTCGTCGATCGAGCCGAAGTTGCCTTGGCCGTCGACGAGCAGGTAGCGCAGGGAGAAGTCCTGCGCC
This sequence comes from Solirubrobacterales bacterium, assembly GCA_035264245.1. Classification (GTDB taxonomy): domain Bacteria; phylum Actinomycetota; class Thermoleophilia; order Solirubrobacterales; family 70-9; genus VAYN01. Next base: position 920 of record DATFQO010000117.1, read on the forward strand.
ATCCGCACCAGGGTGTCGTAGATCGCCGAGTCGCCGTGCGGGTGGTACTTGCCCATCACCTCGCCGACGATGAAGGCGCACTTGCGGTAGGGACGGGTCGGCTGCAGGCCGATGTCGTGCATCGCGTAGAGCACGCGGCGGTGGACCGGCTTGAGGCCGTCGCGCACGTCCGGCAGCGCCCGGCCGACGATCACGCTCATCGCGTAATCGAGATAGGACGAGCGCATCTCCTGCTCGAGGCCCCGGTCCTCGATGTTCCCGGTCAGTGCATCAAGAGCCATTGCAGCTTCCTCCGATCAACGGTACGGGCGCGAAAATTTCAGACGTCAAGGAACTTGACCTCTTTCGCATGCGCCTCGATGAATTCACGTCGTGGCGCCACCTGGTCGCCCATCAGCATCGAGAAGATCGTGTCGGCGGCGGTCGCGTCTTCGAGCGTGACCCGGGCCAGCGTGCGCGAGGCGGGATCCATCGTCGTCTCGCGCAGCTGTTTGGCGTTCATCTCGCCCAGGCCCTTGAACCGGGTCAGCTGAACCCCCTGGCGGGCCAGCTCCAGCACCGCCCCGCGCAGCGCCTCGAAGGAGAGCGCGACGTTGCGGCGCTCGCCCCGCTTGACCTCGAAGGGCGGTCGCCCGACTTGTTTGAGCAGGGCCGCGTGCACCTCCGCGAACTTGCGGTAGTCGTGGTGGGCGAAGAGGGTCGCCGGCAGGCGATGAGTCCTCGCCAGCCCGCTCTTGCGCTCGATCGCCTTGACCGTGACGCAGTCCTCGTTGCTGTCCAGCACCTCGGTGTCGAACGGCTCGTTCTCACCGCCGCCGCGCTGAAGCTCGTCGCGGGCGGCGGCCACGCTGGCCACCTGCTCGTCGAGCAGGCTCGACTCCTCGAGGAAGCGCACCACTTCATGGCCGAAGTCGGCCTGCAGCGACGAGCCCCAGCCCTCGTACTCTTTCGAGCGGCGGATGTAGGCCTGCCAGCGGCTCGGCGTCAGCTTGCGACTCTCGCCGCTCGCGTCGGTCAGCTCGAACTGCTCGAGCTTGTCACGCAGCAGCAGCTCTTCGAGTTCGGACTCGCGCTCCAGATAGGTCTCCTGGTTGCCCTGTTTGACGCGGTACAGGGGCGGCTTGGCGATGTAGACGTAACCGTTGCTGATCAGCTCCGGCATCTGCCGGTAGAGGAAAGTGAGGACCAGGGTGCGGATGTGGGCGCCGTCGACGTCGGCGTCGGTCGCCATCACGATCTTGTGGTACCTGGCTTCGTCGATGTTGAACTCGTCGTGGACGCCGGTGCCGATCGCCGTGATCAGCGCCTGGATCTCGTTGTTCGCGAGAACCTTGTCGATCCGGCTCTTCTCGACGTTGATGATCTTGCCGCGCAGCGGCAGCACCGCCTGCGTGTTGCGGTCGCGGGCCTGCTTGGCCGAGCCGCCGGCGGAATCGCCCTCGACCACGAAGATCTCGGCCAGGCTCGGGTCCTTGACCGAGCAGTCGGCGAGCTTGCCCGGCAGGGTCGAGTTCTCGAGCGCGGACTTGCGGGTCAGGTCGCGTGCCTTGCGGGCCGCGGAGCGGGCGCGGGCGGCGTCGATCGCCTTCATGATCACGCGTTTGGCGTCAGCGGGGTTCTCCTCGAGGTACTCGCCCAGCTTGCGGTTGGTGATCTCCTCGACCAGGCCGCGGATCGGCGGGTTGCCGAGTTTGGTCTTGGTCTGACCCTCGAACTGCGGGTCGTGGAGCTTGACCGAGATCACCGCGGTCAGGCCCTCGCGCACGTCCTCGCCGGCGAGGTTGTCGTCTTTTTTCTCTTTCAGCAGCCCTTTGTTGCGGGCATAGGCGTTGAGCGTCCGGGTCAGGGCGGAGCGGAAACCGGAGAGGTGCGAGCCACCCTCGTGGGTGTTGATGTTGTTGGCGAAGCTGAAGATCGACTCCTGGTAGGAGCTGTTCCACTGCATCGCGATCTCGACCTGTCCCTCCTCCTTGCCGCCGTCGAAGTAGATGACCTTCTTGTGCACCTCGTCCTTGTTGCCGTTGAGGTGGCGGACGAAGTCCTCGATGCCGCCGTCGTACTTGAAGGAGACGGTGTTGGTCTCGCCGCGCTCGTCGATCAGGTCGATCTTCAGGCCGCGGGTGAGGAAGGCGGTCTCGCGCAGGCGCTCGACAAGGATGTCGAAGTCGAAGCCGATCTCTTCGAAGATCTCGAGGTCGGGCAGGAAGGTGATCTTGGTCCCGTGGGCGTCGGTCTTCTCACCTTTGCTGAGATCCCCCTGGGGCTTGCCGCGCTCGTAGTCCTGGGTCCAGACGTAGCCCTCGCGGCTGATCTCCAGGTGCAGGCGCTCGGAGAGGGCGTTGACGACCGAGACGCCGACGCCGTGCAGACCGCCGGAGACCTTGTAGCCGCCGCCGTCCCCGAACTTGCCGCCGGCGTGGAGCACGGTCAGCACGACCTCGGCGGCCGGCCTTCCCTCCTTCTCCATCGTCTCGACCGGGATGCCGCGGCCGTTGTCCTCGACCGTGCAGCTGTTGTCCGGATGGAGGACGACGCGAACGGCGTCGCAGTGACCGGCGAGAGCCTCGTCGACCGAGTTGTCGACCACCTCGTAGACGAGGTGGTGCAGACCGCGCGGGCCCGTCGAGCCGATGTACATGCCGGGGCGCTTGCGAACCGCTTCCAGCCCCTCGAGGACGGTGATGTCCTTGGCGCCGTAGGAGTCGCCGCTGGCTTTTTTCTCAGGCAATGAGTCCCTTCCAGTTGACACGAAGACACACAAAGCCCCGACTCCCTGGAAGCTCGCTCCATGGTTATCGGGGCGTAATGCGAGTTGCCATAAGAATACCAGTTGAGGCCCGCGGACGAGCCGGCCATTTGTGCCAATTTCCCTGCAAATCGCCGAAAAGCATCACAGAAAACGCTCTGAGTTGACGCGAAATCGCAGAGCTTCGGGTGCCTGCTCCCCCACTTCACTCCGCAACCGCTCCAGCAGGGTGGCCTGCATCAGGTCGAGCTCCTGTGCCCAGACCGCGTCGGCGCACTCGATCGTCAGCGTCCGCTCGCGTTCGGAGACCGGCACCGCGACCGCCGCCAGCTGCTCGCCGACAGTGCCCGTCCAGGCTGCCTGGACGGCCGCCAGGGGCGTCTTCGGGGCGACCTGCCGCAGGGCCGCCTCGAAGGCTCCGGCGGCGGGACGGGGGGCTCGGCGGTGGGTCACGTGCCGGTACTTCCTGTCTGCGGCGGCATCCGCACCACCGACCGCAGCGCCGGTGCCGGGACCGACTCCTCGTCTGCGGCGGTGATCAGGACCTGGCCGCCGCCGCCAAGGCGGTCGACGAGGCGCTCGCGGCGGCCGGGGTCGAGCTCGCTCATCACGTCGTCGAGGAGCAGGAGCGGCGTCACCCGCCGCGCCGCGAGCAGCGCCTCCCGCTCAGCGAACAGAAGGGCGAGGAGCGCCGCGCGCTGCTGGCCCTGCGACCCGAATCGCCGCAGCGAACGATCGGCGCTGGTCAGCTTCACCTCGTCGAGATGCGGGCCCCAGGAGCTGCGACCAAGACGGATGTCCTGCTCGCGCCGCTCCTCGAGGCCGGCCTGGATCTCCTCGGCCGAACCCTCAGCTCGCGGCGCGTACGCGAGCGCGCCATCCTCCAAGCCGAGGTCGGCCGAGGCCGCGGCGAACGACGGCGCCAGCTCGGCGATCGCCTCCGCCCGCGCCTCGACCAGCGGCGCCGCGGCCTCGGCCATCCCCGCGTCCCAGATCCGCAGGTCCTCGGGCGAGCCGTAGCCCGCGGCCAGCCGCGAGAGCAGCGCGTTGCGTTGCGCCACCGCCTGGCCGAAGCGCTTGCGCAGCTCGGTGCGGGCCGGCCACCTGGCGGCGAGGAATCCGTCGAGGTGGGCGCGGCGCTCCGCCGGCGGGCCCTTGACGAGCGTCAGGCGGTCCGGGGCGAAGACCGCGACCGGGGGGCGGTGGCGGGCCATGGTTGCCGGGTCGGCGGGGTTGCCGTCGAGCAGATGCCGGCGGCCTTCGCTGCGGCTGACCGTGGCGAGCAGCTTGCGCTCGAGCCCGTCCTCGTCGCGGATCGTCGCCTCTGCCCGGGCCAGGGAGCCGCCGAAGGGGATCAGGTCGCGGCGATCGGAGGTGCGAAACGAGCGCCCGGTGAGGGCGAAGTAGAGAGCCTCGACCAGGTTCGTCTTGCCGGTCCCGTTGGGCCCGATGACGCTGACGATCCCGGCGCTCAGCTCGACCCGGACCCGCTCGAGGCTGCGCAGCGGCTTCGCCTCGATCGCGGTGACCAGCACGGCGCGCTCAGCCGGGGGGCGCCAACACGATCAGACGTTGAGCCTGATCGGCATCACCAGGTAGCGGAACTCTTCCCCCTCGACCGGTTCCAGCAGACCGGGACGCAGCGGCGAGATCAGCCGTAGGAGGATCTCCTCGCCGGCGACGCTTTCGATCCCTTCCTTGAGGAACTCCGGGTTGAAGCCGATCTCCAGCGACTCGCCCTCGAAGGCCGCCGGCATCGTCTCCCGCGCGTCGCCGACGTCCGGCGTCTCCGCCGCCACGGTCAGCTCGCCGCTGCTGAACGAGAGCCGCAGCGGCGCGTTGCGCTGGGCCAGCTGGCTGACCCGGCGGGTGACGTCGAGGAACTCCGAGCGCGGCAGCCGCACGTCGTGCTCGTAGGACTCCGGCAGGAGTTGTCGAAAGTTGGGGAACTGCCCGTCGATCAGCCTCGTCGAGAGGAGGATCGACCCTGCCTCGAAGACGGCCTGGTTGGGGAGCAGTGAGATCGAGGCCTCGCCGGCCCCCTCCGAGGAGAGGATCCGGCCCAGCTCCCGCAGGGCCCGAGCCGGGATGTTGGCCTCGAGCTCGCCGCCGAGGTCGGCCTCGAGCTCGGTCCGCTTCACCGCCAGCCGGTAGGAGTCGGTGGCGACCATCGTCATCTCCTTGCCGCTGGCGGAGACGAAGACGCCGGTCAGCACCGGACGCATATCGTCGCGGGAAGCGGCGCGGGCGACCAGCTCGATGCTCTGTTCCAGCGCCGCGGCCGGGATCCTCAGGCCTGGGTCCTCCTGCGGCTGCGGGAGCTTCGGGAAGTCCTCGGTCGGCAACACCCGCAGGTGGAACCTGGAGCCGCCGCTGCGGATCTCGACGTCGCGCTCGGCCTCGCGCGATTCGATCTCGACGTTGGGGTCGGCCAGCGAGCGGGCGATCTCGGCGAACAGGCGCCCGGGGAGGAGGACCGAGCCCTCGGCCTCGATGTTCGCCTCGAGGGTCGTCTCCAGCCCGAGGTCGAGGTCGGTGGCGGCGAGGGTGACGCGGTCTCCCTGCGCGCTGAGGAGGACACCCGAGAGAGCCTGGGTCGCAGCGCGGGTCGAAACCGCCCGGGAGACGATCGAGAGCTTGGTGACGAGATCTTCGCGTTTGGTCGTGAGCTTCAAAGTTCGATCAATGCCTTCTTGAGTTGAGTTAGGACCTGTGGAAAAAGTCTTGGTCGCGGGGGTTTCGGCGGCCGGGTGCGGTTTGCGGGCTGTGGAAGGCGCTGTGGGAGGCTGGGGATTCTTACAGCGCGGGCGGCGCTCAGCGCTCCTCGCCCACAGGGTTGTGGATTGCTCCCCGCAACTCCCGGACCTTCTCGGCCAGCTCGGGGTCCTCGTCGAGGCCGGCTTCCACCCGCCGCAGGGAGTTGAGCACGGTGGTGTGGTCGCGGCCGCCGTAGAGGCGTCCGATCTGGGGAAGAGAGAGGTCGGTGAGGTCGCGGGTGAGGAAGATCGCCACCTGGCGGGCGCGCAGGGGGGTAGCGGCGCGGCTGGAGCCGATCAGCTCCGCGCGGGAGATGCCGAAGCGCTCGGCGACCCGCTGTTGGATCTCCTCGACGGAGGTGGGCTGCGTTGGTCGATGGCGGGGGATCACTTCGGCGATCAGCTCGCTGCTGAGCGGCCGCGCCATCAGCGAGGCATGGGCGAGGACCCGGGTCAGGGCCCCGTGCAACTGCCGCACGTTGGCGTCGATCCGGTTGGCCAGCTCAGTAAGGGCCTCGGAGTCGGCGATCTCGACGCCGGCCTCCTCGACCAGGCGTCGCAGCACGGTCAGCCGCGTCGCCAGGTTCGGCGGCTCGACGGCGACGGTGAGGCCCCACTCGAAGCGGTCCCGCAGGCGCGAGGCGAGGGTCGAGAGCTCGCTCGGGATGCGGTCGGCGGAGAGGACGAGCTGGCTCCCGGACTCGTAAAGGGCGTTGAAGGTGTGGAAGAACTCCTCCTCGGTTGCCGGCTTGCCCTGGAGGAACTGGACGTCGTCGATGAGAAGGACGTCGATGTCGCGATAGCGGGCCTTGAAGCCCTCGTTGCCGGACGTCTTCAGCGCGGTGACGAACTCGTTGGTGAACGACTCGGCGGTGGTGTAGCGGACGCTCAGGCCGGGGGCGTTGTCGTTCAGGTAGTTGCCGATCGCCGCCAGCAGGTGGGTCTTTCCCAGACCCGGAGGGCCGTGCAGGAAGAGGGGGTTGTAGGCCTCCGACGGTGCCTCGGCTACGGCCAGCCCCGCTCCGTGGGCGAGGCGGTTGCCGGGACCGATCACGAAGCGCTCGAAGGTGTAGTTCGGGTTCAGCTCGGCGATGTCGAGACCACCCGCAGGCTCTCGCTGCTCGGTGAAGCTGACCCGTGCGAGAGGGCCGTCAGAGTCGGAGAGTGCTTCGGCGATCAACGCCGCGTAGCGCCGCTCGGCCCAGGCGCGGATGCTCTCCGGGGCGGTGAGGAAGAGGGTGTCTCCCTCGGCGCCGGCGGCCCGCAGGGGCTCGAGCCAAAGACGGTAGGTCGACTCCGGTACCGAGGCCTTCAGCCGCTCCTGGATCTCTCGCCAGAGGGCATCGAGCTGGTGGGGGTGGGAGTCGTCGGGCACCGGCCGGCGACCATAGCGGCGTGCCTGAGCAGCCAATTCAGGTGCCTCGCAAATGCCGCAGAAAAGATTTGCCGGCCCGTCCTAGGAGGGTTTGACGAAACCCCCCCGCACGTCTGGCGGCGCCGGACACACTTCGCGGGGCGTCGGCCTCAGTCGGCCAAATGGCTCTGCCATTCGACCTCCCTGCGTCCTACCCCCGCTCGGTCCGGCACTCGCCAGCCGCACACGCGGGTTTCGTCAAACCCTCCTATACTTCCGCCGGCATGAAGCGCACCTATCAGCCAAAGAAGCGGAAGCGGGCGAAGACCCACGGTTTCCGTGCTCGCATGAGCACGCGCGGGGGCCGCGCCATCCTCAAGCGCCGCCGGCGCAAAGGGCGCAAGCGCCTCACTCCCTAGATGCGCGGCTGCGAGGCCTCGCCCCTCTGATGGCGTCCAAGCGACGGCGTCTCTCGCGTAGTGGCGAGTTCGACCGCGTCTATCGCGACGGCTCCTCGCACGCCACCCGCTATCTCGTGCTCTACACCTTCCCGCGCAAGGACGAGGAGCGCGACGAGGTGAGGCTCGGGGTCTCCGTCAACCGCAAGGTCGGCGGCGCGGTCGAGCGCAACCGGGTGAAGCGGGTTCTGCGCGAAGCCTTCTGGGAGCTCTCCGACCGCCTGCCCCCGCGCCACGACTTCGTCATCGTCGCCCGTGCCGAGATCAAGGACCTGATCGAGCGGGATGGGATGAAAGGCGCCACCGCCAACCTGGAAGAGGCCCTCGCCGGAGGCCGTTCCACGTGAAACGCTTCTTTCTGGCGCCGGTTCGGGCCTACCAGCGGTGGATCTCTCCGGCCTTTCCCCGCCGCTGCCGCTACGAGCCAACCTGCTCGGCCTACGCCGTCGAGTCGGTCGAACGCTACGGCGTAACCAAGGGCTTCCTGCTCGCTTCGTGGCGGATTCTGCGCTGCAATCCGTTCAGTCACGGCGGCTTCGACCCCGTCCCCGATAGATTCACGCTCCGCACCGGTCCGGTCCACCCCGCCGACTGGCACGAAGCCCACCGATGACGCCCCTGACGGCAAACATTCTGCAGCCCCTGATCGACGTCGCCAACGGCGTCCTTCAGTTCTTCCATGACAGCGCCGGGCTCAGCTGGGGAATGTCGATCATCGCCCTCACCGTTGTCACCCGGGCGCTCCTGATCCCTCTCACGTACAAACAGCTGAAAGGGATGCGGGCCCTGCAGGCGCTGCAGCCGCAGATCAAGGAGCTGCAGGAGAAATACAAAAACGACAAACAGCGCATGCAGCAGGAAATGATGCGCTTCTACAAAGAGAACAAAGTCAACCCGCTGGCCTCCTGCCTGCCGCTGATCGCCCAGTTGCCGGTCTTCATCACCCTCTTCTACGTCCTCCGCCACGAGCTTCCGCCGGACATGGGCTGCCCGCAGGCGGGCCACTGTGCCGCCTACGGAGCCGAATTCTTCTTCATCGACGACCTCACCGGCAAGGCGACCGGCGGCGAACTGATCGCCCTGCTGATCCTCTACGTCGGCACCCAGCTGGTCTCCGGGATGGTGATGGCGGTTACGGCTGACAAAAGCCAGCGAATGATGATGTT
>DATFQO010000118.1:0-44067 GCA_035264245.1 Solirubrobacterales bacterium
AACGGGGTCAACCTGACCGACGGCCTCGACGGCCTCGCCGCCGGCTCCTGCGCGATCGTCCTCCTCGCCTACACGGCGATCGCCTTCGTTGCCAACGAGCAGCAGAACCTGGCGCTGCTCTCCGCCTGCCTGGTCGGCGCCTGCGTCGGATTCCTCTGGTACAACGCCTTCCCGGCCTCGATCTTCATGGGCGATACCGGCTCGCTCGGCCTCGGCGGGGCGATCGGGGCGCTGGCCGTCATGACCCAGACCGAGGTGCTGCTGATCATCATCGGCGGCATCTTCGTGATCGAGGCCCTCTCGGTCCTGCTCCAGGTCTTCGCCTTCAAGACCTTCCGCCGCCGGGTCCTGCTGATGGCGCCGCTGCACCACCACTTCGAGATGATGGCCTGGTCGGAGACGAAGATAATGCTCCGCTTCTGGATCATCGCCGCGGTCTGCTCGGGGATCGGCTTTACCCTCTACCAGCAATCAATTGGGAGTTAGCCGATGCCAGAGGTAGAGGTCAGCGCGGGTCCGATCGATTACGGGGACTCCGGCGGCGAGGGGAGGCCGCTCGTCTTGATCGGCGGCCTGCCGCACGACGAGGCCCTCTGGGACGGGGTGATCGCCGAGCTGGCGCCGCGGTTCCGCTGCCTGACGCCGGTGCTGCCGCTGGGCGCCCAGCGCAAACCGCTGTGGCCGGACGCCGACCTCTCGCTGCCGGGGATGTCGCGGATCGTTACCGAGTTCCTCGAGCGTCTCGACCTGGAGGACGCGGTGGTCTGCTTCAACGACTGGGGCGGCGCCCAGACGATGATCTCCCACGACGGGGTGGACCGCGTCGGCGCCTTCGTCCTCATCTCCTGCGAGACCGACCGCAACTATCCGCCCGGGGTCGCCGGCCAGATCGCGGCGCTCTCCGGTTTCCTGCCCGGCGGCTTCGGGGTGATGCGCTTCGCCCTCTCCTCGCCGCTGCTGCGGAAACTGCCCTTCACCTATGGGCGGATGAGCAAGCGCGGCGTCTCCGACGAGTTGATGCACCGCTGGCTGCAGCCGCTGAAGCGCGCGGAGATCCGCCGCGATACCCGCAAGTACGTCCGCGACGTGCGCCACGGCAAGCGCGAGATCCGCGCCGCGACGCCGAAGCTGCGCTCCTTCGAGCGCCCGGTCTTGGTCGTCTGGGACGAGGAGGGGACGATGATGCCCAACGCCGAAGGGCGGCGCCTGGCCGAGGCGTTTCCGAACTCGACCTACGTCGAGCTGCCCGACTGCTACACCCTGATCCCGATCGACCAGCCGCGGGCGCTGGCCGCCGAGATCAAGCAGTTCGTCGTCTGACCATCAGGCGGGCGGTTCGCGGACGTCGACCAGGTCGTCGACGAGTTCGAAGTCCCTGTAGTTACGAGTCAGGAGGACGGCTTCGAGCGTCATTGCCGTCGCGGCAATGGCCAGATCCGCCGTGCGCGCCCGTGGATTGCCGCCCCTGCTTGCGACCTCCGCCTGCAGGTGCCCCAGCCCTCTTGCCACACGCCCGTCGAGCGGGTGGGTGTAAAAGGCGGACTCGACTCTGCCGAAATGCGCTGCACGTCGGGCGCGCTCATCGGGATCCTGGGTTTTCAGAAGGCCGAAATGCAACTCCGCCAGGGACACGGCGCTGATTCCGACATCGAACTCCGGCGGGAGGGGGTGCTGGGCGATGAGGACGGAAGTGTCGAGGATGACCCTCATTCCTGTTCCGCCCATGGATCCCGCAGTGCGATGTCGAACGCCCGAAGGTCATCGGCGAGGTTGTCGTCGACCGGAAGCTTCCAGAGGTCTTCGAGCGCGGCCGCCGGAACCCACTGGCGCCTGTCGTCGAGCGGCCCCAGCTTCGCCACCGGCCTGCCCGAAACCGTGATCGTGAGCTCCTCGCCGGCCTCCGCCCGACGCAGGATCTCGCCAATCTCATTGCGGAGTTGTTTCTGCGGTATCTCCGGCATGAGCGCCAGGGTAGCAATAGTGCTACCGGCAATCGGACAGGGGTATCCGGGGGTGTCGCGAAGCTCTGGCATGTGTCTATAAAGGTTCCCGCCAAGGAAATTCGCCCACCCCTGCCGGAAGGTCCGTTTCTCGTCGTCGGCCTGGCCCGCTCCGGGCAGGCAGTCGCGCGGTTTCTGACCGCCCGCGGCGGGACGGTCCGGGCGGTCGATAGCGCTCATCCCGAGGGAGCGGCAGGGTTGGAGGGGGCCGGCGTCGAAGTCTTCCTGGATACGGATGGAGTGGCACAGCTCGAGGGCGCGCGAACGGTCGTCAAGAGCCCGGGTGTACCCCGGGAGGCGGCGGTGATCGCGGCGGCCCGCGAGCGTGGGATCGAGGTCGTGGGGGAGGTGGAGCTCGCCTGGCGGGCGCTGCCGAACCGCTTCGTCGGCGTCACCGGCACCAACGGCAAGACGACCACGGTCGAGCTGCTCGGCCACCTCTACCGCGCCGCCGGTGAGCCGGTCGCGCTCGCGGGCAACGTCGGCACCCCGCTCTCGGAGCTGGTTGGCGGGGTCGACCCGGAGGCGACGATCGTCTGCGAGTGCTCGAGCTTCCAGCTCGAGGACACGACCGCCTTCGCCCCCGAGTGCGCGGTCTTCCTCAATCTCGCCCCCGACCACCTCGACCGCCACGGCGACCTCGAGTCCTATCTCGCCGCGAAGCTGCGGATCTTCGCCAACCAGGGCAACGACGACGTCGCCGTCTACAACGCCGATGACCCCTTCGCCGCCGGCGCCGACCTCGGCGGCTGCGCTCGCCGGGTCGCCTTCTGCGTCGGCACCGCCCCCGACTGCGAGGTCGCGGTCGCCGAGGGGACGATCTTCTACGACGGCGAGCCGCTGCTGGCGGTCGCCGAGCTCGGCCTCTTCGGCGAGCACAACGTCGCCAACGCGATGGCCGCCGCCGCGGCGGCGCTGGCGATGGGGATCGACCGCGAGGCGGTGCGCGAGGGGCTGCGCGGCTTCGCCGGGGTTCCGCACCGGCTCGAGACCGTCGCCGAGATCGGCGGCGTCCGCTTCGTCAACGACTCGAAGGCGACCAACGTCGCCTCTGCCGCGGTCGGGATCCGCGCCTTCGACGGCGGCGTCCACGCGATCCTCGGCGGCAGCGAGAAGGACGAGCCCTTCGCGCCGCTCCTCGACCCGCTGCGCGAGCGCGCCGTCGCCTGCTACCTGATCGGCGCCACCGGCGAGCGGATGGCGCGTGAGCTGGCCCCGGCGGTGGCGGCCGGGATCGAGCTGCACCGCTGCGACGACCTCGAGGACGCGGTCGACCAGGCGGCCGCCGCCGCGGCCCCAGGCGAGGCCGTCCTGCTCTCGCCCGCCTGCGCCAGCTTCGACGCCTTCGAGAACTTCGAAGCGCGCGGCGATCGCTTCCGTGAGATCGTCGCGGAGCTCGGATGAGCGCCAAGCCCGCGCGCGGCCGCAAACCCGCCAAGAAGCCGGCGAAAGCCAAGCGCTCGAAGAAGCGCGCCCGCCCCGCGCCGCCCGAGTACAACATCCTGCTGACCGCGACGCTCTGCCTGCTGGCCCTGGGCGCGGTGATGGTCTTCTCGGCCAGCTCTACCACCCGCATCCTCCAGGACGGCGGCCTCTCCGACAGCGCCTTCTACCTGAAGCGGACCCTGCTCTTCGGCGGGGTCGGTCTGCTGATCATGTACCTGGCGGCGCGCAACGGGCTGCGGGTGATCCGCGAGCTGACGCCGCTGCTCCTCGGCGGCTCGATCTTCCTCCTCCTCGCCGTCCTCGTCGCCGGCACCGAAGTCAACGGCGCGACCCGCTGGATCGGCGGCGGCTTCCTTCAGATCCAGCCCTCGGAGCTGGCCAAGGTGGCGCTGATCCTCTACGGCGCCGACCTGCTGGCGCGCAAGCCGAAGCGGGTCCGCTCGCTGGAAGGGATCATGCCCTTCCTCCTCATCGTCGGCGGCTGCTGCCTGCTGATCATGCTGCAGCCGGACATGGGGACGACGATGGTGATCGTCTTCTCCGTCAGCGCGATGCTGATCGCCGCCGGTGTGCGGCCGGCGGACCTCGGCAAGGTGGGCCTGGTGATCGGCGTCTTGGCGCTGGCGATGGCGGTCGTCGAGCCCTACCGGATGGCGCGCCTCACCTCCTTCCTCAACCCCGGCACCGACCCCGGCGGCGCCGGCTTCCAGGCGGCGCAGGCGAAGATCGCCCTCGGCTCGGGCGGGTTCCTCGGCGAGGGGCTCGGCCACGGCGTGCAGAAGGCCTTCTACCTGCCCGAGGCCCACACCGACATGATCACGGCGGTTATCGGCGAGGAGCTGGGGATGGCCGGGATCACGACCGTGGTCTTCCTCTTCGCGATGTTCGGCTACGCCGGGCTGAAAACCGCCCAGAAGGCAAAGGACGTCTACAGCAAGATCCTCGTCACCGGCCTCACCTCGCTGGTCCTCGTGCAGGCGATCATCAACCTCTTCGCGGTGATGGGGATGGCGCCGCTGACCGGCGTGCCGCTGCCCTTCGTCTCCTACGGCAACAGCAGCCTGATGGCGACCCTGCTGGCCGTCGGCCTGATCCTCAACGTCGCCCGCGGCGGCAAGGCGAAGGCGGCGCGCGCTTCGACGCCCACCCGCGCTGGCAAACTGCGCGTCGTCGACGGCGGGCGCTCGCCCGCGCGCGAAAGGAGCCGATCCAGCGGTGCCAGGAAAGCCAAGAGTGGTAGTGGCGGCGGGGGGAACCGCGGGGCACGTCGTGCCCGCCATGGCGGTCGCCGACGAGCTTCGGGCTAGTGGTGCCGAGGTCAGCTTCCTCGGCACGCGCGAGCGGGTCGAGGCCGAGCTGGTGCCGGCCGCCGGCTACGAGATCGACTTCGTCAAGGTGCGCGGGATCGACCGCCGTAATCCCCTGCGCGCGGCGCGGGCGGGATTCGAGGCGCTGGGCGCGGTCGGCGCGGCGCGCAAGGTCCTGCGCCGGCGCGGTGCCGATGTCGTCCTCGGCGGCGGCGGCTACGTCGCCGGGCCGGCCGGAGTGGCGGCGACCCTGACCCGCACCCCGCTGGTCCTGACCGAGGCCGACAGCCACCTCGGCCTCGCCAACCGGCTGCTCGCCGGCCGGGCGCGACGGGTCTGCCTCGCGTTCCCGCTCGAGGGCCGTGAGGACGATCCCTACCTGGTCACCGGGCGGCCGGTGCCGAAAGCGGTGCTGGAAGGCGACCGGGCGGCGGCGCGGCGGCGTTTCGGGATCGCCGAGGAGGCGCGCTGCCTGCTGGTCTTCGGCGGCAGCCAGGGCGCCAGGTCGATCAACCTCGCCGCCTTCGAGGCCTTCGCCGAGCGGCCGGGGCGCGACTTCGACGTGATCCATATCGCCGGCACCCGCGACTTCCCGGAGCTGGAGCCGAGGCTGGCTACTGCAGCCAACGCCGATCGCTATACGTTGCTGCCCTACGAGCCTGACCTCGGCGACGCGCTGGCGGCCGCCGACCTCGTCCTCGCCCGCTCGGGCGGCTCGATCTTCGAGGTGGTCGCCGTCGGCCGCCCGGCGATCCTGGTCCCCTTCCCCTACGCCACCGGCGATCACCAGAGCGCCAACGCCGAGTGGATGCGGGCGGCGGGAGCGGCGAGCGTCGTTCCCGACGGCGAGCTGAGCGCCGAGCGGCTGCAGGAAGAGATCGCGCCGATCCTCGGCGACGCCTCGCGGCTTGGGGCAATGGGCGACGCGGCGCGTCGGCTGGCGAAGCCCGACGCCGCCCGGCGGATCGCCGACGAGGTCCTGGAGGCAGCCCGATGACTGCCGAAACCGCAAGGGACGTCGATATGCGGCTTCATTTGCGGTCTCGGCGGGAGGTTGGCCGATGAACTGGTCTGGGCGGCGGCTCCACTTCGTCGGGATCGGTGGGGCCGGGATGAGCGGGCTGGCGCTGGTCTGTGCTCGGCTCGGGGCCGAGGTCACCGGTTCGGACCGCGCCGACTCCTCTTATATGGAGCGCCTGCGTGCGGCCGGGCTCGACCCTGCCGTCGGGCACGACGCGGCGAACCTGCCCGACGGGGCAGAGGTCGTCGTCTCGACCGCGATCGCCGAGGACAACCCCGAACTGGAACTCGCCCGCCGGAACGGCACTGAGCCGATCCATCGCGGCCAGCTGCTCGCCGAGCTCTGCGCCGAGAAGCGGCTGATCGCGATCGCGGGCACCCATGGCAAGACGACGACGACGGCGATGGCCGCCTGGGCGCTGCGGGCGATCGGCGCCGATCCCGCCTTCTTCGTCGGCGGCGAGGTGCCGGGGCTGGGACCCGACGGGGAGCCCGCCAACGCCGGCTGGGGCGAGGGGGAGTGGGTCGTCGCCGAGGCAGACGAGAGCGACGCCAGCTTCCTGCGCCTGCGGCCCGAGGTGGCGGTGGTCACCAACGTCGAGATGGACCACCACTCGCGCTGGGGCTCGCTGGCCGAGCTGCACCGGGCTTTCGTCGCCTTCGCCGAGCCGGCGCGCGGTCTGGTCCTTCCCGGAGACGAGGAGATGGGCTGGCTGGCCGGCGTCGGAGACGAGGTCGTCCACTTCGATGCCGCCGCGCCCGGGGCCGCCGGGATGGAGCTGGCGGTGCCCGGCGAGCACAACCGCCGCAACGCCCGCGCCGCGCTTGCCGCCCTGCGGCTGGCCGGGTTCGACCTCGAGCCGGCGGCCGAGGCGCTGGCGAGCTTCCGCGGCGTCAACCGCCGCCTCGAGCTGAAGGGCGAGCGTGGCCCGGTCTCCATATACGACGACTACGCCCACCACCCGACCGAGGTGCGTGCCGCCCTCTCGGCCCTGCGCGACCAGGGGCCGAGCCGCCTCGTCGCCGTCTTCCAGCCGCACCTCTACTCGCGCACCAAGGCGCTTGCCGCCGAGTTCGGCGCGGCGCTGACCCTCGCCGACGAGGCGATCGTCCTCGACATCTATCCGGCGCGCGAGGAGCCGGTCGGCGAGCTGGCCGGCGTCAGCGGCCTCCAGGTTGCCCAGTCGGCGGCCGAGCGCGGGAAAGGGATGCCGGTCTGGTGGCTGCCGACCGCCGAGCTCGCGCGGCGGGCGCTGGCGGAGCGGCTCGACGGCAATCCGCGGCTCTACGCGGAGGGCACGGTGCTGGTCACGATCGGCGCCGGCGACGTCTTCAGGCTCGGCGAGGCCCTGGTCGGCGAAGACCCTGGGGGTGGAGAGCGATGAGCGTGCCGCCGGAGGGAGTGAAGGCCGGCCACCCACTGGCACGGTTCACGACCGTGCGGACCGGCGGCGCCGCCGACTGGTTCGCCCATCCCCGCGACGTCGACGGTCTGGTCTCGGTCCTGCGCTGGGCCGACGCCGAGGGCATCGCCGTCGGGGTGATCGGGTCCGGCTCCAACCTGCTCGTCGCCGACGACGGCTTCCGCGGCCTCGCGCTGAAGCTCGGCGGCGCGCTGGCGACGATCGAGCGCGACGGCGAGCGCATCCTCTGCGGCGGCGGAGCCCGGCTCCCCTCGGCCGCCGCCAAGACCCCCGCCTGGGGGCTGACCGGCCTCGAGTTCGGGATCAACATCCCCGGCACCACCGGCGGCGCGGTGCGGATGAACGCCAACGCCTACGGCGGCCAGCTGGCGCGGGTTCTGGAGTGGGTCGACGTCGCGACCGCCACCGGCGTCGAGAGGCGCGGCCCGGGCGAGCTCGGCTTCGAGTACCGGCGCTCGAACCTGCGCGGGGGGGAAGTCGTCGCCCTTGCTTCCTTCCACCTGACTCCCGCCGATCCCGAGGAGGTCAGGACGACGCTGGCGAGCATGCGGGAGCGCCGCCGCGAGGCGCAGCCTTCGGGGATCAAGACCTTCGGCTCGACCTTCAAGAACCCCGAGGACGAGCGGGCGGAGGGGCGCTCGGCCGGGCAACTGCTCGAGGCGGCCGGCTGCCGCGGCCTGCGCCACGGCGGCGCTCGGTTCTCCGAGAAGCACGCCAACTTCGTCGAGAACGACCGCGAGGCGACGACCGCCGACGTGCTCGAGCTGATGGCGGAGGGACGGCGGCGGGTCCATGAGCGCTTCGGCGTCGAGCTCGAGCCCGAGGTGCAGATCCTCGGCGAGGTCCGCTGGCCGGACGGTTGGGCGCTGTGAGCCGGCGGCTGATCGCGATCCTGATCGCGGCCCTGGTCGTCCTCGTCGGCGTCTACTGGTTCGTGATCCGCACCGGCACTGCCGACCCCCGCGTCCAGGTCCCCAAGCTGGCGGCGACGATCGGCGAAGGCGACGAAGCGATCGGTGTCGCCGGCAGCGGCGCCGTCGTCCGCTGGCTGCCGCCGCCGGAGGATCCGCCCCTGCCGCGACTGCCGCTGGAGGAGGTCCCCAAGGGCGGGCGCCTGCGCGGCCCGGCGCTGGAACAGGTCCGGGTCCTGGCGGCGGTCCCCGAGGCGCTGCGGCCCTACGTCGCGGGTAGCTACTTCGGCGAGAGCGGGGTGGACGTCGAACTCACCACCGGCATCGAACTACGCTTCGGCGATTCCAGCCAGGCCGCTCGCAAGTGGCGCGCGGCGGCCGCGATCCTCGCCGATCCGTCGGTGTCCGCGCTGGATTATGTAGACCTGCGCGCTCCCAACCGCCCGGCCTACTACGGCTCCGGGCACGAACTTCCGGGCGCACCCTGAAGCTACTTCGAGACCGGCGAAAGGGCTTTGCAGTGCGGTGTCGAAAACTCTCAACCTGAGGGTGAGGCTGCCTCAACCCTCGAGTACTGGTTGAGAGACGAAGGCTGCACGATGGCTGACAGGCGTTTGACAGAGGGGCCAGAATGCCCTACGTTGAGCGCAATTTCCGTCCTTCAGCGGGAGGCTCGAACCCTGGAGCGTTGCTGAAGGGTCGGACGGAACAAAGGCTCAACTCACATGGAATCCACTTACCTCGCAGTCATCAAGGTCGTCGGCGCCGGCGGCGGCGGTACCAACGCGGTCAGCCGCATGATCGACGCCGGCATTCGCGGCGTCGAGTTCGTCGCCGTCAATACGGACGCCCAGGCCCTGCAGGCCTGCGACGCGGACATCAAGCTTTCGATCGGCCAGGAGCTGACCCGCGGCCTCGGCGCCGGGGGCAACCCCGAGGTCGGCGCCGGCGCGGCGGCCGAGAGCCGCGACGAGATCAAGGAGGCGCTGAAGGGCGCCGACATGGTCTTCGTCACCGCGGGCGAGGGCGGCGGCACCGGCACCGGCTCGGCACCGGTGATCGCCGAGATCGCCAAGGAGGAGATCGGCGCCCTGACCGTCGGCGCGGTCACCAAACCGTTCGAGTTCGAGGGCAAACGACGGATGCAGCAGGCGCTCGAGGGCATCGAGAAACTGCGCAACAAAGTCGACACCCTGATCATCGTCCCGAACGAGAAACTGCTGCAGGCCGTCGAGCGGCGCACCAGCGTCCTCGAGGCCTTCCGCCAGGCGGACGACATCCTCCGCCAGGGCGTCCAGGGCATCACCGACCTGATCACGATCCCCGGCCTCATCAACCTCGACTTCGCCGACGTGCGGACGATCATGCGCGACGCCGGCTCGGCCCTGATGGGCGTCGGCTCTGCCTCCGGCGAGGCACGTGCGCTCGACGCCGCCAAGGCGGCGATCACCTCGCCGCTGATCGAGGAGTCGATCAAAGGCGCGACCGGGATGCTGCTGAACATCACCGGCCCCGAGGACCTCGGCCTGTTCGAGGTCAACGAGGCGGCGCAGCTGGTCCAGGCCGAGGCCGACGACAACGCCAACATCATCTTCGGCTCCGTCGTCGACCAGTCGATGAAGGACGAGGTCCGGGTGACGGTGATCGCCACCGGCTTCGAGGGCTTCGAGCTGCTGGCTCGTTCGCCGCAGCGGGTCAGGCGTCGGTACGAGAGCCGCCCGCGGGTCTCCGCCGAGGACACGGACATCAGGAAACTCCGGGTCAGCGACGACGACATCGACGTGCCCGGGTTCCTCAAGGAGTAGGTCGGGGGGCCTGCGGGTGCCCCCTCTCCCAGAGACCGTCGCGCAGCTGGGCGAATCTATGGGCGCCGTCGTGACTTCTTGAGCCTCTGTGAGAGGGGGCACCCGCAGGCCCGCACGAATAGGCTTGGGGATTCGTGGCTGACTCTCGGCGAACTCCTCTCTTCCAGCAGCACCAGGAGCTCGGGGCGAAGATCGTTCCTTTTGCTGGGTGGGAGATGCCCGTTACGTATGAGGGGATCCGTGAGGAGCACTCCGCGGTGCGCAGGCATGTCGGGATGTTCGACGTGTCGCATATGGGCGAGGTCGAGGTCGAGGGGCCCGGCGCCCTCGCGTTTTTGCAGCGGGTGCTCTCCAACGACGTCGCCAAGATCGCGATCGGCGGGGCTCAGTACTCGTGCCTCTGCCAGGAGGACGGCGGAGTTCTCGACGACCTCTTCGCCTACCGGCTCGGCGGCGACCGCTTTCTGATCGTCACCAATGCGGCGAACCACGAGACGGATCTCACCTGGCTCGGCCGCCAGAGCCGCTCCTTCGACGTCATCGTCCGCGACGTCGCCGACCGCTACGCGATGCTCGCTGTCCAGGGACCGCACGCCCGCGCCGTCCTCGGCTCGGCCCTGGGGATCGAGCTGCCGCCTCGCTTCCACGTCGCCCACGCCCAGGTCGGCCGCCGCCCGGCGCTGGCCTGCGGCACCGGCTACACCGGCGAGGACGGGGTCGAGCTGCTGCTCGACCCGGAGGTCGCGACGCCGATCTGGACCGAGCTGCTCGACGCCGGTGTCGTCCCCTGCGGGCTCGGCGCCCGCGACACCCTGCGGCTCGAGGTTTGCTTCCCGCTGCACGGCAACGAGCTGACCCCGGAGCGCAACCCGATCGAAGCCGGCCTCGGCTGGTGCTGCAAGGAGGAGACCGGGTTCGTCGGCTCCGAGGCGATCGCCCGCGCCCGCGCCGAGGGCACCGCCGAGCAGCTCGTCGCCTTCAAGATCGAGGGCCAGGGGATCCCGCGTGAAGGCAACCCGGTCCTCCACGATGATGAGCAGGTCGGCGTCGTCACCAGCGGCACCTTCTCGCCCTCGCTCGAGCTTGGCGCCGGGATGGCCTATGTCACTTCGGCGCTTGCGGAGCCCGGGACCGAGATCGAGATCGACGTGCGCGGCAAGCGCCGCCCCGCCCGGATAGCTTCCAAGCCTCTCTACGCGAAAAGGAGTTAAAACGTTGGCCGACGCCACCTACCCCGAGGACCTGCGGTATCACGAGGAACACGACTGGGCCCGGATCGAGGGCGACCAGGCGACGCTCGGGATCACCTGGTATGCCCAGGACTCGCTCGGTGAGGTCGTCTTCTTCGACCCGCCCGAGGTCGGCGCGACCGTCCAGAAAGACTCCTCCTACGCCGAGGTCGAGTCGGTCAAGGCCGTCTCCGACGTGATCGCGCCGCTCTCCGGCGAGGTGATCGAGGTCAACGACGCGCTGGAAGACAGTCCCGAGAAGGTCAACGAGGACCCCTACGGCGAGGGCTGGCTGGTCAAGGTGCGGCTGACCTCGCCGGAGGAGGCGGAGACGCTGCTCGGCGTCCAGGAATACCGCAAGATGCTGGACCGCTAGGCGCAAAGCCCGCCCTCCCCGTTCCCTAGCCTTAGCGACGTGACTCGCTACACCTCCGCGACGCCGGACGACCGGCGGGAGATGCTCGACGCGATCGGCGTCTCCTCGGTCGACCAGCTCTTCGAGCAGATCCCCGAGCCGCTGCGCCTCGGCCGGCCGCTGGCGCTGCCCGACGGGATGGGCGAGGCCGAGGTCTACGAGCGGCTCGCCGGGCTGGCCGAGCGGAACGCGGACGCCGAAGCCCAGGTCTGCTTCATCGGCGCCGGGATGTACGACCACTACGTGCCGGCGATCGTCGACGCGATCACCTCGCGCAGCGAGTTCCTGACGCCGTACACGCCCTACCAGCCGGAGATCTCCCAGGGCGGGCTGCAGGTGATGTTCGAGTTCCAGACGGCGATGTCGGAGCTGACCGGCCTGCCGGTCTCCAACGCCGGGCTCTACGAGGGACCCTCATCGGTCGCCTCTGCCGCCTATCTGGCGATGGGCGCGACCAAGCGCCGCAGGTTCGTCGTCTCGCGCGGCGTCCATCCGCACAGCCGGGAGACGCTCGCGACCTACGCCGTCGGCTACGACGCCGAGGTGATCGAGGTCGGCCTCGAGGATGGGCTGACCGACGCCGGGGCGCTGGCCGCCGCGGTCGACGGCGAGACCGCCGCCGTCATCCTCCAGAGCCCGAACTTCCTCGGCGCGGTCGAGGACGTCGAGACGCTCGGGGCGGCGGCCAAGGAGCACGGCGCACTGCTGATCGTCGCCTGCGACCCGATGACGCTGGGGATCCTCAAGCCGCCGGGCGAGTGCGGCGCCGACATCGCCCTCGGCGAGGGGCAGCCGCTGGGCAACCGGCTCGACTTCGGCGGGCCGTCGTTCGGCTTCTTCTGCGCGACCGAGGCGCAGATCCGCCGCATGCCGGGACGGATCGCCGGCGAAACCGAGGACATCGACGGCCGCCGCGGCTTCGTCCTCGCGCTGCAGACCCGCGAGCAGCACATCCGCCGCGAGAAAGCAACCAACAACATCTGCACCGCCCAGGCGCTGAACGCGCTCGGGGCGATGGTCCACCTCGCCTGGCTCGGACGCCAGGGCTTCCGCGAGCTCGGCGAGCTGCTGGTCCAGCGGACCGCCTACGCGCGCGAGCGGCTGGCCGCCGTCGACGGGGTCGAGCTCCTCCACGAGGCACCGGTCGCCCGCGAGTTCGCGGTGCGGCTCGACGCGCCGGTCGACAAGGTCCTGGATCGTGTCGCCGAGCGCGGCATCGCCGCCGGTTACCCGCTCGGCCGCGAGTACCCCGAGTTCGACGACGGCCTCCTCGTCGCGATCACCGAGCGGCGGACCAAGGCTCAGATCGACGAGCTGGCCGAGGCGCTGGAGGGTGCCATCGCCGCATCGCGTGGTTCCTTTGGCACCGATGACGTGCAAAAGGAACCACAAGTCGGAGGGGTGGCCTGATGGCGCTGGTTCAGACCCCGATGCAGGCCGAAGCGGCGCGGACGATCTACGAGAAATCGAAGCCCGGTCGCCGCGCCGCCGCGCTGCCGGCGACCGAAGTGCCGGAGAAGCCGATTGCGGACCTGATCCCGGAGAACCTGCTGCGCGCCGAGCCGCCGCGGCTGCCGGAGATCGCCGAGCCGGAGATCGTTCGCCATTACAACCGCCTCTCGCGTCGCAACTTCGACCTCGACAGCGGCTTCTACCCGCTCGGCTCCTGCACGATGAAGCACAACCCGCGGCTCAACGAGCGGGTCGCGGCGCTGCCCGGCCATGCCCGCCTGCACCCTGCCCAGGACCCGCGCCGCGCCCAGGGGGCGCTGGAGCTGATGTGGCTGCTGCAGGAGTCGCTGAGTGAGATCTGCGGCCTGCCGCACGTCAGCCTGCAGCCCAGCGCCGGCTCCCACGGCGAGCTCGCCGGCCTGCTCCTGACCCGCGCCTACCACGCCGATCGCAACGAGGTGCGGACCAAGGTGCTGGCGCCCGACACCTCGCACGGGACCAACCCGGCCTCGGTGACGATGGCCGGCTACGAGGTGGTCAAGGTCGCGACCGACGAGCAGGGCGGGGTGGAGATGAGCGACCTGCGGGCGAAGCTGGCCGAGAACGAGGGCGAGGTCGCCTGCCTGATGCTGACCAACCCCAACACGCTCGGGGTCTTCGACGAAAACATCGCCGAGATCGCCTCGCTGATCCACGCGGCGGGCGGCACCCTCTACTACGACGGCGCCAACCTCAACGCGGTGATGGGGCACTCGCGGCCCGGCGACATGGGCTTCGACATCGTCCACGTCAACCTCCACAAGTCCTTCAGCCAGCCGCACGGCGGCGGCGGCCCGGGGGCGGGACCGATAGCGGTATCTGACCGGATCGAGCCCTTCCTGCCGCGTCCGCAGGTGGTCCGCCGCGAAGGCTCCAACGGCCACGGCCCGAGCTTCGACCTCGACTTCGAGCGGCCGAAGTCGATCGGCCGCCTGCGCGGCTTCCAGGGCAACTTCGGAGTCTTCGTCCGCTCCTACGCGTATATCCTCAGCCTCGGCGGCGATGGCCTCTCGGAGGCCTCGGAGACCGCGGTCCTCAACGCCAACTACCTGAAGGCGCGCCTGGCCGAGGGCCGCGCCGGCGAGCGCCTGCCGATCGCCTTCGACCGCCACTGCATGCACGAGTTCGTCCTCTCCGGCAAGCCGATGAAGCGCGACCTCGGGCTCGCCACCCTCGACCTGGCCAAGCGCCTGCTCGACTTCGGCTTCCACCCGCCGACCGTCTACTTCCCGCTCCTCGTCGAGGAGGCGCTGATGGTCGAGCCGACCGAGACCGAGACCAAGGAGAGCCTCGACGCCTTCGCCGAGGCGATCGAGAAGATCCTCACCGAGGCCGAGACCCAGCCCGACCTGGCCAAGAACGCCCCTTATACGACCCCCGTCCGTCGCCTCGACGAGGTCAAGGCAACGAGGCAGCCGGTCGTGCGCCAGCCGCTGGAGCAGTGACCGCGGGCGGTCCCGCTCGCATCGAGGCGAGGATCGCGAACGCGGACGACCTCGAGGCGCTGGCGGAGATCATGGCTCGCGCCTTCAGCACCGACCCGGTCTGGGGCTGGGCGTTTGCCGACCCGCTGCGAAAGCTCGAGCAGCAGCGAACCGTCTGGGGGTTTGCGCTGCGCTCCGCCCTCGACTACGGCTGGGTGCGGCTGACGACCGCCGGGACCGTCGCGGCGCTGTGGATCCCGCCCGGCAGGCTGGAGCTGCGCCCTGAGGACGAGGAGCGCTTCGAGCCTCTGCTCGCGGAGCTGCTCGGCGACGGCGCTCCGCGGGTCCTCGACACCTTCGAGCGTTTCGACAGGGCGCGCCCGACCGAGCCGCACTACTACCTCAGCCTGCTCGCCACGCACCCCGACCACCGGGGCAAGGGCTTGGGGATGGGCCTGCTGGCGGAGAACCTGGCGCTGATCGACGCGGAGGGCGCGGCCGCCTATCTCGAGTCGACCAACCCCGCGAACCACAGGCGCTACGGAGGCGTCGGCTTTGTCAAGTTCAGCGAGTTCGGTTTGGCTGAAGACGGTCCAGCGGTGACGCAGATGTGGCGCCAGCCGCGCTAGAGCTTCGGCAGCTGCTGCTCCAGCTCGAGCACGGGCGCGAAGAGGTCGCCGTGCTCCTCGATCCGCTCGAGCACGTCGCCGGCTTCGAAGACGAGGCTCGATCCGTCTCCTGACTCGGCCACGGCTTCGACCTCATCCCACGTCACCGGCGTCGAGACCGTTGGGCGCTCGCGGGCTCGCAGCGAGTAGACGGCGACCGTCGTTTTGCGTTCGTTGTTCTGGTACCAGTCGATCAGTACCTTGCCGCTGCGGTCGGTCTTTTTGCCCATTTTCGCCAGCACCTCGTCGGGGGTCTGCTTGGCGATCAGCTGCGCCAGGGCCTGGGCGAAGGGCCTGGTCTGCTCGTAAGACGTCTTGGTGTTGAGCGGGACGTAGAGCTGCATCCCCTTCGATCCCGAGGTCTTGACGAGGGACTCGAGCTCGAGCTGGGCGAGCACCTCTCGCAGGCGCAGCGCCACGCGCGAGCAGTCGACGACGTCCGCCGGCGGCCCGGGATCGAGGTCGAAGGCGAGGACCGTCGGCCGTTTCGGCGCCCGGCCGAGCGAGAGCGAGGGATGCAGCTCGATCGCCGCCAGCTGCGCCATCCAGATCAGCGTCGGCAGGCTGTCGCAGACACAGAAGTCGATTTTCCCCGCGTTCGGCCCGGCCTGGACCCGCGTCGTCTTCACCCATTTGGGCCGGTGCTTGGGGCAGCGCTTCTCGAAGAAGGCCGCGTCGAGGTCCTCGACGCCTTCCGGGAAGCGCCGCAGCGTCACCGCGCGGCCGTTCAGGTGGGGGACGATCGCCGGCGCCACCTTGGCGTAGTAGTCGACCATCTCGCCCTTGGTGAACCCCGCCTCCGGGTAGAGCACCTTGTCGAGGTTGGTCAGCCGCAGCTCCCTGCCGTCGACCTCGACCGTCCGGGTCTCGCCCACGGCCTACGAACCTATTTCGAGGCTTTGGCTTTGGTCTTCGAGCCGGAAGAGCGTTTCGCTTTCGCTTTGCTCTTCTTCGCGGCTTTGGGTTTCGCCGCTTTGCTCTTGCCGGGCGCCGAGCCTTTCTCTTTCACCGCGGCGATGCTCTCCTCGAGCGCCGCCATCAGGTCGGGAGCTTTGGTCGCCTTCGGCGCCTCGGCCTCGGGGGCGACGATCTCCTTGCCTTCGGCCTTCTGCTCGATCAGCGCCAGCAGCTGCTCGCGGTACTCGTCGCGGTAGGCGCCGGGGTCGAATTCGGTGCTGAGCGAATCGATCAGCTGCTCGGCCATCTCCTGCTCGCGCTTGGCGACTTTCGGCTTCTTGTCGGGCAGGGCGTCGTCGAGGTCGGCCGGCGGCACGACCTCGTCGTGGAAGCGCATAGTCGTCAGCGTCAGCACGCCGCCCGTGGCGCGGATCGCCGAGAGGTGCTCTTTGTTGCGAAAGACGAAGCGGGCGATTGCCGCCTTGCCGGAGTGTTCCATCGCCGCGGCGAGCAGCGAGTAGGCCTTCTCGGCGCCGTCGGCGGGGCCGAGGTAGTAGGGGCTGTCGAAGTACATCGGGTCGATTTCCTCGATGTCGACGAAGTCCTGGACGTTGATCGCGCGGGTCTTCTCCGGCGCCAGCGCCGACATCTCGTCTTTGCTCAGCGGCACGTACTGGCCGGGGGTCAGCTCGTAGGCCTTGATGATGTTGTCGTAGGGGACCTCCTCCTCGGTCCCCTCGGCGAAGCGGCGGTGTTTGATCCGGGCGCTGTCGGACTCGCGGATCTCGCGCAGGCCGATCGAGCGCCGCGCGACCGCGCTGAAGAGTTTCACGGGCACGTTCAGTAGCCCGAAGCTGATCGTCCCGCTCCAAATCGCTCTTGCCATTTTGTCTGCGTTCCTTCCCCTGGGCTCCTTTCCCTGGATTGTCCCAACCAAACTCCGAAGTGGCGATAGAGGTGGGCGCAGCGGGAGCCATCTTGCGGTCGCGTGGTTCCTTTTGCACCGATGTCGTGCAAAAGGAACCACGCGATTGCGATCATCCCGCCGGTGCTCTTCGAGTTGCGCGACGTAGGGCTGGACCGTGGCGGCCGTGCCGTGCTCGACTCCTTCGACGCCTCGATCCCTGAGGGCGCGACCGCGATCGTCGGTCCCTCCGGCGCCGGCAAGTCGACGCTGCTGCGGCTGCTGAACCGGCTCGCCGACCCCGATCGCGGCGAGATCGCCTACCGCGGCCGCCCCCTGACCGCCTACGAACCGCTGGCGCTGCGCCGCGAGGTCTCGCTGGTGCCGCAGCTGCCGGCGCTGCTCGAGGGGACGGTCGAGTCGAACCTGCGCTATGCGGCCGAGCTGGCCGGCGAGCCGCTGGAGGTAGAGGAGACGCTGCGGCGCGCCGGCCTCGATCCCTCCTTTGCCAAGCGCGACGTCGCCAAGCTCTCGGTCGGCGAGCAGCAGCGGGCGATGCTGGCGCGCGCCCTCGCCCAGCGCCCCGCAGTCTTGCTGCTCGACGAGCCGACCTCGGCCCTCGACCACACCGCCCGCGACGCGGTCGAGGCGACGCTGGCCCGGCTGCGGACTGAGTCGAACCTCTCGCTGGTGCTGGTCAGCCACGACCCCGAGCAGGCGCGCCGCCTCGGCGACCGGGTGCTGGAGATGCCGGCATGAGCACCTCGATCCACGTCGAGCTCTGGCAGGTCGCCGCCTCACTGGTCTTGGTCGCCCTGGCGGCGGCGATCTCCTTCTGGCAGCGGGCCGGCCTCGAGCGCGACATCGTCGTCGCCACCGTCCGCTCGATCGTCCAGCTGACCCTGGTCGGCTACGCGATCAAGCTGATCTTCGACGTCGACTCGATCTGGCTGGTGGTCCTGCTGCTGGCGGTGATGGTCTTCTTCGGCGCGATCACCGCCCGCCACCGCGCCGACAGGGTGCCGAACTCCTTCGGCCCGCTGCTGATCGCCCTCGCTCTGGCCGGCGGCACCACCCTCGGCCTCGTCGTCGCCCTGGGAATCTTCGACCCGACCCCGCGCTACCTGGTCCCGGTCGGTGGCATGGTGATCGGCAATGCGATGACCGCCAGCGCCGTCGCCCTCAACCGTCTCGGCGACGAGATGGCCGACGCGAGGGCGCGGATCGAGGCGACGCTCGCGCTCGGCGCGACCCCGCGCGAAGCCGCCGCGCCAACCGTTCGCCGCGCCCTGCGCTCGGGGATGATCGCCCTGATCGACTCGACCAAGACCACCGGCCTGATCTTCTTCCCGGGAACCATGGTCGGCATGCTGCTCGCCGGCGCCAGCCCGACCGACGCCGTCCGCCTGCAGCTGATCCTCCTCTACACCCTGCTGGGCAGCGTCTCGATCTCCGCTCTCGTCGCGACGCTGCTGGCCTATCGAAACTTCTTCACGCCTGCGGCGCAACTCCGCGAGCCCCCGGAAGCGGGCCCCTAGACTCGCCGAATGTCCCGATCCCAGCGACTGACGCTGATCGCGACGATCCTCGGCTCGACGGTCGTCTTCCTCGACAGCACCGTCGTCAACGTCGCCCTGCCGGCGATCAGCGACGGGCTCGACGTCGGCCTCGCCGGCCAGCAGTGGGTGGTCGAGGCCTACACCCTGGCGCTCGTCTCGCTGCTGCTCGTCGGCGGCAGCCTCGGCGACCAGTTCGGGCGGCGGAAGGTGTTTGTCATCGGCCTGATCGCCTTCGGCGTCACCTCGGTCCTCTGCGCGATCTCGCCGACCGACGAGTTCCTGATCGTCGCCCGCGCCCTGCAGGGGATCGCCGGGGCGCTGCTGGTCCCCGGCTCGCTGGCGATCGTCGCCTCGACCTTCGAGGGCGAAGCGCGCGGCAAGGCGGTCGGGATGTGGACGGCCTGGACCGGGATCGCGACCGTGATCGGCCCGGCCGGCGGCGGCGCCCTGATCGGGATCTCGTCGTGGCGGGCGATCTTCTGGGTCAACATCCCGCTGATCGCGGCGACCGTGATGCTCACCCTCCACTCGGTCGAGGAGAGCCGCGACGAGGACGCCTTCCTCGGCATCGACTGGGCCGGGATCGCGCTCTCGGCAATCGGCCTCGGCGGCCCGACCTTCGCCCTGATCGAGCAGCCCTCGCGCGGCTGGGACGACCCGATGGTCTGGGTGCCGATGGTCGTCGGCGTCCTCTGCTTCGGCCTCTTCATCCTCCGCGAGGCGACCGCCCGCCACCCGATGCTGCCGCTCGGCCTCTTCCGGATCCGCAACTTCTGGGTCACCAACCTGACCACGCTCTCGACCTACGCCGGCCTGATCGGCGGCCTCTTCTTCGTCGGGCTCTACCTGCAGCAGGTGGCCGGCTACTCGCCGCTGGAGGCCGGGCTGGCGACGACCCCGATCTCGATCCTGATGTTCTTCCTCTCGCCCCGCTTCGGCCGCATCACCTCGGGCACGGGCCCGCGGGTGCCGATGACCGCCGGCCCGATCCTCGGCGGCATCGGGCTCCTGCTGATGATGAGAATCGGGCCCGACGGGAACTACCTCCTCGACGTCCTCCCGGGCCTGCTCGTCTTCGGCGTCGGCCTCTCGGCGACGGTGGCGCCGCTGACCGCGACCGTGCTCGACTCGGTCGACGAACACCGGGTCGGGATCGCCTCCGGGGTAAACAACGGCGTCTCCCGCGTCGCGGGACTGCTGGCGATCGCCGTGCTAGGGGCGGTGATCTCCGCCAACTTCGGCGCCAAGCTCGACGACCAGCTCGGGACGGCGCCGCTCTCGGCCTCCGCGACCTCGGCGGTCGACGCCGCAAAGGAAAAGCCCCTTGCCGTGCCGGAAACGGACGGCGTCCCAGCGGCCGAAGGCGAGCGGGTGGCCACGGCCGCAGAGGACGCCTCGACCTCCTCCTTCCGCCTAGGCCTCGGCATCGCGGGAATCCTGATGATCCTCGGCGGCATAGTCGCCGGCCTCGGAGTCCAGAACCCAAAACGCCAGCGCGAAGCAATCCCAACTCGAGGCTCCGCCCAAGCAGGCGAGTGCGGCCACGCCAGCAACGCCGACTGCGCCGAACAGCAGAAACAAGAAAAGGCCACGGCAGCAGCCGACTCCAGCTGACGGGCGACGGCGAGTGCGGCTGGAGCCCATGGGATGGGTGTCCCTCGGGCGGGCGGATACTCAAAGTGGTGCCCTAATTAGGGCACCACTTGTCCGAACGAGGGACACCCATCCCATGGGCTCGTCCGGGCGAGGGGTACCCACCCCCGGCACCCCAATTAGTCTCCCCGCGATGACCAAGCCGATCATCTTCAGCGGCATCCAGCCGACCGGCCGCAAGCACCTGGGCAACTACATCGGCGCGATCCGCCAGTACGTCGAGGGCCAGGACCGCGGCGACCCGGCGATCTTCTGCATCGTCGACCTGCACGCGATCTCGGTTCCCTACGACCCAGCCGAACTGCGCGAGCGCGTCTACGACACCGCCGCGATCCTGCTCGGCGCCGGCCTCGACCCCGAGCGCTGCATCCTCTTCCGCCAGTCCGACGTGCGCGAGCACACCGAGCTGACCTGGCTGCTCTCGGCGGTCACCTCCCACGGCGACCTCAACCGGATGACCCAGTTCAAGGAAAAGGTCGGCAAGGACCGGGAGCTCGCCTCCGCAGCGCTCTTCTACTACCCGGTGCTGATGGCCTCTGACGTGCTCGCCTACCGCGCCACCGAGGTCCCGGTCGGCGACGACCAGCGCCAGCACGTCGAGCTGATGCGGGAGATCGCCCGCCGCTTCAACGCCCGCTTCGGCGAGACCCTGGTCGTGCCGGAGCTGGTCATCCCCGAGGTGGGCGCCCGGATCATGGACCTGCAGGAGCCGGAGCGGAAGATGTCGACCACCGGCGGCACGCCGCAGGGGACGGTCCTCGTCCTCGACGAGCCCGGCGTCATCCGCAAGAAGTTCGGCTCGGCGGTGACCGATTCCGGCCGCGAGATCGTCCGCTCGCCGGACAAGCCCGGGGTGACCAACCTGATCGACATCCTCGCCGTCGCCCGCGGCAGCGACCAGGCTGCGGTCGAAGCCGAGTTCGAGGGCGCCGGCTACGGCGACTTCAAGAAGGCGGTCGCCGAGGCGGTGGTCGAGCTGCTGGACCCGGTGCGCGAGCGCTACGCCGAGCTGCGGCCCGACGAGGCCGCCCTGGAGCGGGTCTTCGCCGCCGGAGCCGAGAAGGCGCGAGCGCTCGCCACTCCCGTCCTCGCCGACGTCCGCGAGCGCATGGGCTACGGCCCGGCTTAGCCCCAAATAGCCCGAAAAGGGCGCGCCGCCGTCCCGCTCCGGCTCTAGTCTGCGGATAGTGGCCGTAGCCGACCTCGACCTGGATCTCGACCTCGACGTCTTCGCCGGGCCGTTCGACCTGCTGATGGCGGTCGTCCTGCGCGAGGAGGTCAGCCTCCTCGACCTGCAGCTGGGCGAGGTCGTCGTCGCCTACGTCGAGCACCTCGAGCGCGAGGGCGAGCTGGAGCTGGAGGTGGCGACCGAGTTCCTCGTCCTGATCGCCGCCCTGCTGGAGCTGAAGTCGCGGATGATGCTGCCCAGCCCCGAGGAAGAGCTCGACGACCTCAGCCCCGAGGAGGCGGTCGAGGAGCTGCTGGCGCGGATGCTCGAGTACCGCCGCTACAGCGACGCCTCGAAGGTGCTCGCCGACCGCTTCGAGAGCCAGCGGGGTTACCTCTACCGCTCGGCGCCGCTGCCGGCCGAGCTGCGCCGGGTTGCCGTCGACGCCGCCGCGGCCGTCTACGACCCCGACCAGCTCGGTACCGCCCTCGGCGACCTGCTGACCGAGCCGCCCGAGGTCGACATCAGCCACATCCGCCCGACCGTCTCGCTCGATCGCCGCCTGCGCGCGCTGCGCGACGTCCTCCGCAGCCGCTCCAGCTTCGACTTCGACGAGGAGTTCGGCGGCGAGGACCGACTCACCCAGGCCGTGACCGTCTTCGGCCTGCTGGAGCTCTACCGCAAGGGCGAGATCACCTGGGAGCAGGACCGGGCCTTCGGTCCGATCCGGGTCAAGAAGGCCGTGCCCGCCGCGACGAGGAAGGGCGCATGAACGACCTCTCCCGCACCGTCGAAGCGCTGCTCTTCCTCTCGCCGCAGGCGGTCTCCGCCGCTGACCTGGCGATGGCGACCGAGGCGACCGAGGGTCAGGTTGCCGAGGCGATCGAGGTTCTGCGCGAGGACCTCGCCGAGGGCAAGCGCGGCCTGGTGCTGCGCGAGGTCTCCGGCGGGTACAGCCTGGCCAGCGACCCTGGCAGCGAGGAAGCCGCCCGGCGGCTGCTCTCCAAGCCGCGGACGCCGCCGCTGACCCAGGCGCAGGCCGAGACCCTGGCGATCGTCGCCTACCTGCAGCCGGTGACCCGCCCCGAGGTCGCCCGCATCCGCGGCGTCACTTCCGAGTCGGCGGTCCAGAGCCTGGCCGAGCGCGGCCTGATCGAAGAGTCCGGCCGCTCCCAGTTCGGCGCGGCGATCTTCAAGACCTCGGAGCTGTTCGAGCGGCTCTTCGGCCTCAGCGGCCTCGACCAGCTGCCGGACCCCTCCCGCTTCGACCCCAGCCCGGAGGACGAGCGCGACCTGCGCGAGCGCCTGCTGAAGGCGGGGGAACAACGATCTGAACCGTGATGGAGGGGAGACGGGGAGGCCCCATCCGGACAACTGATGGGGAGGGTCCGGCTGGGGCCTCCCCGTCTCCCCTCTCGTGAGGTTGGTGAAGTTCCTCGCCCATGGCGGGGTGGCTTCTAGGAGGCGGGCCGAGGAGATCATCGGGAAGGGGTTGGTCACCGTTGGCGGCGAGGTGGTCACCGATCCGGCTCGTGACGTGGGCGATGGGGATGACGTTCGGGTCAACGGTGAGCCGGTGGCGGCTGAGGCGCGGGAGGTCTGGATGGTGAACAAGCCGGCTGGGGTTGTCTCCACGGCGCGGGAGCCAGGCTCGCGATCGGCGGTCGTGGACCTTGTCGACACTCGCGTCCGCCTCTATCCGGTCGGCCGCCTCGACGCCGACTCGACCGGCTTGCTCCTGCTGACCAACGACGGCGAGCTCGCCAACCGCCTCACTCACCCCCGCTACGAGGTGCCGAAGACCTATCGCGCCAGGCTCGGCAGGCCGATCGCCGACCGCGACCTCGCGCGCCTGCGCATGGGCGTTCAGCTCGAAGACGGGCCGACCGGCCCCGCCGAGGTGCGGCGCCTGGACAAGAGTGAGCTCGAGGTGACGCTGCGCGAAGGCCGCAACCGCCAGGTGCGGCGGATGTTGGAGGCGGTGGGGAACGAGGTAAAGGCTCTACAACGCGTCGCCTTTGGCCCTCTCCGTCTGAACGATCTCCCCGAGGGAAAAGCGCGGCGGCTCTCGGACGGCGAGATCACCGAACTGCGAGACGCCTCTCGATAGGGGCCGCCTCACCCTCCTACTTGGCTGGGTGGGAGGGTGAGGCGGCCCTTACCAATCGCTTTGGGGGACGCGGGTGCTCAAGCCTGGGTGGTTACGCAAGGCGAGCGGCGATGGTCTCGACGACGGCGGTGGTTTCGTGCGCGGCCTGCTGGTGGGTCACACGGAGGGTGCCGTAGCCGACGCGGAGGAGTTCACGGTCGCGCCAGCGGTCTCGCTCGAAGGCGAGGCCGGTCCCGTGGAAGTCGCGGCTGTCGGCCTCGACCACCAGTCGCTGCTCGGGCCAGAGGAAGTCGACCTCGATGCGGCCGTTGGTGATCTCGACCGGCGCGTTGAGGAGCGGGGTGGGGACGTCGCGCTGGAGGAGGAGGGGCAGGACCTTCGCCTCGAGCGGGCTCTTCAGCTTGCCTTTCTTGGCGACCGGCGCGGCGCGGCGCCATTCGTCGACGAGGGCGCGTAGGGACTTGACCCCGCGCCGTCCGGGATCCATCGACGCTTCGATCGCCGGGATCTCCAGCACCTTCCGCTGCGCCGCCCGCTCGAAGCAGCTGCGCAGCGTCCGGTCCCCGACGCTGCCGGCGAGGTCCACCAAGGTTCGCGCCGGGCTCGTGCAGGGGATGCCGTCGACGGTCCCGACCTCGTTGCGTCGCGGCGTTCGAACCCGATGGAAGCGAATCCCGTCGATCTTGCGACCTTGTTCCTGGGAAGGGATCACGTCGATCACCACAGGTCCCTCGTTCAGCAGTCTCAAGAGAGCTCCGGCGCTTCGATGAGAGATGACCGCGCCTCTGCCACAGGCCAGGACTGCCGCACCCAGACGCCCCTGCTTCCCGATCTCCGGTGTCGCCAGCGCGTAGACGCCGCGGAAGACTCGATGTAGGCGACCGGTGTTGATTGCGTGCGAGATCGCGCTGTCGCTCCAGCCGAGGGCGTGCATCTGGTCTCTTGAGACCACCCCGTGCTGCCTAGCTGCCAGCCGAAGCAGATGCTGGCCACGATCGGTGGGAGTTTTGGTCGCCATAGCGGTTATAAGTCCCACCGCGATGCAACTCGCCCCCCTCGCCTCTGGAAAGATGCGGGATGTGAGCCAGAACGGCGACATGCAGCGGGGCGATTACGAGGATCCCGCCCGGCGTCTCTTCGCGGTGCGCGGTGCGGCGCAGGCCGAGGCGAACGAGCCGCAGGCGATCCTCGACGCCACCGAGAAGCTGATGCGGGGGCTGATCGAGCGCAACCGCCTCGAGCCCGAGGCGATGGTCAGCTGCCTGTTCACGACCACGGAGGATCTCGACGCCGAGTTCCCGGCCGTCGCCGCTCGGGACCTGGGACTGACAATGGTGCCGCTGATGTGCTGCCGCGAGATCCCCGTCCCCGGCTCGATGCCGCGGGTGATCCGGGTGATGCTGCACTTCTATGCGCCGGCCGACCATGAGGCCGCGCACGTCTACGTCGGCGAGGCGCAGAAGCTGCGGACCGACCTCGAGGCCGCCCAGTAGGCCGGGTCGCCGCCGTCCGTCACAATCGCTGCCGATGACCGTCACCTTCGCGGAGAAGCTGGCCCGCATGCCGGGCTACCAGGCCGGGGTCCCGACCGGCCAGGCGCCTGAGGCGATCGCCTCGGGCAATATCGCCCAGCTCGCCTCCAACGAGTCGCCGACTCCGCCGCACCCGAAGGTGGTCGAGGCGGTCGCCACCGCCGCCGGCCTGATGAACCGCTACCCGGACCCCGACGCGACGCTGCTGCGCCGCCGCCTCGCCGAGCGCTACGAGACGGAGCCCGCACGGGTTGCCGTCGGCAACGGCTCCTGCGAGATCCTCCTCGCCGCCGCCGAGGCGCTCTGCGAGCCCGGGGCCGAGATCCTCTACGCCTGGCCCGCCTTCTCGATGTACCCGTACCTGCCGGCGCTCACCGGAGCTCGCGAGATCCGCGTGCCGCTCGCCGAGGACGACGTCCACGACCTCGACGCGATGGCGGCCGAGGTGACCGCGGCGACCCAGCTGCTGATCGTCTGCAACCCCAACAACCCGACCGCGACGCACATCCCGGCCGCCGGTGTCGCCGCCTTCTGCGAGCGGATCCCGCCGCACGTCACGGTCATCCTCGACGAGGCCTACGTCGAGTTCCAGACCCACGACGACCCCGACGCGACGCTTGACCTGCTGGGCGAGTTCCCGAACCTCGTCGTCCTGCGCACCTTCAGCAAGTGCTACGGCCTCGCCGGCCTGCGGGTCGGCTACGCGATCGGCGCGCCGAAATTCCGCGCCGCGGTCGACGCGGTCCGCCAGCCGTTCAGCGTCAACGCCCTCGCCCAGGCCGCCGGGGCGGAGGCGATCCTCCACCAGGACGACGTCCTGCGCCGGGTCGAGACGACGATCGTGGCCCGGCTCACGGTCGAGGAGGGCCTGCGCGGCCTCGGCCTCGCGGCCTCCGACAGCCACGCAAACTTCTCCTGGATCGACCTCGGCGACGCCGACGAAGCCGAGGTGATCGCCGGCCTCGCCGAGCGCGAGATCGCGGTCCGGCCCGGCAAGGCGCTCGGCGGTCCCGGCCACATCCGGGTCAGCTACGGCACGGCGAAGGAGAACGAGCGGTTCCTGCGTGGCCTATCGGAATTGCTTGACTAAAAGCGCGGTCGTGGTAAAACCTCAGGACCGTGAGGTTGTCCCAGGCCAAATCCGCGACCGGCACCCCAGCCAGCGCCGTCGCGCGCGGCCATCTCACCTATTGGCGATTTAGCTAGGCGCTCCGGCCAGGTGGCAACCGCCGCCTGAGGACTCAGATCTTCCGCCGGGGTGCCGTCCCAGTTCGTAGTCGCATGCGCGCGCCCAAACCGGCAGCAGGCGACCAGAAAGTACGATTTGCTTGGTTTGGAGAAAGGCGAAGGCAAAATGTTCATTGGGATGGAGGGGGCGAAACGAGACGGCGTCCGTGACCAGCGGATCGCGAAAGTGGTCGAGCTGGTGCCGCCGGAGCGGCTGCTCGAGGAGCTGCCGCTGACCGCCGAGCGGGCGAAAGCCGTGATTCGCGGCCGCGAGGAAGTGCGCGACGTGCTGCAGGGCAAGGACCAGCGGCTGATGGTCGTGGTCGGCCCGTGCAGCGTCCACGACCCGAAGGCGGCGATGGAGTACGCGACCAAGCTGGCCGCCTCGGCGCGAACCTGGGGCGAGGAGCTGCTGGTCGTGATGCGGGTCTACTTCGAGAAGCCGCGGACGACTACCGGCTGGAAGGGCCTGATCAACGACCCGCACCTGGACGAAAGCGGCGACGTCAACGCCGGCCTGCGGATCGCCCGCAAACTGCTGCTGGAGGTGCTCGACACCGGGCTGCCGATCGGCTGCGAGTTCCTCGACCCGATCACGCCGCAGTACATCGCCGACTGCGTCGGCTGGGGCGCGATCGGGGCGCGCACGTCCGAGAGCCAGACCCACCGCCAGCTCGCCTCCGGCCTCTCGATGCCGATCGGGTTCAAGAACCGGACCGACGGCAACATCCAGATCGCAGTCGACGCGGTCCGGGCGGCGGCGGCCCCGCACGCCTTCGCGGGAATCGACGACGCCGGCATGCCGGCGATCCTGCACACCACCGGCAATCCCGACTGCCACCTGATCCTGCGCGGCGGCCACGGGGTGCCCAACTACCACCCGCCCGAGGTCGAGGACGCGCTCGTCACCCTCGGCGTCTCCGGCCTGCCGGAGCGGCTGGTGATCGACGCCTCGCACGACAACAGCGGCAAGGACCCCGAAAAGCAGTTCTTCGCCGCCGGCGACATCGCCGGCGACATCGCCGACGGCAACAAGGCGATCGTCGGGGTGATGCTGGAGTCGTTCCTGGTCGAGGGCCGGCAGGACCTGGTCCCCGGCGGGGAGCTGACCTATGGACAGTCGATCACCGACGCCTGCCTCGACTGGGAGGACACCGCCTCCGCCCTGGAGCGGTTCGCCGCTGCCGTGGAGGCGCGTCGCGGTTCATGAGGAGCCTGCCTCGCCGATGAGAATCGCCGTTCTCGGGGTGGGCCTGATCGGTGGCTCGATCGGGCTCGCCGCGCGGCGACGGCTCGAGGCCGAGGTCGTCGGCTACGGCCGCAGCCCCGAGCGGCTGCGGCGGGCGGTCGAGGTGGGGGCGATCGACCGCGCCGCCGGCTCGCTCGCCGAGGCCTGCGAAGGCGCCGACGTCGTCTTCTGCTGCGCGCCGGTGGCGGCGCTGACGGCGCAGGTCGGCGAGGCGCTGGCCGCCTCGGGTCCCGAGACCGCGGTGACCGACGTCGGCTCGACCAAGGGCGAGCTGGTCGACGCTCTGGGTGAGGACGAGCGCTTCATCGGCGGCCACCCTCTGGCAGGAGCCGAGACGGCCGGGGTCGAGAACGCCCGCGAGGACCTCTTCGAGGGCGCCCGCTGGTACCTGACCCCGACAGAGCAGGTCAGCGGCCTGCTCTACGACCGCCTGCAGCGGGCACTGGCGGCGCTCGGGGCGCGGCCGCAGGCGATCGACCCGCTGGGCCACGACCGGGTGATGGCGACCGTCAGCCACGTGCCGCACGTGCTCGCCAACGCGCTGGCATTCGAGGCGGCCCACTCGCTGACCAGGGACACCGAGCGCCTGCCCGACGTCGGGCCGAGCTTCCGCGACATGACCCGCGTCGCCGGCTCCAACCCGGCGATCTGGGCCGACATCTTCGCCAGCAATCGTGAGGCGGTCGCCGGCTCGGTCGACTCGGTCGCCGCCCGCCTGCGCGAGGCGGCGGAGCTGATCCGCTCCGGCGACCGCGAGGCGCTCGCCGCCTGGCACGCCGCCGCCGGCGAGGACCGCGGCCAACTGCTCGAATCCGAAGCCGACAGCGGCCCATTGCGCGAGCTGCGGATCGTCGTCGCCAACAGGCCGGGGACGATCGCCGAGCTGGCGCTGGCGCTGGGCGAGGCCGGGGTCAACATCGAGGACATGGCCCTGCACCCGGTCCCGGACATGACCTCGGGAGCGGTCTCGCTCTGGGTCGGCGGCGAGGAGCAGGCGACCAGGGCGGCAGAGCTGGTGCGCGAGCTCGGCCACACGGTGACCGTGCTCGACGCCCCGGCCTCGTAGTCCCTCATGGATAGGGTCGCGCGATGAGCTGCACCCGCTTCGCGCCCGCCGCGTCCCTGCGCGGCAGCCTGCGCCCGCCCTCGGACAAGTCGATCTCCCACCGCGCGGCGCTGATCGCGGCGATGGGGGAGGGGGAGACCCACATCGGGCTGTACCTCGATGCAGCCGACACGCACTCGACGCTGGCGGCGGTGGAGGGACTCGGGGCGCGGGTAGAGCGACTAAAGGGAAGTCCCGCCGGCGGACTGCTTATCCAGGGAGTCGGCCTCCGCGGTGCCCGCGCGGCGACGATCGATGTCGGCAACGCTGGCACCCTTCTGCGCCTTCTGCCCGGCTGGCTGGCAGGTCAGGATGGTGGAAGCTGGACGCTCGACGGCGACGAGTCGATCCGCCGTCGACCCGTTGACCGCATTGCAGTGCCGTTGCGGCAGATGGGCGCCGATCTCAGCGCCCGCGAAGACCGGCTGCCGCCACTTGGGATCCAGGGTGCAGAGCTGCACGGGATCGAATATGAGCTGCCGGTTGCCAGCGCTCAGGTCAAGTCCTGTCTCCTCTTCGCCGGACTGCTGGCTGAGGGAGAGACGCGCGTCGTCGAGCCGCTGCCGAGCCGCGACCACACGGAGCGGATGCTGGCGGCTGCCGGCGCTTCGATCGAACGCGACGGCAAGACCGTGGTGGTGCGGCCAGCCGAACGACTGGAGCCGGGATCCTTCGTTGTGCCGGCCGACATCTCTTCAGCTGCGTTCTTCGTAGTCGCGGCCGTGTTGGTCGCCGGCAGCGACGTGATCCTCAGACAAGTAGGGGTGAACCCCACCCGCACGGGCCTTCTCACCATCCTGGAACGGATGGGGGTGAAGATCGAGCGAGAAGAAGAAATGGAAGGCGGGTCTGGAGCGATTGCCGATCTTCGCATCCGCTCCGCCCCTCTCCAAGCCACCGAGGTCGGCGGCGCCGAGATCCCGCTGGCCATCGACGAGCTGCCGCTGGTCGCCCTCGCCGCCTGCTTCGCCGAGGGGACGACGGTCATCCGCGACGCCGAGGAGCTGCGGCGCAAGGAGTCCGACCGGATCGAGACCGTGACCGCGGCGCTGCGGGCGCTCGGCGGCGTTGTTCACCCGACTGCGGACGGGATGGTCATCGAAGGCACCGGCGGTCTCGTCGGCGGCACGATCGAGTCCCAAGGCGACCATCGGATCGCGATGCTCGGCGCCGTCGCCGGGGTCGCCTCGCGCGAGGGCGTGGAGGTCGTCGGGATGGACGCCGCCGCCGTCAGCTACCCCGGCTTCGAGCGCGACCTTTGTTCCCTCCAGGTCGGCTGAGCGCGCCCCGCTGAGCATCGTTTCCACCCTTGTCCTCGTTGGGGCGGGGAAAAGTCTGGAAACGATGCTCAATACGCTGCGGTCATGGTGATCGCGATCGACGGCCCCGCCGGGGCCGGCAAGTCCACGGTCGCCCGCGCTGTCGCGGGCGAGCTCGGCTTTACGTACCTCGACTCGGGGGCGATGTACCGCTGCGTGGCCCTCGCCGCCTTGCAGCGCGGCCTTGACCTCGACGACGGCGGGGCGCTGGGCGAGCTGGCAGAGGGAGTGGAGATCGACTTCGACGGACCCGGAGTCCTGCTCGGCGAGCGCGACGTCAGCGCCGAGATCCGCTCGCCCGAGGTCAGCGCCGCCGCCTCGCACGTCTCCGTCCATCCGCGGGTACGGGCGGCGATGGTCGACCGCCAGCGCCAGCTGATCGCCGCCGGCCGCTACGTCGCCGAGGGACGGGACATCGGCACCGTCGTCAGCCCCGACTCTCCCCTGAAGGTCTTCCTCACCGCCTCCGACGAGGAGCGCGCCCGCCGCCGCTCGGCTCAGACCGGGGAAGACGCCGACGCCGTCCTCGCGGCCCAGCGCCAGCGCGACGCCCGCGACACCGAGCGCGAGCACGGCGCCCTGCACGCGGCCGGGGATGCGGTGGAGCTCGACACGACGGGATTCAGCCGCGACGAAGTCGTCGCCCGCGTCGTCGCCCTCGCCCGCGAGCGGGGCCTCGCATGAGCCTTCCCACCGTCGCCGTCGTCGGCTTCCCCAACGTCGGCAAGAGCACCCTCGTCAACCGCCTCGTCGGCGGCACCGAGGCCGTCACCTCGCCCGAGCCCGGGGTCACCCGCGACCGCAAGCGGCTCGCGACCGAGTGGAACGGGGTCGCCTTCGAGCTGGTCGACACCGGCGGCATCGACCTCGGCGACGAGGCCGAGCTGGCGCGCGACGTCCAGGCCCAGGCGCGACTGGCGATCGCCGAGGCCGACGCGATCCTGCTCGTCGTCGACGGTCGCGCCGGCCTCCGCGCCGGCGACGCCGAGCTGGCGAGGACGCTGCGCGGCGGCGGCGTCCCGGTCCTCGTCGTCGTCAACAAAGCCGACCGCGCCGACGACCACGGCATCGCCGCCGAGTTCCACGCCCTCGGCCTGGGAGACCCGCTCTCCGTCTCGGCCACCCACGGGCTCGGCACCGGCGACCTGCTCGACGCGATCGTCACCGCGCTCGGCGAGCGCGAGCCGCGGACCGATGACGACGACGCCGTCCGCGTCGCCGTGATCGGCCGCCCCAACGTCGGCAAGTCCTCGATGGTCAACGCCTTCCTCGGCTCCGACCGGGTGATCGTCTCCGACATCGCCGGCACCACCCGCGACGCGATCGACACCGAGCTCGAGGTCGACGGTCGCCGCGTGATCCTGGTCGACACCGCCGGGCTGCGGCGCCGCTCCAAGGTCGCCGGGACCGTCGACTACTACGCGCAGCTGCGCTCCGAACGGGCGGTCGACCGCGCTGACGTGGCGATCGTCGTCTGCGACGCCTCCGAGGGGGTCACCGCCGAGGACCTGCGCGCCGCCGAGATGGCGATGAAAGCCGGCTGCGCCACCCTCCTCGTCCTCAACAAGTGGGACGTGACCGAGGCCGACATCGACGACGCCCGCGCCCGCGTTGCGCGCAAGTTGCGGCTGCGCCCGGCCGTGATCACCGCCTCGGCGACGCGCGGCCGCAACGTCGGCAGCCTGCTGCCGAAGGCGCTGCAGCTGGCCGACAAGGCCGCCGAGCGGATCCCGACCCCGGAGCTGAACCGCTTCGTCGGCGACGTCGTCGCCAAGAACCCGCCGCCGTCCCGCCGCGGCAAGCGCCTGCGCCTCTACTACGCCGCGCAGGTGGGGGAGAGCCCGCCGCGGGTCGCGATCCAGGTCAACGACCGCAAACTGATCGTCCGCGACTGGGCCTACCACCTGGAGAACCGGATGCGCGAGACCTATGAGCTCGAGGGGGTCCCGCTGATCATCGATTTCGTCCCGGCTTCCGGCCGCCGCCGCTACTCCTGACCGGCGCATATCGGCGTCTTCGGTCGCTTGTGTGCAGAGCACACGGCGCTCCCTGCATCCTTGATCTGCTTGGTCAGGAGTAGCGGCGGTGCCACTCGGGATTCCTTTACTCTTCCCGCCATGCCTACTTCCAAGCCGCTCGCCGAGGGCGAGTACCTCTTCACGTCGGAGTCAGTCACCGAGGGCCACCCGGACAAGGTCGCCGACCAGATCTCCGACGGCGTCCTCGACGCGATCATGCGTGACGACCCGGAGGGCCGCGTCGCCTGCGAGACCCTTGTCAACACCGGCATGGCGGTGGTCTCGGGGGAGATCACCACCGACGTCCACCTCAACATCCCGGAGATCGTCCGCGAGACGGTCGGGAACATCGGCTACAAGGGCGGCGGCTACGGCTACGACTGCGACCACATCTCGGTGATCGTCTCGATCGACGAGCAGTCGGCTGACATCAAACAGGGTGTCGACAAGGCCTACGAGACCAAAGTCGACCCCTCCGACGACGACGAGCTCGACGTCGCCGGCGCCGGCGACCAGGGGATGATGTTCGGCTACGCCAGCGACGAGACCGAGGCGCTGATGCCGATGCCGGTCCACCTCGCCCACCGGCTCGCCGAACGGCTGGCGGCGGTGCGCAAGGAAGGCTCGCTCGGCTACCTCGGCCCCGACGGCAAGACCCAGGTCTCCGTCCGCTACGCCGACGGCCGCCCCGTCGCCGTCGAAAAGCTCCTGATCTCCACCCAGCACGACGAGGGCATCGACTCGCAGAGCCAGATCAAGCCCGAGCTGTGGGAGAGCGTCGTCCTCCCGGTCCTCCAGGCGGAGGTCCCCGGCCGCTTCGACGAGTCCGAGCTGCTCGGCGAGTTCCTCGTCAACCCGACCGGCAAGTTCGTGATCGGGGGCCCGGTCGGCGACGCCGGCCTCACCGGCCGCAAGATCATCGTCGACACCTACGGGGGCATGGCCCGCCACGGCGGCGGCGCCTTCTCCGGCAAGGACCCGTCCAAGGTCGACCGCTCCGCCGCCTACGCCGCCCGCCACGTGGCGAAGAACGTCGTCGCCGCCGGCCTGGCGCAGCGCTGCGAGGTCCAGGTCGCCTACGCGATCGGCGTCGCCCACCCGGTCAGCCTGATGGTCGAGACCTTTGGCACCGGCAAGCTCCCCGACGCGAAGATCTCCCAGCTGGTCGAGGCAGAGTTCGACATGCGCCCCGGCGCCTTCCGCGAGTACCTCGACCTCCACCGCCCGATCTTCCAGAAGACCGCCGCCTACGGCCACTTCGGCCGCGGCGACGAGGACTTTACCTGGGAGAAGACGGACCGCGCCGACGCCCTGCGCAACGCCGCAGGCGCCGAGACCGCAGCGGCGTAGCGGTAATTGCCGGCGCTAGTCGGAAAACGGGCGAACAACTGGCTGGGTAAGGGGGCGAGACCGGCGCCTCTCCGAACTTTGGGGGGCTATGACCCCCCAAATCTCGGAGTCGCAGAGTCGCCAGGCGTGGAAATTGGCGCGGCGACAGCACGGCGTGGTGACGCGGGGCCAGTTGCTCGATCTCGGCTTCAGCGCTGAAGCGATCAAACACCGCGTCCAGAAGGGACGACTCCATCTGATCGTCCGTGGCGTTTACGCCGTGGGCCGACGCGAGCTGAACCCCGAGGGGCGATGGATGGCGGCCGTTCTCGACTGCGGACCCGGCGCCGCTCTGAGTCATCGCAGCGCTGCCGCCCTTTGGGGCTTCGGGA
Organism: Solirubrobacterales bacterium; assembly: GCA_035264245.1. Classification (GTDB taxonomy): domain Bacteria; phylum Actinomycetota; class Thermoleophilia; order Solirubrobacterales; family 70-9; genus VAYN01. The sequence goes on from DATFQO010000118.1 coordinate 33,603, forward strand.
AAGAGCATCCGGGATACATCGACGTCAGCGTCACTCGTTCCTCCGAAGCCCGCAGCCCCGGCCTGCGTTGCCATCGCCGTCCTTCCTTACCCCGCCAGGAGATCACCGCTCGCCAGAACATTCCCCTCACCCAGCCAGTCCGCACCTTCCTCGACCTCGCCACCGTCACGGGTCCGAAGACGCTGGAGCGGGCGATCAACGAGGCCGACAAGCTCGATGTGATCGACGCGGACTCGCTCCGCAAGGCCCTGGACGACCACCCCGGCCAGCCAGGTATCCGCCTCCTGCGCCACGTTCTCGACGAGCACACCTTCCGCCTCTCCGACGACGAGCTGGAACGGCTCTTCCGCCCGCTCGCCGCGAGCGCCGGCCTCCCGACCCCGCTGACCAAACACATGGTCAACAAGTTCGAGGTCGACTTCTTCTGGCCCGACCTCGGCCTCATCGTGGAGACCGACGGCTGGCGCTACCACCGCACCCCGTCAGCTCAAACTCGAGACGCCCTGCGCTCACAGGTTCATGTCGCTAGCGGCCTGACCCCGCTCCGCTTCTCCCACTACCAGGTGAAGTACGTACCTCGCCACGTCATCGACATCCTGGGGAAAACCGTCGCGAACTTACGCGGCCACCCTGCACCCTCGCAAAGCAAGTAAGGGTGCAGGGTGGCCGCGCCGAAGCGCGTTTCTGGGGAGGAGCGGCGAGGGTGCGTGTCGAAGTCGCCTCTCCGAACTTCGGGGGGCTATGACCCCCCAAACCTCGGAGTCTCTAACGGGCTTCCGGCGACTGGGCCTCGCCCAGCCCGTGCGTCCCAGCAGCCCCGACGCCGGTCGCTTTGTCGACCGATTCGACGACCTCGCCCGGGTTCGCCACGCCGTTGAAGACGAAGTTGTAGTCGTCGCTTGCCGCCGTGTCGAAGTCGACGTCGCCGATCTGCATCAGGCGCTGGTAGACGCTCTGGCGGTAGTTGACGTTCTGAACCCGCTCCAGCCGCGTCTCCTGGACCTCTTTGGAGACGATCCCACGCTTGATGTTGAGCCGGCGGTCGGTGATCGTGTACGTGGTCGCCACGCGTTTGACGAAGCCGATCAGCACGGTCAGGGCGAGGACGACGAGGACGACGACGAAGGTCGTCGCGCCGCCGTCGATCAGGTTCGCGACGAAGCCCAGAACCACAGCGACCAGGGCCCCTTTGAGGTAGAAGCCGAGGATCGCGCGCCAAGACGGATGCCCTTCGAAGATCACCCGCTCGCCGGGGTGGAGGTTGATGCCCATGCGGGCCAGCATATGGCCTCCCCCGGCAGCAGGCCAGGCCATCCCCCGGCACCCATAACCTCGGCTCGATGGCGATCCTCCGCGTCGAGCCGCTGACCACCGCCCGTGCTCTGCGCGGCCCCTTCGACTACCGCCGGCCGGAGGCGATGGCCGACGTCGGGGTCGGCAGTGTCGTCCGCGTCCCCTTCGGGCCGCGGCGGCTGCTCGGCGTCGTGGTCGAGGTCGCCGAGGCCTCCGAGCTGCCGCCGGAGCGCCTGGCGGAGCCGATCGAGGCGCTCGAGGCGGGGGCGACGCCGGAGCTGGTGCGGCTCGGCCTCTGGGTGGCCCGCGAGTACTGCTCGACGCCCTCCCGCGGGCTCCAGCTGGTCCTGCCCCCGGGCACGGGAACCGGCAGTGGCGGCCGCACGACCCGGACCAAGACTGAGCTCCGCGCCGAGATCCTCCCCGCCGGCGAGGCCGCCCTCGGCGGCGGCGAGCGGCTCGGCGCCAAGCAGCGCGCCGTGCTGGAGGCGCTCCGCGCCGGGGAGATGTCGGCGGGGGAGCTGGCGACCGCGGTCGGCTCCGACCGCCAGACGCTGCGGCGGCTGGAGGAGCGCGGCCTCGTCGCCACCCGCAGGTCGAACCTGCGCCGCGCCCCGGCCGAGTCGGGGCTCTCCGCCGCGGCCCAGCGTCCCAAGCTGCTGCCCGAGCAGGAGGAGGCTGTCGCGGGGATCGTCGCCGCGCTCGACGGCGAGGCCGGCGCTCCCCGCCAGCTGCTCCTCCACGGCGTCACCGGATCGGGCAAGACCGAGGTCTACCTCGCCGCCGTCGAGGCGGCCCTGGAGCGCGGCCAGGGCGCGATCGTCCTCGTCCCCGAGATCGGCCTTGCCCCGCAGGCCGTGGCCCGCTTCCGCGCCCGCCTCGGCGACCGTTTCGCGGTGCTGCACTCGGCCCTCTCGGCCGGCGAGCGCTACGACGAGTGGCGCCGCCTTCGCGGCGGCGAGGCGAGCGTCTGCGTCGGCCCGCGCTCCGCCGTCTTCGCCCCCGTCCGCGACCTCGGCCTGATCGTCATCGACGAGGAGCACGATGCCTCCTACAAGCAGGAGGGCGACCCCACCTACGACGCCCGCGCCGTCGCCCGCAAACGGGCCGAGGACAACGGCGCCGTGCTGGTCGCCGGGACCGCGACGCCGCGCCCGGAGACCTGGCTGGAGCTGCCGCGACTGGAGCTGCCGCGCCGGGTCGACGGCCGCCGGATGCCGCCGGTCCACCTGGTCGACATGCGCCAGGCGAGCCCTCGCTCGGGCCCGCTCCACACCGAGACCTGGGAGGCGCTGGAGTCGGTGCGCGCCGCCGGCGCCAAGGCGATCGTGATGATCAACCGCCGCGGCTTCGCCCCCTGGCTGACCTGCCGCTCCTGCGGCCATCACTGGAGCTGCCCCAACTGCGACGTCTCGCTGATCGTCCACCGCCACAGCGGCCGCCTCGTCTGCCACCACTGCGCCCACTCCGAACGGCAGCCGACCGCCTGCGTCGAGTGCGGCTCGACCACGCTCTCACGCGCCGGCGCCGGCACCGAGCGGATCGAGACCCTGCTGGCCGAGCGCCTCGGCCCGATGCCGGTGCTGCGGCTCGACTCCGACACCGCCGCCGAGCGCGGCGCCCACGCCCGCATCCTCGCCCGCTTCGACGAGGCCCCGAGCGCCGTCCTCGTCGGCACCCAGATGGTCGCCAAGGGCCACGACTTCCCCGAGGTGACGCTGAGCGCCATCCTCGACGCCGATGCGACCCTGCGCTTCCCCGACTTCCGCGCCGAGGAGCGGACCTTCGCGATGGTCGCCCAGCTGGCGGGACGCTCGGGCCGCGGCGAGGCGGGGGGAGAGGTGATCGTCCAGACGCTGGCGCCGCGAGCGTCGAGCATCGAGCACGCCTCGCGCCACGACTCGGCCGGGTTCCTCGAGGGGGAGCTGGAGCGCCGCCGCATCCTCCGCTACCCGCCGTTCTCGCACCTGGCGCGGATCAACCTCTCATCCGAAGCGGAACCGAAACTTGACGAGACCGCGATCTGGGTCGCCCGCGAGCTCGATCGCGAGCTCCCCGACGGCTCGGAGCTGCTCGGCCCGGCGCCGATGTTCCGCGTCCGCAACCGGCACCGGCGCCGGATCCTGATCAAGGCCGACGACCGCGGCGGCACGATCGCCGCGGTGCGCGAGGTTGTCGAGCGCCGCGCCGCCGACCGCTCGCTGAAGGACGTCTCGATCGGGGTGGACGTCGATCCGCAGTAGGTGGGGAGGGGCGGGCACCCCTCTGCCGCATCTGGTCTCCGCGCAGGAAGTATCAGGCCGGAGAGGAGTTTTAGACTCCGCCTCGATGAGCGACGAGGTTGAGACGCAGGAGCGCGAGGACGAGGACCGCCAGCTCGAAGTCGAACTGCTGGAGCGGCGCGAAGCCGCGCTCGCCCACGTCGTCCAGTTCGGCGACCCGGTGCTGAAGAGCAAGGCCTCGCCGGTGAGCACCTTCGGCCCCGAGCTGCGCACCGAGGCCGAGCGGATGATCGAGATCATGCGCGACGGGCTCGGGATCGGCCTCGCCGCGACCCAGCTCGGGGTGCTGCGGCGCCTGCTCGTCTTCCAGGCCGGCCCGGAAAGCGAGCCGACCGCGCTGGTCAACCCCGAGGTCGAGTGGTTATCGGCCGAGATGGCCGTCGCCGAGGAGGGCTGCCTCAGCCTGCCGCGGGTGACGATGGACGTCGAGCGGCCGCTCTACGCGCGCTTCAGCGGCCGCGACGCCGACGGCGAGCCGATCGTGATCGAGGCGGCCGGGCTCGAGGCGCGCGTCCTCCAGCACGAGATCGACCACCTCGACGGGGTCCTGATCCTCGACCGCACCACGCGCGAACAGCGCAAGGCGGCGCTGCGGGCGCTGCGCGAGGGCGTCGGCTACGCCCCCTCCTCCGAGGAAGAGATCGACGAGGGCGACGACCTGCGCGAGCCTCGCACCGACGCGTGAGGACCGCCTACCTCGGCACCTCGGACTTCGCCGCCACGGTCCTGCGCCGCCTCGCCGCCTCGCCCCACCGCCCGGCCCTCGTCGTCACCCCGCCCGACCGCCGCCAGGGCCGCGGCCGCAAGGTCAAGCCGCCGCCGGCCGCGCTCGCCGCGCAGGAGCTGGAGCTCGACCTGCTGCAGGCGGAGAACGTCAACGACGAGGACGGTTTGGCGCGGATTCGCGCCGCGGCGCCCGAGGCGGTCCTGGTCTGCGCCTTCGGACAGCTGATCCGCGAGCCGCTCCTCTCCGAGTTCCCGATGTTGAACGTCCATCCCTCGCTGCTGCCGCGCTGGCGCGGGGCGGCGCCGATCGAGCGGGCGATGATGGCCGGGGACGCGACCACCGGCGTCTGCGTGATGCGGCTGACCGCGGGGCTCGACTCCGGCCCGACCGGCCTCTGCGAGGAGACGGCAATCGACCCCGAGGAGGACTTCGAGGCGCTGGCGGCGCGCCTGGCCGCGCTCGGCGGCGACCTCCTCGTCCGCGCCCTCGACCTGCAGGCCGCGGGTAAGCTCGAGTTCGCCGAGCAGGACGAGGCGGGGATCACCTACGCGGAGAAGATCGAGGCGGCCGAGCGGCGGCTCGACCCCCAGCGTCCCGCAGCCGAGCTGGCCGCCAAGGTCCGCGCTCTGACTCCGCACGTCGGCGCCTACCTCGAGCTCCCCGGCGACGAGCGGCTCGGCGTCCGCCGCGCTCGCCCCGTGCCGGACCGGCTGGAGCCGGGACGGCTGGAGGAGCGCGAGGGAGCGCTGCTGCTCGGCACCGCCGAGGGGTCGCTGCGGCTGGAGCTGGTCCAGCCGCCCGGGGGCAAGCCGATGCCAGCCGACGCCTACCTGCGCGGCCACCCGCTGCCGGGCTCGTGAGCGCCGACGGCGGCCGGGTCTCGCCGGCCCGCGCCCTCGCCTTCGCGACGATCCGAGCCACCTTCGAGGACGGCGCCTTCACCGAGCGCGCCTTCCGCGCCGAGGCCGATCGGCTCGCGCTCTCCGGCCGCAACCGCGCCCAGGCCCAGCGCCTCGCCTACGGCGCGGTGCAGCGCCGCGGCAGCAGCGACGTCGCGATCGAACGTCTCGCCGGCCGCTCGACCCGGCTGCTCGACCCGCCGGTGCTGGCGGCGCTTCGCCTCGGCCTCTACGAGCTGCTCTTCGCCGACGCCACTCCCGACCACGCCGCCGTCGACCAGGCGGTCGAGCTGGTCAAGGCGGCCGGCGCCGCCCATGCCGCCGGCTTCGCCAACGCGATCCTGCGCCGGGCGATCCGCGAGCGGGCGCAGCTGACCGCGGCGCTGCGCGACGACTCGACCCCCGCCGCCGCCGCGGTCGCCGACTCGGCCCCGATGTGGCTGGCGGAGATGTGGTGGGAGGAGCTGGGAGCCGACGCGGCCCGCGCCGCGCTCGCCGCCTGCAATGAGCCGGCCGAGGTGGCGATGCGGGTCAACCTGCTGCGAACCGACCGGGAGGCGATGCTGTCCCAGCTGAAGGAGGCCGGGGTGGAGGCTTGCGCCCCCGACGCGGACTGCCCGCTCGCCGCGCCGGAGACGATCGTGATCGAGGGCCGCACCGGCGAGGCCGTGCCGTCTGCCGTCGCCGCCGGCGAGCTGACGCCGCAGAGCCGCGGCTCCGCCGCCGTGGTCGAGGTCCTCGACCCGCGGGAGGGCGACCATGTGCTCGACCTCTGCGCCGGTCCCGGGATCAAGACCGGCCAGATCGCGGAGCGGATGGGCGACCGCGGCGAGGTGATCTCGGTCGAGCTCGATCCCGACCGCGCCGCAGAGACCGCTGCCCAGGCGACCCGGCTGGGGCTGCGCAGCGTCACCGTGATCGAGGCCGACGCGACCAAGGGGGCGATCGGTCCAGGCTTCGACCGGGTCCTGCTCGACGCGCCCTGCTCGGACCTCGGCACGCTCGCCTCCCGCCCCGACGCCCGCTGGCGCAAGTCGCCGAAGACGATCCAGCGGCTGACCGAGGTCCAGGACGAGCTGCTGCGCAACGCGGCGGCGGTCCTCGAGCCCGGCGGCACCCTCGTCTACTCGACCTGCACGATCTCCCGCCGCGAGAACGAGGAGCGCGTCGCCGCCCTGCTGCGCGCCTCCGAGGCAGGCGACGTCCCGCCCCTGCAGCTCGACGACCTCGGCGCCCGCGCCCCGGACCTCGCGGCGCCCGCCGAGCGCCGATGCCTGCAGCTGCGCCCCGACCGCGACCGCACCACCGGCTTCTTCATCGCCCGCTTCACCAGATTTTCGTAAACCGATAGGGCATGATTGGGGCGATGAGCCACCCCAACCAGTCGGACCAGGGGGACTCGAACCCCCTGGGACGCGCCCCCTGCCCCAACTGCGGCGAGCCCTGGCTGCGCCCAACCCAGCTGCCGGGGCGGCTGCGATGCGTCAACTGCCTCACCCGCTTCGAACTCGTCTCCCAGTGCCCCAACTGCGGCGAGCACCAGACGATCGCGCGGATGACCAACACGGCTGACATGGAATGCCAGTCATGCGGCGCCTCGATGTTGAGGATCGCTTAGCCACGTCCGTAGGGTCTCAGTAGGTTTCTGGTTATGAGCGACCGGATGATGGAGCTGATGGCCGAGCCGCGGATCCTGCCCTCGATCCTCTCGGCCGACATGGGGCGCCTCGGGGCCCAGGTCGAAGAGGTGATGGACGCTGGCGCGCGGATCATCCACTTCGACGTGATGGACGGCCACTTCGTCCCGCCGATCACGATCGGGCCGCTGGTCCTCAGCGGGATCGCCGACCAGGTCCACGACGCCGGCGGCGCGGTCGACGTCCACCTGATGATCGAGGCGCCCGAGCGCCAGATCGCCGACTTCGCCGAGGCCGGCGCCGACTCGATCACGTTCCACGAGGAGGCGACGCCGCACGCCCACCGCACTCTCGCCGCGGTCCGCGAGCTCGGCTGCCTGGCTGGGGTCGCGATCAACCCCGGTACCCCGGTCGAGGCTGTGCAGGAGCTGCGTGGGCTGGCCGACGTCGTCCTCTGCATGACCGTCAACCCCGGCTGGGGCGGGCAGTCCTTCATCGAGACCTCGCCGGAAAAGCTCGAGCGCCTGGCGCCGCTGGTCGGCAAAGCCGCGATCGAGGTAGACGGCGGCGTCGACACCCAGACCGCTGCTCCGCTCGCCGCCGCCGGCGCCCAACTCTTCGTAGCCGGCTCCGCAGTATTTGGGGCCGCCGACCCGGCTGCCGCCTACTCCGAGATCGCAGCGGCGGCCGGAGCCTCCTGAAGCAGCATCAACCGTGGAGGGGGCGCGGCTCAACCACGCGCGATCAGGGCTCCCGTTACCTCCTGCCACCAGGCTCGCTCCGCCGAGTCGACTTCGGGCCTAGCTGCTCTCCTCTCACACCAGCCGGCCAGCGCCCGCCGGCCGCCGATCGCGACCAGGCCGGAGCTCATCACCGCGTAGCGGCCGTCGGCGAGGGCGACGAGGTAGGCGCCGCGCTCGCTGCGGTCCCGCATCACCCTGACGATCGGGATCCCGTCGATCTCCTCGCTGAGCTCGCCGTCGCCCCGCGCCGGGCGCACGGTGAAGACCTGGGAGGCGCCGCGCCGCGGCAGCGCCGGCGGGACCGGTTTGCCGATCGGCCCTTTGGCCCAGTGGCCGGTCAGCCCCTCGACCTCGTCGCGCAGCTCGCTGCGGACGAGGATGTGCAGCTCGTCGCCCTCCCGCAGCTCGGTCGATCCCCGCGGCGGCATCGCGTTGCCGTCGCGGACGATCACGTTGACCAGCGCCTCGCGCGGCAGCTCGAGTTCGCGGACCCGGTGGCCGGCGATCGCGGCCCCCTCCGGGATTCGATAGGCGATCACGTCGCCGCCCATCCGCCGGATCCGCCCCGACTCCAGCAGCCGCCGCGGCAGCGCCGGCTCGTCGGTCGTCAGCCCCAGCCGCGTCGCCAGCGGCTCGAAGCTCGCGCCCTGGACCAGGGTCGAGGTGACGACGACGAAGAAGACGATCGCGAACTCTTCCTCGCCGCCGGCGATGCCGGCGACGACCGGGAAGGTGGCGAGCCAGATCGGCGTCGCCCCGCGCAGGCCCGCCCAGCCGAGCATCAGCCGCTCGCGCGCGTTGAGCGGCGCCAACGCGGTGGCGGCGAAGGTGGCGAGCGGGCGGGCGACGAGGATCAGCACGGCGGAGAGCGCCAGCCCCTTCAGCGCCACGTCGTCGAGCTGGCTGGGGAAGACCAGCAGGCCGAGGAGGATGAAGAGCGACAGCTGCGCGACCCAGCCGAGGCCCTCGTGAAAGGCGACGACGGTGCGCCGAGCGGGGATGTTGGCGGCGCCCAGCGCCAGCGCCGCCAGGTAGGTGGCGAGCAGGCCGGAGCCGTGGGCGATCTCGGCGACGCCGTAGGCGAGCGCCGCGATCGCGACCGTCGCCACTGGGTAGATCCCGTCGGTCGGCAGCCGCACCGCGCTCAGTCCCGCCACCGCGAGGCGGCCGATCAGGTAGCCGACGGCGATTCCGACCGCGATTTTGACCGCCAGCAGGCCGGCCATGTCGGCGAGGCCGTAGCCGGGCTCCTGGATCCATTCGATGAAGCCGATCACCAGCAGCAGGGCGACGGGGTCGTTCATCCCGGACTCGCCCTCCAGCGAGCGCGCCAGCCGCTTCTCCAGGGTCGAGCGGCGCAGCACGGCGAAGATCGCCGCCGAGTCGGTCGCCGCGATCGCCGCCCCGACGATCATCCCTTCCAGGGTGCCGATGTCGAAGATCAGCTTCGCCGCGAAGCCGGCGACGAGCGCGGTGAGGACGGTGCCAATCGTCGCCAGCGAGGCCGCCGTCCCCAGCACCGGCCGGATCTCCGACCAGCCCGCGGTCAGCCCGCCCTCGAAGAGGATCAGGATCAGCGCGATCGTCCCCAGCGTCCGCGCCAGCTCCATGTTGGAGAACTCGATCCCGCCGATCCCCTGCGAGCCGGCGATCATCCCCAGCGCGAGGAAGAGCAGCAGGCCGGGAACCCGGACCCGGTCGGCGAGCAGCGCGCCGACGATGCCCGCGCCCAGCAGCGCCCCCGCGATCAGGATCAGCTCGGCGTCGTGGTGCCCCATCGCGGCGACCCTAGATCACCGGTTCGCGTAAATCGAACGCACCTGGTGCAAACAAATCAGGTGTTCTCGTCGATCGAGGCGAGCCGCAGCTCGAGCTCCTCGGTCGAGCCCTCGCGGGGAATGTCCTCGGGCCGGCCGTGCGGGCGGCGGTAGACGAGGTAGAGCAGGGCGAAGAGGACGCCGGCGGTCAGCGCGAAGCCGATCTCGACCCGGCGGAACTCGTTGGAGACGATCGGCAGGAAGTTCCAGAGGATGAAGAAGGCGGCGCAGGAGATCCAGCGGGCCGCGGCGCGCCTGACCTGTCCCTGGGCGAGGCAGGCCTGGTTGAGGGTGACCGAGGCGAGGTAGAGGCCCATCCCCAGCGTCACCAGCAGCAGCCCAGGCCGGTCGTACTCGAACTTCTTGCTGAAGGCGAGCTGCATCATCTGCGGACCGGCGATCAGGAAGGCGAGGGCGGCAAGCGCGGTGAAGGCGGCGACGCCGAGCAGGACGCCGCGGACCGAGCGGTGGAATTCGCGCTCGCTGTCGGGAGCGGTCGAGGTCTGGAGGTTGGTGAGGTGGGGGAGGATGCTGGTCGAGACCGCCTGGAAGAGCTGCAGCGGCGCCCGCGCGATCATCAGCACGTTGAAGATGAAGCCGGCGGCGGCGGCGCCCTGCAGGCCGCGGGTGATCAGCGGCCCGGCGTTGAGGAAGGCCTGTTCGCTGAACATGATCACCATCACCGCCGCGGCGAACCCGCCACCCTCTTTCATCGTGAACTCTGATGAATCCGCCGCCTTCTCAGCTTCGCTTCCGGGCGCGGCGGGCGAACCTTGCTGCCCATCTTCAACCTGTTGCTTCTTCGCCCGCCGCAGGAACGCGAACGGCACCACCATCAGCGAGAGGCTCGGCGCGGCGACGATCCCGACCGCGACCCAGGACTGGCCGCTGAGGACGCTGACCGCGACGAGGACCGCGAAGAGGGTGCGGAAGCAGGACTCGGAGAGGATCAGCGCGGTGAACAGGCCGAAGCTGCGCTGGCCGGCGAGGAAGCCGCGGGCGAAGTAGCTGGCGGCGTAGAAGAGGACTGCGCCGAAGAAGACCCAGTAGAGCGTTTCGTTGCCTTC
>DATFQO010000119.1:0-5098 GCA_035264245.1 Solirubrobacterales bacterium
CAAGCTGCCGCAGGGCGCGCTGGCGAAGGTGAAGAACGTGATCTGCGTCTCCTCCGGCAAGGGCGGCGTCGGCAAGTCGACGATGACCGCCAACCTGGCCGCGGCGCTGACCGCCGAAGGCCACCCGGCCGGAGCGCTCGACTGCGACGTCTACGGCTACTCGATCCCCCGCATGCTCGGCGTCAACCACAAACCCGAGGTGAACGCCGAGCGGAAGATCCTGCCGCTGGACTCGCCGAGCGGGGTGAAGGTGATGTCGATCGGCTTCTTCGTCGAGGACAATTCCGCCGTCGTCTGGCGCGGCCCGATGCTGCACAAGGCGATCCAGCAGTTCCTCGAGGACGTCGCCTGGGACGAGCTCGAGTACCTGCTGCTCGACCTGCCGCCGGGGACCGGCGACGTCTCGATGACCCTCGCCCAGCTGCTGCCGCAGGCGAAATTCCTCGTCGTCACCACGCCGCAGCCAGCGGCGCAGTCGGTCGCCCAGCGCGGCGCCGAGATGGCGAAGAAGTTCGACCTCGAGATCCTCGGGGTGATCGAGAACATGTCGGGCTTCACCACCCCCGACGGCGAGCGCTTCACGATCTTCGGCGAGGGCGGCGGCCAGCTGCTCTCCGACGAGCTCGACGTGCCGCTGCTCGGCAAGGTGCCGCTGTCGGAGCCGTTGCGCGAGCACGCCGACAACGGCTCGCCGCTGGTGATCGACGAGCCCGACGCCCCCGCCTCGCAGGCGATCCGCCAGGCGGCCCGCGGCATCATCGCCATGACTCCGCAGGAACTGCCGGTGCTGCAATCGACGCCCAGCCCGGCCGAAGCGCCGCCGGTCAGCGGCATGCCGCTGCCCGTCGTCCAGTAGCCACCGGCGGAAGTTCCCCCGATAACGCTGGCCTTGCTAATTCGGCAGCGGGAAAAGCGCTGCGGGGAAGCGAGAGTGGGCAGTTCTTCCAATTACTGCCATGAAGGCCCCGCAGGGCCCTAGGGTGTAGCTACCTTCTGACAGGTATCAGAATCGGTTTCATCTCGGTTTTCAAGATACCAGGATCCCTTTTCCTGGAGGAATTAATTGATCTTGCTCGTTTTTCGACTCAGCCTAGGAATCCAGGTCCCCGACATCGACCTCAAGCTGGCTGACTGGGCCGCGATAGCCCAGATTGCACTGGCGGTATTGGCTCTTGGGGCTTTGGTCGGCGCAATGGTCCAAATCCGGGCCGCCCGCTCCACCTCGCAAGTGGCGATTACCTATAACTACACCGAGCGCTTCTCGGAGGTCACCAGAAAGCACCTCGCCGATGCCTACGGGCTGTTGCTTCTGGGCGGAGAAGCACCAGAGGACAGATTTCTGGCTTTCTTGGACTGGGATCCTCTCAAACAACTAGATGCCCTTGTAGTTCCAAATCTGATCGAGGAGATCGCGGGGATGTACAACCATGGCCTTCTGCACAGAGCGATCGCCGAGGATTTCTTTGGAGTTCTTGCGGCAGAGATGTGGCAAACGGGGTCGTGGTTCATCACCCGGTACCGGGACCACGCGGACGACCGAGACTTCTATTGCCAATGGGAAAAGATGCTTCGCGGCATCGGGCGAGCGGAGGAAGCGGGGCTTCCTTAGCTTCGACGAGTTGGCGTGACCAAGCGCACACTGCGAATCGCAACTTTCGCCGCAGACCTACGTTAAGGTCTGCACACAAACGCCTAATCCTTGGCTCATGCCGAGGAGCGGGGGACCCAGGTTCCCGGGGCTAACCACGAAGCTTTTCGTGGGGCGCAGGCTCCTTCAGCGCTAGCCCGACAGCTAACCCCGCCGGCCGACGAAGGAGGAGTGAATGACGAACGCCCTTGGGGCGGCCCGAAAAACGCCCGCCCTTTGCATCTCCATAGCTGTTCTGGCCATGGTCGCGATTGCGGCAGTCTTCGCGGCCTCGGCTCAGGCGGAACCCCCGGGAGGGGTCTCCTCGACTACCCCGGAAGTGGCGGAACCAACCGCGCCTTCGGGCAAGGCGATCATCGTCGGCGGCCGGGCGATCCCGCCTGCCGACGCGCCCCCCGCAGTGAAAAAGGTGATCGCGGCGGCGAACAAGATCCGCACCAAGCCCTACATCTACGGCGGTGGCCACGGCCGCTGGTGGGACGCTGGCTACGACTGCTCCGGCGCGGTCAGCTTCGCCCTCCACGGCGGGGAACTGATCACCAGCCCGATGCCCTCCGGCTCCCTCAGCGGCTGGGGCAGCGCCGGCAAAGGCCGCTGGATCACCGTCTACGCCAACGGCGGCCACGCCTACGCGGTAATAGCCGGCCTCCGCTGGGACACCGCGGGCAACACCAGCGGCACCGGCCCGAGGTGGCACAAAAGCCTAAGAGCGGCAGCAAGCGGCCCCTTCGTAGCCCGCCACCCCGACGGCTACTAACAGCTGAGGAAAAGCGCTGGTCGGGAGGGGCGGGTGCTCCTCCCCAGACACTCAACCGCGAGCCATAGCGAGCGGTGTCTGGGGAGGGGCACCCGCCCCTCCCCTACCAACTAAGCAGCCTGATTCTTGAAGTATTTCGCGTTGATCTCGGCGTATTTTGCCCACTCAGCCGGAAGCTGATCCTCGGCAAAGCACGCGTCAACGGGGCAGGCCTCGACGCAGGCGTCGCAGTCGATGCACTCGTCGGGGTCGATGTAGAGCTGCTCGACGTTGTCGTAATCGGCCTCGTCAGGCGTCGGGTGGATGCAGTCGACGGGGCAGACCTCGACGCACGAGTTGTCCTTCTGGCCTATGCATGGCTCGGCGATGACGTAGGTCATTGGGGCAGTTCTCCTAGCTCGTATTTCGGGGTGCCTGCCGGGGGCCCCGGCCAAGCGCGAGCGCACATTTTAGGGATGATGCGGACATGCTGCTGCTGACGGGGGCAACGGGAAGCATCGGATCGCGGCTGCTGCCGCTGCTGCTCGAGCAGGGCGAGGAGGTCCGCTGCCTCGTGCGCGAGCCGCGGCGACTGGGGGCGCGGCGGGTCGACGTGCAGATCGCGCTCGGTGACCTCGGCGAGATGTCCGATCCCTACCTGGTGCGCCAGGCGCTGCGCGGGGTCGACCGGGTGCTCCACCTGGCGGCCTCGATCCGCGACCAGCCGCCGAAGCGGATCGAGGAGCTGAACGGGCTGGCGACGGTGCGCCTGCTGCGGGCGGCGGAGCGCAGCGGCGTCGAGAGCTTCCACTTCTTCAGCGCCCTGGAGGCGGAGGCGGCGCAGCGGACGCGGTTCTTCCGCGCCAAGTGGCTGGCCGAGCAGGCGGTCCTTTCCTCGCCGCTGCGGACGACCGTCTTCGCCCCGTCGATCGTCTACGACCACAGCGACCCCTGGATCACCCTGCTGCGGCGCTTCTCCTTCCTGCCGGTGCTGCCGGTCTCGGGGACCGGGCAGGCGCGCTTCCAACCGATCTGGGCCGAGGACGCGGCGCGCTGCGTGGTCGGGGCGCTGGCGCTCGAGCGCCGGGCTGAGGAGAACACCAGGCGCTACGAGCTGGCGGGGCCGGAAACGCTCACCTACGACCAGATGTCCGACCTGGTCAGCCGCATCGCGGGGCGGCCGCGGCCGCTGGTCCACCTGCCGCTACCGTTCGTGCGGGCGGGGTTGATCGCGCTCCGCAACCTCTTCGGGGAGGCCGTGTTCGCTACCTGGGAGGAGGCCGAGCTGATGGAGGTCTCGATGACCAGCGAGCGGGGGCCGGCCGACGCGCAGGCACTCGGCGTCGAACCGCGAAGGATGAGCGATGTACTGGAGAGCAGCTAGGAAGATCCGAAGCGCGGCCGGGCTCGTCGCCCTCCTCGCCGCGCTGGCCGCGCTGCTGATCCCCGCCCAGGCCGGGGCCGTCTCCTTGGTGCCGCCGAAGCCGAACGTCTTCCTCGGGGTCAGCGACCGCGGGACGACGACGGAATTCAACGAATTCGCCGAATTCACCGGCAGGCATCCGGCGCTGCTGCAGACCTTCCACCCCTGGGGTAACAGCCTCAACGAGGCCTACGAACGCTGGCGGGAGACGGCGACGCGGCCGATCCTCGCGATCTCCACCGCCGACGACCAGACGCTGGGGGAGCTGATCACCCCGCAGCAGATCGCCCTCGGCGCCGGCGACGAGTACCTGCTGCAGCTGAACGACTTCTTCGCCAGCAAGGGCCTGCCCGCCTACATCCGGCCGCTGGGCGAGCCGAACCGCTGCCTCAACGCCTGGACGGCGGTCGATTGCGAAGGAAACCAGCGAGGTGGGGAACACACGACCGGCTGGTACAAGCAGGCCTTCCGGCGGATCTCGGCGATCGTCCGCGGCGGCCAGACCCTGGAAGGGATCAACGCGACGCTGGCGGAAATCGGCCTGCCGCCGCTGAACCGGACCAAAGGCCCGCCGCCGACGGAACTGCCGGTGGCGCCGGTCAGCATCATCTGGAGCCCGCTGCCCGGCGGCTCGCCGCGGGTCAAAGGCAACTTCCCCGGCAACTACTGGCCCGGCCGCCGCTGGGTCGACTGGGTGGGGACCGACTTCTACTCCGAATATCCCGTCTGGGAAGACCTCAACCGCTTCTACGTCGGCAAGCAGTGGCGCGGGATGCCGGTGGCGATGACCGAGTGGGCGGTCTCCGGCGAAGACGACCCCCGCTGGGTCAAGCAGACGATCGCCTGGACGGTGAAGCACCCGCGGGTGCGGATGCTCGTCTACTACAACGGCTTCGGCGTCGGCAACCCCTACGACATCCACCTCTACCCCCGCACCGCCAACACCCTGCGGAAGAAGATCCGCCGCCCGACCTTCCTCGAAGCCGCCGACTACAACGCCGGCCTCTATCCCCCGCTACCGCCCAAGCCGCGGAAAAAATAGGGCTGGGCAAAAAGAGAGGCCCGGTTTCCCGGGCCTCTCGAAACTGCTCCGCGTAAGCGGTCGTTACATCATGCCGCCCATGCCGCCCATGTCAGGCATGGCACCGCCGCCCCCGCCGTTCTCCTCCGGCGGTTCGGCGATGATCGCCTCGGTCACGAGGATGTTCTTCGCGATCGAGGCCGCGTTCTCCAGAGCGGAGCGGGTGACCTTGGTCGGGTCGATGACGCCGGCCTTGATCAGGTCGCCGTA
>DATFQO010000120.1:0-22935 GCA_035264245.1 Solirubrobacterales bacterium
TTCCTCCTCCTCTGCGACCACAGCGAGGCCGTCAACGGCAAGCTCTACCTGACCGGCGGCGGCTGGAACGTCCTCCGCCTCCCGGAGCTGCCCCACGAGTGGTCCTTCAGCATCGGCCTCGGCATCGACATCGCCTGGCACGAGACCAACACTCCCCATGAGCTGGTCGTCACCGTTCAGGATCCCGACGGCACCGAGCTCGGCGACGGCCTCACCGCCAACTTCGAGACCGGCCGCCCCCCGGGCCTCCCCGAAGGCCAGGAGCAGCGCCTGGTGATGTCGATCGCCGCCACCGCCGCCTTCGCCACCGCCGGCCCCCACGCCGCCGTCGTCCAGGTCAACGGCGAGGAGATCGGCCGCGCCCGCTTCTACCTGATGGAAGCGGCGCCCGAGGAACTGGGCATGGCCTGACGACTCCGAGATTCGGGGGGCTATAGACCCCCGAAGTTCGTAGTCGTCAGTTGAACACGTAGAGCAGCAGGAAGGCGATGATCGCGAAGGCCGAACCGGCCGCCTGGATGCCGCGGTCGCCGGCGATGATCCCGGACATCGAGCGGTCGTCGTTGCGGTCGTAGATCAGGTACAGGTAGCGGAAGATGCCGTAGACGGCGGGCGGGATGGTGAGCATCATCTGGCTGCCGATCAGCGGCGAGTTGACGGTGTAGATCGCGTAGCTGAGCACGGTGCCGGTGGTGACCAGGGAGACCATCTGGTCGAGGAAGGGGAGCGAGTAGTGCTCGAGGACCGGCCGGGTCGAGGTGCCCTCGTGCAGCTCGGAGACCGCCTCCTGGCGGCGCTTGGTGAAGCCGAGGAAGGCGGCGAGCATGCCGGTGCAGAGCAGCAGCCATTCGGAGGCGTGAGCGTCGACGGCACTGGCGCCGGCGGCGACGCGGAGGATGAAGAGCCCCGCCAGCGTCATCACGTCGATGATCACGATCTGCTTGAGGCCGAGGCTGTAGGCCATCTGCGCGACGCCGTAGCCGACGGCCATCAGCCCGACTTCCCAGTTGACGGCGCCGAAGGCGATCGCGATCGCGATCGCGGCGAGCACCGGTGCGATCACCATCGCCGTCCGCTTGGAGAGCTCGCCCGCCGCCAGCGGGCGGAAGCGCTTCTTCGGGTGCTTGCGGTCGAGCTCGACGTCGATCAGGTCGTTGACGAAGTAGCCGGCGCTGGAGATCAGGCAGAAGGCGACGAAGGTGATCGTCGCCTCGGCGATCGCATGCCCGTCGGTGAACTTGCCGGAGAAGAGCAGCCCGGCGAAGACGAAGACGTTTTTGATCCACTCCTTCGGCCTCCCGGTCTTGATCGCCGCCCGCAGCGGCGAGCGGCGCGGTACGACCTCCCCGGTCTCGGGCTCGTGCGAGCGGCTCGGCTCAGCTGGCACGGTGGGCTGTTCGGAGGTGATCGTTTCCATGGTCAGGAACCGGCTGGGCATTCGGATTTGGCTGCCGCACCGGGAATGCGAGTCGCGAAAGGGTACCGACGCGCGGCGGCGTCCACCTCATGCGGGGTCGAGCAGCACGCCGGGGTTCAGCATCCCGGCAGGGTCGAGCTCGGCCTTGGCGGCGCGCAGGGCGGCGGCGAAGGGCGCCGGGCGCTGCCGGTCGTACCAGGGGCGATGGTCGCGGCCGACCGCGTGGTGGTGGGTGATCGTCCCGCCGGCGTCGGTCAGCGCCTCGGAGACGGCGGCCTTGATCTCGTCCCACTGCTCGACCTCGCCGCCGCGGATCGCCGGTGCGAGGACGGTGAAGTAGGGCGCGGCGCCGTCGGGGTAGGCGTGGGTGAGCCGGCAGCTGACCCGGGGTGCGCCCGGTCCCTCGGCGGGGACGCCGCTGACCTCGGAGACGGCGCGGCGGGTCGTCTCCATCACCGTCGCGTGGAAGTCCTCGAAGCGGTCCCAGGTGATCGCCGTCTCGAAGGTCTCGGAGAGGACGCCGCAGGCGACGAACGTGTCCCGCAGGTAGGGCGCCAGCAGGAACGCCCCGCGCCAGCTGTCGACGGGACTATTTCGATCTATATGGGCCCCTTTTAGGCCCGTCGGCGAGGTGGTGCGGACCTCGCCGGGAGTGCCGGTGTGGTCGCGGGCGACGTCCAGGGCATGATCCATCCAGGCGTCGACTGGGTGGTGGGCGGACTCGAAGCCGAGGATCAGCAGGTGCGCGCTGCCGTCACCGGCGCCGGTCAGCTCGGCCTCGCCGGCGTCGAGCAGGCGGCAGTTGGCGGGATACAGGCCCGACTGGGCGATAGCGCGGACCGCGCCCGCGGCCGTGTTGAAATCGTCGAAGGCGACGCTGGTCGAGGCCTTGAACGCGGGGCGCGGCCGCACTCGGACCCAGCTCTCGGCGATCACGCCGAGGATCCCCTCTGAACCGATCAGCATCCGGTCCGGCGAGGGACCGGCGCCTGAGGCCGGCAGCCGCCGGCTCTCCCAGGTCCCCCGCGGGGTGATCGCCCGCGCCGACTCGACCAGGTCGTCGATGTGGGTCTCGAGGGTTGCGAAGTGACCGCCGGCCCGGGTGGCGATCCAGCCGCCGAGGGTCGAGTACTCGAAGGACTGCGGGAAGTGCCGCAGGGTCAACCCATGCTCGCGCAGCTGCTCCTCGAGGCCTGGCCCGGTCGCGCCGGCCTGGATCCGCGCCGCCAGCGAGGTCGGATCGACCTCCAGCACCCGGTCCAACCGCCGCAGGTCGAGCGAGACCACCGGCCGCTCCCCCAGCCGCGGCTCGACCCCACCGCAGACGCTGGTGCCACCGCCGAAAGGAATCACCGCCGCCCCCTCGGCCTCGGCCCACCCCAGCACCGCCTCGATCTCCGACTCGTCCTTCGGGAAGGCGACCAAATCCGGCGGGTTCTCGAACTTCCCATAGAACCCGCGCACCACATCCCGGTAGGCCTTCCCCAAAGCATGCGAAACCCGCTCGTACCTCCCATCCGAGAACAGGTCCCCAAACCCGCTCGGAACCTTCAACCGCGCATCCCGTAGCTCCACCTCCTCCAGCGGCACGGGCCTCTCAACCTCCCCCCCGAACCCGAACCTCTGCCGAATCCCTTCACCAGCCTCCCGCAGCTGTGTAGCCGTAGGAGCCTGGTCCTCATACCCCCAACCCCAATGCTTGAGCCGGCGTCCCGTCATAGGAAGTCAGCCGAAAGCGTTCCTCGCGGGGGGTGGCGCCGAATGGGGGGACCACCCCGAGCATCCTGCGCAGGGGTGGTGGGCCCCATTCGGTGACAGGACCCGCCGCGCCAACCGCTTACCAGTGGACGCCTTTCATCAAGTGCGCGAAGGCAACGGCCTCGGTAGAAGGAGGCTTGTCCCGAGCCTCCTCTTTCTTCCCCTTGGCCGCCTGCGAATCAGGGAACAGCTTGTAGGCCGTATTCAAGATCGAGTCGCTCGCCTTCGGCGCCACCGCGTACAACAGCTCGCCGAAGTTGCCGAGCCGCGTCGCGACCTTCTTCGGCCGGTTGATCATCGCCTTGGTGATCATCTCGGCCGCCTCCTCGGGGGTGATCGCCGGGAACATGTCGTACATCCGCGTCGGCGCGATCATCGGCGTCCGCACCAGCGGCATGTTGATCGTCGTCAGGTGAATTTTGTCGTCGACGAGCTCGGAGGCGATCACCCGGCTGAACGCGTCCAGGGCCGCCTTCGAGGCCACGTAGGCCGAGAAGCGGGGTGGGTTCGTCTGCGTCCCGATCGAGCTGATGTTGATGATGTGGCCCTGCTTGCGGCCGCGCATCGCCGGCAGCAGCGCCAGGATCAGCCGCACCGCGCCGAGGTAGTTGAGCTGGATCGTGCGCTCGAAGTCGTGGTAGCGGTCATATGAGAGAGCGATCGAGCGGCGGATCGAGCGGCCGGCGTTGTTGACGAGGATGTCGACGTGACCGTGGTAGGTCAGCACTTCCTCGGCCATCCGCTCGATGTCCTCGATGTCGGAGAGGTCGCACTGGTGGATGTGGGCGGTGCCGCCGCCGGCGACGATCTCCTCTTTGGTCTCCTCCAGCTTGTCGAGCGAGCGGGCGACGAGCAGCACGGTCGCGCCGGCGTCGGCGACCTTGACCGCCGTGGCTTTGCCGATCCCGGAGGAGGCACCGGTGATCAGCACCACTTTGCCCCGCACCGCCGCCGAGAGCGAGCGGTCCTTGAAGAGGTCGGGATCGAGGTTGCGCTCCCAGTAGTCCCAGACCCGGGCCGCGTAGCTCTCCAGCGGCGGCACCTCTAGCCCTGAGCCTTTCAGCGCTTTCCGCGTCTTGGTCGAATCGAAGGTGGTCGGGTAGTCGACGTAGCTGAGCATCTCGGCGGGCAGCCCGGCCTGATCGAGCGCCAGCTTGGCGGCGCGCTTGGCGGGCGGGAACAGCTTCAGGGCGCTGCGCAGCGCCCCGCTCGCCGGCTCGGTCACGTCGGTGCCGAGGCGGACCGCCATCTGCGGCGCGTCGGCGGCCCGGGCGAAGAGGTTGATCACCTCGCCCGCGGTGTGCGGGTTGGGGTCGGTGAGGTGGAAGGCGCGGCCGTTGAGGCGCGGTTTGTGGGCGATGTGGTCGATCGCCGCGGCGACGTAGTCGACCGGGACGATGTTGATCTCGCCGCCTTCGATCCCAACCGTCGGCAGCCACGAGGGCGCCACCCGCCGCAGCCGCTGCAGCGCCTTGAAGAAGAAGTAGGGGCCGTCGATCTTGTCGATCTCCCCGGTGCGCGAGTCGCCGACGACGATCCCCGGCCGGTAGACCCGCCAGGGCCGCTGGCACTCGTCGCGGACCAGCCGCTCGGACTCGTGCTTGGTGCGGAAGTAGGGATTGGTGTCGAGCCGTTCGGCCTCGTCGAACATCTCCTCGGTCCAGACGCCCCTGTAGAGGCCGGCGGCGGCGATCGAGCTGACCTGGTGGAAGCAGCCGGCCTCGAGCGCGCCGGCGAGCTCGATCGCGTGGCGCGTTCCCTCGACGTTGGCGATCTCCTGGGCCTCCGCGTCGGCGGTGAGGTCGTAGATCGCCGCCAGGTGAAAGAAGTGCTTGATCTCCCCCCGCATCGTCACCAGGTCCTCCTCGGAGACCCCGAGCCCCGGCTGGGAGAGGTCGCCGGTGATCGGGACGATGCGGGCCCCGTCGGCGCCGAAGCTGGTGCGCAGCTCCTCGAGGCGACCGCGCGATCCGGCCCTCACCAGGGCGTAGATCGTGCCCTCGCGCTGGAGCAGTTTCTGGACGAGATTGCGGCCGATGAACCCGGTCGCGCCGGTGACGAAGTAGCTCATTGGGGTACCAGGGTATCTCGATGGCGGTCCCCGTAAACCACTTTCCTTAGACTGAGCCAAGAGATGCCCGAGACGGCGACCGTCCAGATCACGATGCCCGAGATGGGCGAGTCGGTGACCGAGGGCATCGTCCTCGAGTGGCATGTGGCCGAGGGCGATGCGGTCAGCGAGGGGGACACCGTGGTCGAGGTGTCTACTGACAAGGTCGATGCTGAGGTGCCGGCTCCTATGGACGGGGTGATCACCAAGCTCATCGCTCGAGTCGATGATGAGGTTCCCGTTGGCAGTCCTTTGGCCGAGATGGAAGCTGGTTCGGGATCTGGTGAGGGACCGGGCGCTGGGGGCGCGGGTCCTGTCTCCGATGCGACCCCGCCGCCCGGTGGCGGCGGTCCCGCATCGTCGCCACCCACGCCAGAGGCCGGGAAAACTTCCCCAGGTTCGAACGGGTCAGGCAACGGCTCAGGCGGGGACGTGCGTGCTACGCCTGTGGCTCGGCGGGTTGCTGAGGCTGCAGGCGTGGATCTTGCTTCGGTTAGCGGTTCTGGGCCTGGCTCCAAGGTGACTAAAGAGGATGTGATCGCGGCAGCTGACGGCAGCGGGAACGGCGCTGCTCCGGCGGTCGGTGAGGCCAAGCAGCTGCGTGGGGCCGCGGCGATGCTTGCCAACGCGATGGACGAAAGTCGGGCTGTCCCGACGGCTACCTCGTTCCGGACGATCGCGGTGGACGTGCTGGATGCGAAACGGAAGGCGATCAACTCCGTCTTGAAGGAGCGCGGGTTGAAGGTGTCCTTCACGCATCTGATCGCCTGGGCGATCGTCGAGGCGACCAAAGAGTTCCCGGTGATGGTCCGCGTCTTCGCCTCCGAAGACGGCAAGCCATTCGCGATCGAGGGCAGCCCGGTCAACCTCGGAATCGCCGTCGACGTCGAGAAGAAAGACGGCTCCCACACCCTGATGGTGCCGGCGATCAAGGGCGCCGACGGGCTCGACTTCACCGGCTTCCACTCCAACTACGAAGAGCTGATCGCGAAGACCCGCGAGAACAAGCTCTCCGCCGACGACTTCCAGGGCACCAACATCAGCCTCACCAATCCCGGCGGGATCGGGACGATGGCCTCGGTGCCGCGCCTGCTGAGCGGCCAGAGCGCGATCATCGCCACCGGCTCGATCGCCTACCCGCCGGAGTGGAAGCACGCCTCGCCGGAACGGCTGAAGCAGCTCGGGGTCAGCAAAGTGATGACGCTGACCTCGACCTACGACCACCGCGTCATCCAGGGGGCCGAGTCTGGCGCTTTCCTGCGCAAGATCGAGGGACTGCTGCAGGGCGAGGACGAGTTCTACGAGTGCGTCGCCAAGGACCTTGGCTTCGAGGCCTCGGTCGTCAGCACCGCCCACCCCGCCTCCGCCTCGGCGCCGCCGCTGAGCGCCGCCACGCCGAGCGCCGAGTCGAGCAGCGCCCCGGGGCAGATCGACGAAGAGCTGCTGCAGGCGGTCCAGGCGGCGACCTCGCTGCTGAAGGCCTACCGCACCCACGGTCACCTCGCCGCCCACCTCGACCCGCTCGGCTCCGAGCCGAAGGGCGACCCTGCGCTGCAGCCCGAGAACGTCAACCTCACCCCGGAGCTGATGGAGCGGATCCCGGCCTCGATCCTGCGGATCGGCGTCCCCGGCGAAACCCTGCTCGAGGCGCTGCCGCGGATGCGGACCGCCTACTGCGGCACGATCGGCTACCAGTTCGAGCACCTTTCCTCCCACCAGCAGCGGATCTGGCTGCGGGAAATGATCGAGACCGGCGCCCACCGGCAGCCGCTCACCGACGCCGAGAAACAGCGGCTGCTGAACCGGCTGATCGACGTCTTCCAGTTCGAGCGCTTCCTCGAGAAAGCGTATTTGGGGCAGAAGATGTTCTCGATCGAGGGGCTCGACGCAATCGTGCCGATGCTCGACGAAATCGTCACCCTCGGGCAGCGCGACGGCGCCGAGGAGATCGTCTTCGGGATGGCCCATCGCGGCCGCCTCAGCGTCCTCGCCCACAACCTCGGCCGCTCGGTCGAGTCGATCCTCGCCGAGTTCGAGGGCTCGAAGCAGATCGAGGCGGTCAAGGCGGTAGCCGCGATCCCTCACGGCGGCACCGGCGACGTCAAGTACCACTACGGCCACCGCGGGGTCTCGGAGACCGCCGACGGCCAGAAGATCTCGGTCCGCCTCTACCCGAACCCGAGCCACCTCGAGTTCGTCGACCCGGTCGTGACCGGCGGCACCCGCTTCCTGCAGCAGGACTTCGAGGGACCCGAGCTCACCCATGACCCGAAGCGGGCGGTGCCGGTGCTGCTGCACGGCGACGCCGCCTTCCCCGCTCAGGGCGTGGTCGCCGAGACGCTCAACCTGCAGGCGCTGCCCGGCTACAGCACCGGCGGCACGATCCACGTGATCCAGAACAACCAGGTTGGCTTCACCACCGACCCGGACGAGGCCCGCTCGACCCCCTACGCCGCCGACATGGCGAAGGGGTTCAACGTGCCGATCATCCACGTCAACGCCGACGACGTCGAGGCCTGCGTCGGCGCGGTCCGGTTGGCGATGGCCTACCGCGAGCGCTGGTGCCGCGACGTCGTCATCGACGTGATCGGCTACCGCCGCTTCGGCCACAACGAGACCGACGAGCCGGCCTACACCCAGCCGACGATGGCGACGGCGATCAAGTCGCACCCGCCGGTCTCCGAGCTCTACGCCGAGAAGCTGATCGAAGAGGGGACGATCTCCGCCGAGCAGGTCGGTCAGGCCTCCGACGAGCGCCACGCGGAGATGTCGGGCGCGCTGAGGGGCCTGCGCGAGAAGATGGAGGCCGGCGACTACGAGGACCCGACCGTCGCCGGCACCACCCAGACCGGGGAACTGCTCGACCGCACCGCCAGCCCGCCCGTCCACACCGCCGTGGCGGCAGAGAAGCTGCGGGCGATCAACGAGGAGCTGCTGAAGACGCCCGAGGGGTTCAACGTCCACCGCAAGCTGCGCCGCCCGCTGGCGCGCCGGGTCGATGCGCTGGAGAAAGGCGGGATCGACTTCGGGCAGGCCGAGGCCCTCGCCTTCGGCTCGCTGCTGACCGACGGCGTCCACATCCGGCTCACGGGCCAGGACACCGAGCGCGGCACCTTCTCCCACCGCCACCTCGTCCTTCACGACGAGAACACCGGCCTCGAGTACACGCCGATGCAGCACCTCGAGGACGCCTCCGCCCCCTTCGAGCTCTACAACAGCCCCCTCTCGGAGATCGCCTGCCTCGGCTTCGAGTACGGCTACTCGGCCGCCAGCCCCAGCGCCCTGGTCCTCTGGGAGGCCCAGTTCGGCGACTTCGCCAACGCCGCCCAGGTGATCATCGACAGCTTCATCGTCTCCGGCGAGTCGAAGTGGGGTCAGACCAGCCGCCTCACCATGCTGCTCCCGCACGGCTACGAGGGCTCAGGCCCGGAGCACTCGAGCGCCCGGATCGAGCGCTTCCTCGCCCTCGGTGCCGAGGGCAACATCCGCATCGCCTACCCGACCACCGCCGCCCAGTACTTCCACCTGCTGCGCCGCCAGGCGCTGATCAGGAAGCCGCGGCCGCTGATCGTCTTCACCCCCAAGGGGCTGCTGCGGCTGGAGCGGGCGGCGACCACGCTCGAGGAGCTGGCCGTGGGTGAACTGCAGTTCATCCTCGACGACCCCACCGCCGCCGAGCGCCGGGAGAAGGTCGAGCGCCTCGTCCTCTGCACCGGCAAGGTCTACTTCGACATGGACGGCAGCGAGCGCCGCGCCGCCGCCGAGAACGTCGCCATCGCCAGGGTCGAGGTGCTCTACCCGTTCGCGAAGGAACAGCTGGAACGGCTGATCACCTCCTACCCGAACCTGAAGGAGATCGCCTGGGTCCAGGAGGAGCCGCGCAACATGGGCGCCTGGAAGGTGATGTCCCGGCGGATGCCCGACCTCCTCCCCGAGGGGGTCGACCTCACCTACGTCGGCCGCCAGGGCCGGGCCAGCCCCGGCGAGGGTTACTCGGGCGCCCACGCGCGCGAGCAGGAGCGCATCGTGCTGACCGCGCTCACCCCCGGATCCTGAACCCAGTGGCGCGGCGGAAACCGTTCGAGAAGCCCGTCCCGGGTGAGCTGTTCGTCTGGGTCAAGCGCTTCTCCTGGGTCGAGCTGGCGATCTTCGCCGGCCTGCTCCTCTTCTGGCTCCTGCCCGGCTTCGAAACGGCGACGATGCTCTTCGGCTGGGCCCACGGCCTCGGCTTCATCGCCCTGTGTGTGGTGATCTGGATCGCCTGCGTCCGCAAGGAGACCCCTTACACCCTGCTCGCCGCCACCCTTACTCCTGTCGGCCCGGTGGGGAGCGTGATCGGGATCGAACTGATCGAGCGCAAGGGCTGGGGAATCGGGGCACAGGCGGGTTCCCAGGTAGCCGAGACGAAAAGCGAGCAGAACAGGGCCAAAGCGCTGGATTCCGCTTGACCGAGCGGAGTCAAGCCTGTATAGCTAAACGCTGACTGTTCCTCAGGGCAGTCCCGCCAGGGGGAACGGCCGCGTCGGCATCCCTCCCTGGCTACCGACGCGCAGGTGCAGTGAGGGTCGCGCGGACCCCCCTGCCTCCCGCGGCCCCGCTGCGCCTACCCTTTTAGCTTGCGCAGTACGGTCTGCAAGATGCCACTGTTCATGAAGTAGGTGACCTCGTTGGGGGTGTCGAGCCGCACCGTCGCCTCGAACGTCTTCTCCCCGCCGTCGTCGGCGCGGGCGGTGACGGTCACCGTCTTCGCCCGCCCACCTTCGAGGTCGCCGACGTCGAAGCTCTCGGTCCCGGTCAGCCCCAGGGACGCGGCGCTCTCGCCGTCGGCGAACTGCAGCGGCAGCACCCCCATCCCGATCAGGTTGGAGCGGTGGATGCGCTCGTAGCTCTCGGCGATCACCGCCCGCACGCCGAGCAGTTTCGTCCCCTTCGCAGCCCAGTCGCGCGAGGAGCCGGAGCCGTACTCCTTCCCGGCCAGCACCACCAGCGGCACCCCTTCGTCGGCGTAGGCCATCGCCGCGTCGAAGATCGTCGTCTCCTCGCCGTCGGGGAAGTGGCGGGTGTAGCCGCCGGCGCGCTCGACCAGCTGGTTGCGGAGGCGGATGTTGGCGAAGGTGCCGCGGATCATCACCTCGTGGTTGCCGCGCCGCGACCCGTAGGAGTTGAAGTCCTTCACCTCGACTCCGTTTTCGGTCAGCCAGCGCCCGGCGGGGCTGTCGCGTTTGATCGCACCGGCGGGCGAGATGTGATCGGTGGTGATCGAGTCGCCCAGAAGGGCCAGCGCGCGAGCTCCGGCGATCGGATCCACCCCGGGGGCCTCGGCCGGCATCTGATCGAAGAAGCTGGGACGGCGGACGTAGGTCGAGTCGGGCCAGGTGTAGCGGTCGCCGGAGGGGACATCGACCGCGTTCCACATCTCGTCGCCGGAGAAAACCTCCGCGTAGTTGCGCTGGAACATCTCGGCCTGCACCGAGCTGCCTACCACCTGCTTGATCTCCTCGGAGCTGGGCCAGACGTCGCGCAGAAAGACGGGCTCGCCGTCCTGCCCCTCGCCGAGCGGCTCCTCACCCAGGTCGACGTCCATCCGGCCGGCGAGCGCGTAGGCGACGACCAGCGGCGGGCTGGCCAGGTAGTTCGCCTTCACGTCCTGGTTGATCCGGCCCTCGAAGTTGCGGTTGCCGGAGAGGACCGCGCAGACCGCCAGGTCCTTCTCGGCGATCGCCGCCGAGACCTCCGGCGCCAGCGGCCCGGAGTTGCCGATGCAGGTCGTGCAGCCGTAGCCGACGAGGTTGAACTGGAGCGCGTCGAGGTACTCGGTCAGCCCGGCGCGCTCGAGGTAATCGGTGACGACGGTCGATCCGGGAGCCAGCGAGGTCTTCACCCACGGCGCTCGCGTCAACCCCCGTTCGACGGCGTTGCGGGCGAGCAGCCCGGCGCCGACCATCACGCTGGGGTTGGAGGTGTTGGTGCAGCTGGTGATCGCGGCGATCACGACGTGGCCGTGGTCGAGCTCGACCACGGTTCCGTCGGCGAGGGTGACCGCGATCGCGTCGTCGCTGCGGGTCACGTCCACCGCGGTGCCGCTCAGCGCCGGGCGCGGCTTGCTGTTGCCGTTGTCGTGGTCCTCGGCCGGGGGATCGGAGGCCGGGAACGACTCCTCGATCGCCTCGTCGAGGCCGGAGGTCATCTGCTCGGCGGCCTCCGCGTCGAACTCGGACATCACCTCGAGGAAGGACTGTTTGGCCTCGGCGAGCGGCACCCGGTCCTGCGGCCGTTTCGGGCCGGCGAGGCTGGGGACGACGTCGCCAAGGTCGAGCTCGAGCAGCTCGGAGAAGACCGGGTCGGGACCGGAACCCTCGGCGAACATCCCCTGCTCGCGGGCGTAGGCGTCGACCAGCTCGATCGTCTCGGTCGGGCGGCCGGTGAGGTCGAGGTAGCGCAGGGTCTCGGCGTCGACCGGGAAGATCGCGCAGGTCGAGCCGAACTCGGGCGACATGTTGCCGAGGGTGGCGCGGTCGGCGAGGCCCAGCGTCGGCAGGCCGGGCCCGAAGAACTCGACGAACTTGGAGACGACGCCGCGCTCGCGCAGCATCTCGGTCACGGTGAGGACGAGGTCGGTCGCGGTCGCCCCCTCCGGCAGCTCACCGGAGAGCTTGAAGCCGACGACCTGCGGCAGCAGCATCGAGATCGGCTGACCCAGCATCGCCGCCTCGGCCTCGATCCCGCCGACTCCCCAGCCGAGGACGCCGAGGCCGTTGACCATCGTCGTGTGCGAGTCGGTGCCGACGAGGGTGTCGGGGTAGGCCTGCGGGGTGCCGCCGTTCTCGCGGCTGTAGACGACCTGGGAGAGGTACTCGAGGTTGACCTGGTGGCAGATGCCGGTGGCCGGTGGGACCACGCGGAAGTTGTCGAAGGACTGCTGGCCCCACTTGAGGAACGAGTAGCGCTCGCGGTTGCGCTCGAAGTCGTGCTCGGCGTTGACCGCGAAGGCACGCTCGTTGCCGAAGGCGTCGACCTGGACCGAGTGGTCTATCACCAGGTCGACGTCGACCAGCGGGTTGATCGCCGCCGGGTCGCCGCCGATCTCCTCCATCGCGTCGCGCATCGCCGCCAGGTCGACGACGGCGGGGACGCCGGTGAAGTCCTGCATCAGGACGCGGGCGGGCTGGAAGGGGATCTCGACGCTGGGCTCGGCGGCGGCGTCCCAGGAGGCGATCGCCTCGATGTCGGCGGCGCTGACCGAGACCCCGTCCTCCAACCGCAGCACGTTCTCCAGCAGGACCTTGATCGAGTAGGGGAGGCGGGCTACGTCGAAGCGGTCTTGGAGGGCGTCGAGGCGGAAGATCTCGAACTCTTTGCCCCCCACATCGAGGGTGGACCGGGAGGAGAAGGAATCGCTGCTCACGGTATTCATCCTAGGCAATTGGTGGGGGCGGGTCCGGCACCCCCTCGCCCCAACAAACGACGGCCAAATTAGGCCGTCGTTTTGAGTATCCGCCGGTTCGAGGGGGTGCCGGACCCGCCTACATCAGCGCTTGTCTGACGAGTGGCCGGAGGCGATGTCTTTGGCCGCCTTCTGGCCGGCGCTGCCGCTTTGCACCTTGACGCTGAGAGAAGGGCTGACCAGGGCGAGATGGGCGCCGGCACGCTGGGTGAGAGGTGCGATGGTGACCTCTACCTTGTTCTTCTCGATTGCCCTGGCGGTGGCCTCGCCGACCTGTCGCGGGGTTGAGGTGCCCATTCCGGGCGGCGGCTTCGACCCCGCGTCGGCGAACATGCCGGCTTCGCGGATGAAGCCTGGTGAGACGAGGGAGACGCCGAGTCCCTGCGGTCCCAGGTCGGCGCGGAGGCCGAGGGCGAAGCCGCGGAGACCGAACTTGGTCGCGTTGTAGATCGAGGAGCGGGGGCTCGCCGCCTTGCCTGAGAGCGAGGCGACGAAGACCAGGTGGCCGGAGCCGGCCTCGAGCATCGCCGGGTAGAGGGCGCGGGCGAGCAGCATCGGCGCCTCGAGGTTGACCCGCAGAGCGCGCCTGACCTCTTCGGCGCTGAACTCATCCAGCTTGCCGGCGCCGGGCAGGCCGGCGTTGGCGAGGAGGATCTCGGTGCCGATAGCCTCGGCGGCGAGCCGCTCGGCGGCGCCCGGCTCGGCCAGGTCGGCGGGCAGGACGGAGTGGCCGCTGCCGGGCAAGCCGGCGGCCATCTCCTCCAGCGCCTCGCGGTTGCGGGCGCTGAGCGCCAGGACGGCGCCCCGCTCGGCGAGTGAGGTGGCGATCGCCCTTCCCAGCCCTCCCGTTGCCCCGGTGAGGAGCGCTTTGCGGCCCGAAAGGTTCATCCCAGGCCGCAAGCTACCAGCCGAGGCGTCGAACAAACCTCCATGGGAGCAGGATTCTCGACCAAATATTTGCGTTTTGTGAGCATCCCGCCGCGCGATGGTCTACACTGCCGCCGGTCAGTAACCGAAACGCCGAATCCCAGACGCAAAGAGCGTTCAGGGAGCGGGGGAACCACGTTTTCGGGGCTAACCCACCTAGTTGCAGGTGGGAGCGCAGGCTCCTTTCGCGCTAGCCCGACAGCTAACCCCGTAGGCCGACGAAGGAGAATCGGTTTGCGTCACAACTTCAGGTTGGCTGGGCTTGCGTTCGTCGTCGCCCTGATCTCAACCGCCCTTTTCGCCCCGGGCAGCGCCTCCGCCGCCTGCACGACCGGTGGGATGTCCCCCGCCGAAATCGACATCTGCACGCCGACCGCGAAGGCGAAGCTGCTCGACAACGGGATGCTGGTCCCGCCGGCCAGCGCTCCCCCTCGGGTCAAGAGGGTGATCGCCGCAGCGAACGCGATCCGCAGCAAGCCCTACATCTTCGGCGGCGGCCACGGCCGCTGGTATGACCGCGGCTACGACTGCTCGGGCTCCGTCTCCTTCGCCCTCCATGGCGGCAAATTCCTCGAAAGTCCCCTCCCCTCCGGCCCGATGATGAAGTGGGCCGAAGAAGGCGAAGGTCGCTGGATCACCGTCTACGCCAACGGCGGCCACGCCTACGCGGTGATCGCCGGCTTCCGCTGGGACACCTCCGGCGACGCGGGCGGCGAAACCGGCCCCCGCTGGCACGAAGACCTGCGCGACAACGTCGGCTTCGTAGCGCGTCACCCCGCCGGGTACTAAACAGCGGTCTATGTAGGAGGGGGTGGGGTGCCTCCCCTGGGAGCACCTCCGCCGCGCGGGTCGGGGACAGCTGTCGCCTCTTGAGCAGTTGGCGCGGCTCCATGCTGAGTACCCAGGGGAGGCACCCACCCCCTCCTCCAACAGCATTTGAGGGACGGGTGACGCGCGAAGAAGGGAAGGGTCGCGCAGGGTTCGTGCTGGGGGCCTAGCTCTTGTGGGACGAGAGCTTCTCTCCTCCACACGGCGACTCCGAGATTTGGGGGGCATAGACCCCCCAAACTTCGGACTGGGCGTTCGCGATCGGACGACTTGGGCGCGGATCACTGGACGGTGCCGGTGGGGGTCGCTGGGTACTCAGCATGGAGCCGCGCCGAGGCCGGTTGGAGGCGCCAGCTATCTCCTTCCCGCGCGGCGGAGGTGCTCCCAGCGACCCCCACCGGCACCGTCCCCTCATCTCGCCGTACTCCACTGCGGCTAAGCCTCCCGGGCCAGTTTGTCCTTGCAATCCGCACCTTCCCGGATAACGTCACACGCATAGACGCCGCAGCTCCTGACATACGCCTTTCGGGCCTCACCAAGTACTACGGCGAGGTGGTGGCGGTCGCCGGGATCGACCTGGAGATCGCGCCGGGCGAGTTCTTCACGATGCTGGGGCCATCCGGCTCGGGCAAGACGACGACGCTGCGGATGATCGCCGGCTTCGAGGACCCGACCGAGGGGACGATCGAGCTGGCCGGCGAGGACGTCAGCGGCGTCCCGCCCTACGACCGCGCGGTCAACACGGTCTTCCAGGATTACGCCCTCTTCCCCCACATGACCGTCGGCGAGAACGTCGCCTACGGGATGAGGGTCGCCGGCGTTGACAAGGCCGAGCGGGCCAGGCGCGGCGACGAGGCGCTGGAGATGGTGCGCCTGCCCGGCTACGCGGACCGCAAGCCGGGCGAGCTCTCCGGCGGCCAGCGCCAGCGGGTCGCGCTGGCGCGGGCGATCGTCAACCGGCCCAAGGTCCTGCTCCTCGACGAGCCGCTCGGCGCGCTGGACCTGAAGCTGCGGGTCGAGATGCAGACCGAGCTGAAGTCGATCCAGGGCGAGGTCGGGATCACCTTCGTCTACGTCACCCACGACCAGGACGAGGCGTTGACGATGAGCGACCGGATTGCCGTCTTCAAGGACGGCCGGATCGAGCAGGTGAGCTCCCCGCTCGAGCTCTACGAGCGCCCGGCCAACGAGTTCGTCGCCGGCTTCGTCGGTGTCTCCAACCTGATCGAGCGGGGCGGCGAGCGGATGACGATTCGCCCCGAGAAGATCGAGCTGCTGCAGCCGGGTGCTCCGACCGACGGCCTCCACACCGAGACCGGTCGCGTCGTCGACGTCGCCTACGCCGGCAGCGTCACCCGCTTCACGGTCCAGCTGGACAAAGGGGAGAAGCTCCAGCTGGTCAGGCAAAACGTGGAGAGCGCGTCCCCGGGCGCGTTGCCAGGGCAGGGAAGCGAAGTCCAAGTCGGGTGGCGCCCCGAGCAAGCGGCCGCCGTCGGCGGGAAGTCAACCAAACAGGAGGTAGCACCATCATGAGCAGAAGGGATGGCAACCCCGCCCGCATGGCGTGGCTCGTCGTTGCCGGCCTGGTCGTATTCATGCTCGCCCTCGCCGGTTGTGGCGGCGGCAGCGACTCGACCAGCGGCGACACCAGCGAAGAGCTCCAGAAGGTCGGCAAGGGAGAGGGCGAAGTCTCGCTGATCTCCTGGGCCGGCTACGTCGAACCGGAATGGAGCAAACCGTTCGAACAGAAGACCGGCTGCAAAGTCAACAACAAGGAAGCCGGCACGTCCGACGAAATGGTCGAGCTGATGAAAACCGGGCAGTACGACGGCGTCTCGGCATCCGGCAACGCCACCGCACGGCTCGTCGCGGCCGGTCTCGTCGCCCCGGTCAACGTCGATCTCGTCCCCAACTACGAGACGGTCTTCGCCGATCTCAAGGACCAGCCGTACAACACCTTCGACGGTGTCAACTACGGCATCCCCCACGGCCGCGGCGCCAACTTGCTGATGTGGAACGGCAACGACGTCAGCCCGGCACCGGACTCTTGGGACGTCACCCTCGATCCCAAAGTCGCCACCAAGTACAAAGGCAAGATCAGTCAGTACGACGATCCGATGTCGATCGCCGAAGCCGCGGTCTACCTGAAGACGCACGAGCCGGACCTGGGGATCGAAAATCCCTACGAGCTGAACCAGGAACAGTTCGACGCGGCCGTCGGGCTGCTGGAAGAACAGAAGCCACTGGTCGGCGAATACTGGGCTGAAGCGGCCAAGCAGATCTCCGCCTACGCCGGCGGCGACATCACGGTCGGCACCACCTGGCAGTACCAGTACTTCGCGCTGCAGGAAGAAGGCGTGCCGGTCAAAGCCAGCCCGGCGAGCCAGGGCTTCCTGCCGAAGGAGGGTGCGACCGGCTGGTCGGACACCTGGATGCTGGCCAAGGACGCCAAACATCCCAACTGCATGTACGAGTGGATGAACTGGATCGTCGAACCGAAAATCAACGCCGAGGTCGCCGAATGGTTCGGTGAGGCACCGGCGCAGGAACTCGCCTGCAAGGAAACGGCGAACAAGAACTTCTGCGCCGAATACCACGCCGAAGAACCGGAGTTCTGGAAGCGGGTCTACTACTGGGAAACCCCGCTCGCCGACTGCGGCAACGGCGAAGAAGATTGCAAGGACTACAACGACTGGGTCAAAGCCTGGACCACGATCAAAGGCTGAGCCGGTCCTGATCGATGGCATCTGAAGCGGCTGTGGAGGGGAGGTCGGCCGGGCGTCGCCTGGCCGGCCTCTTCCACGGTCGCGAGCGCCTGCAGGTAGGGGCGCTGCTGGCCGGCCCGGTCGGCTGGCTGGTGATCGGCTACCTGGGCTCGCTGGCCCTGCTGCTGGTCGCGGCCTTCTGGTCGGTCGACCCGCTCAGCGGGCTGACGATCAAGGAATTCACCCTCGAAAACTTCGAAGCGCTGGTCGACGAACCGGTCTACCGGACGATCGCCTGGCGGACGATCCGGACCGCGCTGCTGGTGACGCTCACCGATGCGATCATCGCTTTCCCGATCGCCTTCTACATGGCAAAGGTGGCAAGTCGGCGCGGCAAGGCGCTGTTGGTGATCGCGATCCTGCTGCCGCTCTGGTCCAGCTACCTGGTCAAGGTCTACGCCTGGCGGACGCTGCTGTCGTCCAACGGCGCGATCAACTGGGCGCTGGAACCGATCGGGCTGCACGGTCCCGGCTACGGCACCACCGCCGTCTGGCTGGTGTTCAGCTACCTCTGGCTGCCGTACATGATCCTGCCGATCTACGCCGGGCTGGAGCGGCTGCCGAACTCCCTGATCAGCGCCTCCGAGGACCTCGGTGCCTCCCCCTTCACCACCTTCCGCCGGGTGATCCTGCCGCTCACCTTCCCCGCCGTCGTCGCCGGCTCGATCTTCACCTTCTCGCTGACCCTGGGCGACTACATCACGCCGCGGCTGGTCTCCAACGAGCAGTTCATCGGCAACGTCATCTTCAGCAACATCGCCAACAACCAGCCCTTCGCCGCGGCCCTGGCGATCATCCCGATCGTGGTGATGATCGCCTACCTCCTGGTCGCCCGCCGGCTCGGGGCCTTCGAGCACGTCTGATGGGGACGGCGCGCCGATGAGACTCTCCAGACGCTCCCGGTTGCTGCTGCGGCTCGCCGTCGCAGTCGGGCTCGCCTTCATCTACGTCCCCCTGATCGTGATCGGGATCTACGCCTTCAACTCGAGCAAGATCCTCGAGTGGCCGCCGCCCGGCTTCACCACCCACTGGTTCTCGCAGGCGTTCAACGACGAGGCCGCGATCGAAGCCTTCTACACCTCGCTGAAAGCGGGGGTGATCGCGGCGGCGCTCGCGATGGTGCTGGGGACGCTCGCCGCGCTCGCCGTTGCCCGCCACCGCTTCTTCGGCCGCGAGACGATCTCCTTCCTGGTGATCCTGCCGATCGCCCTGCCGGGGATCGTCACCGGCGTCGCGATCTCGAACACCTTCACCCAGGTCCTCGACGTCCCGCTCAGCCTCTTCACGGTGATCGTCGGCCACGCGACCTTCTGCATCGTCGTCGTCTACAACAACGCCGTCGCCCGCCTGCGCCGCCTCTCCGGCTCCTTCGAGGAGGCCTCGGCCGACCTCGGCGCCCACTCCTGGCAGACCTTCCGCTACGTCACCTTTCCCGGGATGAAAAGTGCCCTGATGGCCGGCGGCCTGCTCGCCTTCGCCCTCTCCTTCGACGAGATCATCGTCACCAACTTTACGATCGGCGCCGGCGAACAGACCCTGCCGATCTGGATCTACTCCAACCTCTTCCGCCCCCACGAACTGCCGATCGTCAACGCCGTAGCCGTCCTCGTGATCCTGATCTCGATCATCCCCGTCTACCTCGCCCACCGCCTCGGAGCCGAGGAGGGCGGAGCCACCGGCGGCCGCGGCGCGGGCGGCGGGGTCGAGACCGAGGCGACTGCGGTCCCGTAGTTCGCACGATCGTGCGAAGCTAACCGACTTCACGTCGAGTAAGCCTGTTTCTCGCACGATCATGCGAGAATTAGGTCTTGAGGTTCGGAAGCAGCTAAACTCGCACGATCATGCGAAATTTCCAGAACCAACGGGGACATGTCGACCCTTCTCCAGTGGTGGCCAGCGAAGCCGAAGCACTCGGCCGGCGGCTCCGCGCCGCTCGCCGCCGCCAAGGCATGAGCCAAGACGACCTCGCCTTCGCCGCAAATGTCAGCCCCCGCACCGTCTTCGCGATCGAGCAAGGCAAGGCGACGGTGCGCTTCGACATGCTGGCGCGCGTCCTCGCCGCTGCCGGTCTGCGGCTCTCGACCGAGCCGCGGGACCGGGTCTGGTTCCCCGACCAGCAGATGTGATGGCGCTCGCTGTCTACCTATACGGCCGCCGCGTCGGAACCCTGCAGCCTGGCACCGCAACCGACTACGCCTTCGCCTACTCCGAGACGGTGGTCGAGAGCGCCGATCCAGGCGCCGTCGTCCTCAGCCATTCGCTGCCTGTGCGGGAGGAGCCGTTCGACCCTGCGGCCACCAGGGCTTATTTCGAAGGTCTACTCCCGGAGAGCGGGCGGCGCGAAGAGCTTGCCCGCGAGCTTCAGGTGAGCGTGCACGACAGCTATGCGCTCCTCGCCCGGGTTGGCCGCGACTGCGCGGGAGCCGTCGTCATCCTCCCCGAGCAAGAGCGCCTCGAGAGCGAGGCGGCCGGGGTGAATTGGCTATCCGAGGATCGGTTGATCGAGCTGGTGAACGAGTTGCCCAGGCGGCCGCTCGGCGTAACCAGAGCCAGCGGCAAGCTGCGCCTGAGCCTCGCCGGAGTGCAGCGCAAGCTGGCGCTCGTCCGCAACGAGAGCGGCGGGTTCGGAGAACCGGTAGGCGACGCGCCAAGCACCCACCTGATCAAGCCAGAGTTCGGCGATGAGTATCCCGGTCTCGCCGTCAACGAGATGTTCTGCATGACCGTTGCCGGGCGCATAGGGCTGGACGCCGCGAAGACCGCCCTCGCGACCATCGGCGACCGTACCTGCCTGATCTCCTCGCGCTTTGACCGGGCCGAGCAGGACGGGATAACCGTGCGCCTTCATCAGGAGGACCTCTGCCAGGCCCTCGGGGTGCCCACCAACCTCAAGTACGAGGCGAACAGCGGTCCAGGCTTCCGCCATTTCCACCGCGTGCTGGGAGAGATCGGGCGCGGCGGTGACATGAACGCGATGGTGAGGTCCGCGGTCCTCAACTTCGTCCTTGGCAACAGCGATGCCCACGGTAAGAACTTCGCGATCCTCTTCACCCGCGATGGGCGGCGGCTCGCCCCCCTCTACGACATCGTCTCGACCGCCGTCTATGACCTCGACCGCGAGATGGCGATGGCGATCGGCGGCAACTTCGATCCCGACTCCATCCAGCTTGCCGACTGGCTCGACATGAGCGCCGGCTGCGACCTGTCTCCACGGCGGTTCTTCCCCTTGGTGCGAGCGACCGCAACCGGGATCAAGCAAGCCGTCTCGACGGTTAGGGCCGAGGCCGAGGCCGAGGGCTGGTATGCGCCGGTGATCGCTGAAGTCGAGGCGGTGGCTCGAGAACGAGCCGATCACATCGGCGAGGAAATCGAGGAGCGTGGCGAGGCAACCTGATCTAGGCGGAATCCCGTTTCCTCAGCAGCTCGCGGATCTTCCCGATCAGCAGCTGGTTGAGGTCGAGCTGCCAGTAGCTGACGAAGCGCTCGGCCAGAACCCGCATCTCGTTCTGGTCGAGGCCCCCGAGCCGGCTGCCGGAGTCGACGGCGGACTCGTGGACTCGGATCGGCGCGCTGATCAGCGCCGCGTACTCCTCCTCCAGATCCGGGAACCGCGCCGGTTTGAGATGGAAGAGCCCGGCCTGCCGCTGATCCCTAACCCCCGCCGCCTCCTCCTCGTCCAGGGAGGCGAGCCGCACCAGGCGCAACCCGAAGAGGTCGCCGGTCCGCTCGTCGACCCGATCGGAGAGCAGGAGCACCGGCCTGGCCTTGGCCTCGACCACGAAGCGAAGCTCGGCGTCCCCTCCCTTGCGCAGCCCCGTGACGATCGTCTTCGCATCGGGGACCTCGACCGGGGGCTTGTCCTTGACGTGGACCTGGAACGGCGCCCGCGGCGTAGCGGGCACGACCGCCCAGTACACCTCGCCGGCCGCGAAGCTCAAATTCCGAGCAGGCTGCGGACAGCCGCCTCGTCTTCGACCAGCTCCCCCTCGCGGAGCTCGGCGATCCGGTGTGCCTTCGCCTCGACCTCGCTCAGCTCGAGCCCGACCGGCCGCGCCGCCTCCTCGAGCATCTGAGCCCGGCTCCGCAACTCGGCGAAGTCCTCCGGGTGCAGGATCACCGCCTTGACGCTGTCGGCGCTGTAGCGCTCGACCAGATAGGCGATCCCCACCTCGGGCCTAGGGACGCGGACGTCGTTGCTCTTGACGGGGACGCTCTTCAGATCCATTGCCGCAAAGTAGCCGCCTTCTCGGACGGGACCGGCAGTTGTCGTACGAGAGCGGAGTCGAAGAAAGAACCGGCTCAGCCGGGCGGCGGGAGGGTGCGCGGGTCAGACTTGGCCTCATCCCGTTCGATGAATCGTTCGAAGCCGATCGCCCCAAGAAAGCGACCTCCGGCCTCTATAAGCAGTTCAAAGATCCCCGCAAACATGGAGCCAAGCCTAACCCGTCCCGAGCGGCGTTCGTCCTTTGTACCTCTATAGCCCCACAAAGGACGAACGCGCTGTTGAAGAAGTGTCACGGAACCGGGGAGGGGCCGGTGGGGGGTGACTGGGTACTCAGCATGGAGCCGAGCCGGCCGCCTTTGTGGCGCCAGCTATTCCCCGCTTCACTCGGCGGAGGTGCTCCCAGGCACCCCCCACCGGCCCCCTCCCCTCTAGCTACAGCGGGATGTTGCCGTGCTTGCGCTTCGGCTGGTCGACCCGCTTGGTCTGCAGCATCCGGAGCGCCCGGATCAGCTTCGGGCGGGTCTGGCGGGGCTCGATGACGTCGTCGATATAGCCGCGCTCCGCCGCCGCGTAGGGGTTGGCGAAGTGGGCTTTGTAGTCGTCGATCAGCTTCTGGCGGCGCTCGTCGGGGGTCGGCGAGTTGGCGATGTCCTTGCGGTAGATGATGTTGACGGCGCCCTCGGGGCCCATCACCGCGACCTCTGCCGTCGGCCAGGCGACGTTGTAGTCGGCCAGCATGTGCTTGGAGTTCATGACGTCATAGGCGCCGCCGTAGGCCTTGCGGGTGACGACGGTGAGCTTCGGCACCGTCGCCTCGGTGAAGGCGTAGAGCAGCTTGGCGCCGTGGCGGATGATCCCGTTCCACTCCTGGTCGGTGCCGGGGAGGAAGCCGGGAACGTCGGTGAAGGTGACGATCGGGACGTTGTAGCAATCGCAGGTCCGCACGAACCGAGCCGCCTTCTCGGAGGCCTCGATGTCGAGCACGCCGGCGAGGAAGGCCGGCTGGTTGCCGACGATCCCGATCGGATAGCCGTCGAGGCGACTGAAGCCGCAGACGATGTTCTTCGCGAAGTGCTCGTGGACCTCGAAGAACTCCTCGTCGTCGACGACGCGGGCGATCACGTCGCGCATGTCGTAGGGCTTCTGCGGGTCGTTGGGGACCAGCGTGTCGAGCTCGTCGTCTTCGCGCTCGGGGTCGTCGCTCGGCTCGAAGCGCGGCGGCGCCTCGAGGTTGTTGGAGGGCAGGAAGCTCATCAGGTAGCGGACGTCCTCGAGGCAGGTCTCCTCGTCCTCGGAGGCGAAGTGGGCGACGCCGGACTTCGAGTTGTGGCTCATCGCCCCGCCGAGCTCCTCGAACTCGACTTCCTCGCCGGTCACCGTTTTGATCACTTCCGGGCCGGTGATGAACATGTGCGAGGTCTCTTTGACCATGAAGATGAAGTCGGTCATCGCCGGCGAGTA
>DATFQO010000121.1:0-3128 GCA_035264245.1 Solirubrobacterales bacterium
AGCAGCGGGTCCATCTTCGCGAAGAACTCTTCGTTGGCGTTGACGTCCTCGATGTAGTCGACCTTGACCCCGCTCGACTTTTCGAAGTCGGGCACGGTCTTTTCGTCGATGTAGAGCGGCCAGTTG
Organism: Solirubrobacterales bacterium; assembly: GCA_035264245.1. Lineage (GTDB taxonomy): Bacteria > Actinomycetota > Thermoleophilia > Solirubrobacterales > 70-9 > VAYN01. The sequence goes on from DATFQO010000121.1 coordinate 127, forward strand.
GAGATCGTCACGTCACCCGAGGCCTTCTTTTCCAGCTTCACTTCTTCGGATTCGGTGTCGCCGCCGTTGATGCTGTCGCCGCCGCCACAGGCGGCGAGCCCGAGGGCCAGCACCGCCGCCGCAATCAGGACGGCAAGGATTGCCGGGCTCCTGCGTGGGTCCTTCTTGCTGCTCATCATCTGCGGGTCAACCTCCCTGGCTCGTTTCCAGTTGTTGTGACTGGTCGGCGGCGCTGGCGCCGCCGTTGCTCTCCGCGGGAACCCCGCTGGGGGACTCGCGGACAAGGTGCATGTGCTCGGGCTCCCAGCTGAGCGTGACGCGGGCGCCGCCGCCGGGCAGGCGCTGGCGGTCGGCCTCGTCGGCGTTGGGGACGAGGACGGTCATCCGCACCCCCTCGCCGAGGTCGACCGCGATCTGGGTCGAGGTGCCGAGGTAGAGCGAGCTGGTCACCGTGCCCTCGACCCGAGGGTGATCGGCATGCTCGCCGCCGTCCTCTCCCAACTCGACCCGCAGCTTCTCCGGTCGCACCACCGCGTGGCAGCGGTCGCCGGCCGAGAACCCTCCGGTCGCGGTCGAGATCGTCGTCCCCTCGTCGAGCCTCACCTCGTGGTCGCCGGTCACGGTCGCCGGCATCAGGTTGGATACGCCGATGAAGCCGGCGACGAAGGTGGTCGCGGGACGGTCGTAGACCTCCTCGGGAGCGGCGACCTGCTCGACCCGGCCGCGGTTCATCACCGCGATCCGGTCGCTCATCGTCAACGCCTCCTCCTGGTCGTGGGTGACGTAGACGAAGGTGATGCCGACGTCGCGCTGGATCCGCTTCAGCTCGACCTGCAGTTCCTTGCGCAGCTTCAGGTCGAGCGCGCCGAGCGGCTCGTCGAGGAGCAGGACCTTCGGCAGGTTGACGAGCGCCCGCGCCAGCGCCACCCGCTGCTGCATCCCGCCGGACAGCTGCGAGGGCCGGCGGTTCGCGTGGGAGGCCAACCCGACCCGCTCGAGCTCCGCCTCGACCCGCTCGGCGATCTCGGCCTTGGCGACCTTTTTGCGCTTCAGCCCGAAGGCGACGTTGGCCTCGACGCTGAGGTGGGGGAAGAGCGCGTAGCTCTGGAAGACGGTGTTGGTCGGGCGTCTGTGCGGCGGCAGCTGCGCCACGTCCTCGCCCTCGATCCGGATCTCGCCGCCGCTCGGGCGCTCGAACCCGGCGATCATCCGCAGCGTCGTCGTCTTGCCGCAACCGCTCGGCCCCAGCAGGGTGAAGAACTCCCCGCGCGCCAGGTCCAGGCTGAGATCGTCGACCGCGACCAGTCCCTCGAAGCGCTTGGTCACGCTTCGCAGCTCGACGCTGGGGGTATCTCCGTGGGCGTCCATCGGTCCTGTCCGGGCCTCCTGTAGGTGGCCAGCCACTACCCGAATGTGCGGCTGTCTATCAGCGACGGTAAGCCCCGGTGGAAGGCTGCGCAAGTGGCGAATGTCCTAAAAGCACAGTATTGGCTTGTACATCACGTACAATCCTGCTCCCAGTCCTTGACCCAAAGACCACTTGCGAATGTTGGTTTCTGGGTCTAGCTTTGTCCAGAACGTCGTAATCCGAGGAGGAGGGCGTAATGGCCACCGCGTCGCAGGCCCCAGCAGGAACCGATCTTCAGCAACTGGCCCGCCAGCACCTCTGGATGCACTTTTCGAGGATGGGCGGCTACGGCCCCGACCACGAGGTCCCGATCATCACCCGGGCCGAGGGCTGCTACGTCTTCGACGACCACGGCAACCGCTACCTCGACGGCCTCTCCGGCCTCTTCTGCGTCAACGCCGGCCACGGCCGCACCGAGTACGGCGAGGCGGCGGCGCGCCAGGTCGAGGAGCTCGACTTCTACACCCTCTGGTCCTACGCACACCCCAAGGCGATCGAACTGGCTGCGCGGATCGCGTCGCTGGCGCCCGGGGATCTCAACCGTGTCTTCTTCACCTCCGGTGGTTCGGAGGCGGTCGAGTCGGCGCTGAAGCTGGCTCGCAACTACCACCGGATGCACGGCAAAGGTCAGAAGCACAAGGTGATCGCCCGCGAGGTGGCCTACCACGGCACCTCCTTCGGAGCGCTCTCCGCCACCGGGATCACCGAGCTGCGCAGCCAGTTCGAGCCCCTCACCCCCGGGGGCTGCCACGTCCCCAACACCAACATCTACCGCTGGCCCGACAACAAGGACCCGCTCTGGGTGGCGGACGCGATCGAGGAGCGGATCGTCTTCGAGGGCCCTGAGACCGTCGCCGCGGTGATTCTCGAGCCGGTCCAGAACGCCGGCGGCTGCTTCGTCCCGCCCGACGGCTACTTCCAGCGGGTGCGCGAGATCTGCGACACCTACGACGTGCTGATGATCTCCGACGAGGTGGCGGCGCCGTTCATGGAGGGCGACGCCTCCTTCGCCCACGGCTTCACCTTCGCCGGCCACCCGGTCGCCGCCGCGATCGCGATGGCCAACCTCGACGTCTACGAGCGCGAGGACCTCTGCGGCCATGTGCTCGCCAAGGAGGCCGAGTTCCGGGGGATGCTGGAGACCCTGCACGACCTGCCGATCGTCGGCGACGTGCGCGGTGCCGGCTACTTCCACGCGGTCGAGCTGGTCAAAGACAAGGAGACGAAAGAGAGCTTCGACGACGAGGAGTCCGAGCGGCTACTGCGCGGCTTCCTCTCCGGTGAGCTCTACAAGCGCGGTCTGATCTGCCGTGCCGACGACCGCGGCGATCCCGTGATCCAGCTGGCGCCGCCGCTGATCGCCGACAGCGAGCAGTTCGAAGAGATCCACGACGTGCTGCGCGGCGTCCTCACCGAGGCCTGGGAGCAGGTCGTCAGCGGGGCGGCCACCCCGCCTGCGCGAGCCGATCGCCTCCGCCGAAGTTAAGGCCACGGTGCTCACCGTCCAGAGCCTGCTCGACGACCTCGACCTCGGCCTCGCGGCCGGCGTCGGGGCGGCGGCCGCGCCGGTGCGCTGGGTCCATATCTCCGAGCT
>DATFQO010000122.1:0-17242 GCA_035264245.1 Solirubrobacterales bacterium
GGCCAAGGAGGACGACAACGTCTTCGAGGTCGACGGCGTCGCCGTCATCGTCGACAAGGTCAGCATGCAGTTCGTCTTCGGCTCGGAGGTCGACTACGTCGAAGGCCTCCAGGGCGCCGGCTTCCAGGTCAACAACCCGAACGTTGTCGCTGCCTGTGGCTGCGGATCCTCTTTCCAGGTGAAAGAGGACGCGGCAGCCGCCGTCTGACCTGCGCATCTCTGCGTCCTCAGTCGCTCGCGTGCAGAGCACGCTTCGCTCCCTTCGTCCTTGACCTGCTTGGTCAGTCGACGGCTGCTATTCGATTTGCAGGGGCGGTGACTGCGCCGGCAGGCTCTCTGCGGGCGATGCAGTGACTTCTGGCTGCTCGACGCCGAGGGCTTCGGCCAGCTCGCCGGACTCGAACATCTCCTCGATGATGTCGCAGCCGCCGAGCAGCTCGCCGTTGACGTAGAGCTGCGGGAAGGTCTGCCAGTCCGAGATCTCCGTCGTCACTTCGCGCAGCGGCTGCAGCGCGGGGAGGACGTCGATCGCGCCGTAGTCGACGTCGACCTGGTCCAAGACCTGAACGACGCGCATCGAGAAGCCACAGCGCGGCATGTCCGGGGTCCCTTTCATGAACAGCAGGACCGGGTTGGCGGCAATCAACTCTTCGATTTTCGACTTCAGCTCTGGGTCGGCCATGTGGGGCATTGTAGGGAGACGAGCCGCTCGGCCTAGAGCTTGGTGACGATCAGGCCGGCGAGACCCATGAAGCCGGTCACCATGATCACGACGAGGGTGAGAAATCCGTTGGTCATCGTCTGCTGCAGTCCGTCGACACGGCTGCTCAACTCATCCAGGCGCGACTCGACCCCTGCTTTGAAGTCGTCAAGTCGGGAGTCGGTCCAGGTTGATCTCAATCTCATCGCTCCAGCGTAGGCGGCAATGCCGCACGAGTGGTGCGCAGAATGTAACATTTTGTCGTCGGGTCTGACGAGTGGGTGTGACTTAGCCGGGGATGCTGGTCTTCACCGACAGCGCGTGGATCGTGCCGTCGTCGAAGCGCTCCTTGACCGCGGCCTTGACCAGGCGGTGCTGGTCGATCCGCGAGAGGCCCTCGAACTGGGGAGCGCTGACCGTCGCCCGCAGGTGGTCGCCGGTGCCGGTTTCGTCGATCACCTCGACCGCGGCGCCCGGCAGGGCGGCCTCGATCATCCCCTCCAGCTCGGCGAGGTCGGCGGCCACTGCTTAGCCGGGGAGGCGCTCGCCGAGGGTCTCGAGCATCTCCTCGACCCGGACGAACTTGACCCGGGGCCGGCCGTGCGGCTCGCCGCGGCCCACCTCGGCCGCGTTGATCGCCTGCCAGTCCCCGAAGCTGACGTAGCGGGTGCCGCGCTCGCGCAGCAGGTCCTCGACGGCGACGGGGTCGGGATTCTCGGGGCTGATCAGCGTCCCGGACTCGACATCGGCGAGCAGGTGCTGGACGGTCTCCAGCGCGTCTTTCTTGTTGGTCCCGATCACGCCGGAGGGGCCGCGCTTGATCCAGCCGGCGGTGTAGTGGCCGACCTTGTGCCCGGCGTCGTGCGAGTCGAGGATGCGGCCGCCTTCGTTGAGGATCAGGCCGCGCCGCTCGTCGAAGGGCACCCCCTCGATGGGGATGCCGGTGTAGCCGACCGAGCGCAGGACCAGGCCGCACTCGAGCTCTTCGCGCTCGCCGGTGTCCTTGGCGCGCAGGGCGCCGCCTTCCTCGACCAGCTCGTTGCGACCGACGACGATCGATTCGACCTTGCCGTCGCCCTTGAGCTCGACCGGGGAGGCGAGGAAGCGGAGGACGATCCGCTGTTTCTTGCCCTCCGGCTGGCGCCGCGAGAACTCCCTCAGCGTCTCGACGTTGACCTTGGTCGTCTTGTCGGCCTCATCGGATTCGAGGAAAGCCTGGCTGGCCGGGTCGAGCTCGACCTCGGCGGGGTCGACGACGACGTCGGCGTCCTCCATCTCCCCGAGCTCCTTGATCTCCGGGTTGGTGAAGGCGGCCTGAACCGGACCGCGGCGGCCGAGGACGACGATCTCGCGGATCTGCTTCGCGTCGAGGGCCTCGATCGCGTGGTCGGCGGTGTCGGTCTGGCGCAGCTCGTGGTCGGTGAGAGCCAGCATCCGGGCGACGTCCATCGCCACGTTGCCGTTGCCGATCACCACGGCGCGCTCGCTGGAGAGGTCGAACTCGTGGTCGGCGTAGTCGGGGTGGGCGTTGTACCAGCCGACGAAGGCGGTGGCGGCGTGGCTGCCGGGCAACTCCTCGCCCGGGATCCCGAGCTGGCGGTCGGTCTCGCAGCCGACCGTGAAGACGATCGCGTGGTAGAGGCGTTCCAGCTCCTCCACCTCGATGTCGTGGCCGATCTTGACGTTGCCGAAGAAGCGGAAGCCCTCGCGCGCCGCGGTTTTCTCGTAGACGCGGATCACCGACTTGATCTTCGGATGGTCGGGGGCGACGCCGCCGCGGACCAGCCCGAACGGGCTCGGCAGGCGGTCGAAGAGGTCGACCTGGGCGTGGAGGTCGCCGTCCTTGAGGATGTGCTCGGCGGCGTAGAAGCCGGAGGGGCCGGCGCCGACGATGGCGACGCGCAGGGGGGTCTCTTCAGTTCCGATCTTGCTCATTGGAGCGCGAAAGAATAGGGAACTCGGCGCTTCAGCCGAGCGCCGGGGCGCTGGTGCCGACGGCGCTCGGCACGCCGTCGAGCGCGTCGAGCGCCTTGCGGGCCGACATCGCCACGCAGGTGAAGATCGGCGTCTCCCGCTCGGTGTACTCGCTCGACTCGGTCGGGCGCAGCTCGTTGACGAGGTCGAGGAATTCGCCCGGGTCGTCGCCCTCGAAGCAGACGACGAACTCCTGGTCGTCGATCCCGTAGGAGTAGGTCGTGTTGATCGTGATCTCGGGGTAGCGGCGGCCGACCTCGATGTGGCTTTTCATGATCCGGCCGCGCTCCTCCGGCGCCAGCCCGTACCAGCGGCGCTGCTTGACCATCGGATAGAGGAAGAGGTACTTGCGCTCGGAGGTGCAGATCTCCGGGCGGGCGTCCTCGGCCGAGTAGGGCGAGCGTTTCGTCATCGAGAGGAACGAGTGCGGCGTGCTGGTCCATTTCGCCAGCCCGCTCTGTCCGAGGACGACGTGGAAGGTGTGGATGTCGTTGAGGTTGGGGCTCTGGCTGAGCAGGACGAGGTCGACGTCGCCGCGCGTACCTATGGTTGAGTAGGCGCGCAAGGAGCGGTCGATCGCGAAGTCCTCGCAGGCGGCGAGGAATTCCTGCTTGTCGGCCGCACGGAGCTCCGGGTCCCGACGACGCCAGGCTGGATCGATCTTGAAAAACGTGAACTTGGCGAACGTGCGATCGGCCATCGGGGCCACGATAGCGCTCGCCCTGTGCCTGGCTCTGGCACCGGCGGCCGGCGCCAGAACTCCGCCGGAAGCCCAGCTTCTGCTCCTGCCGCCGCAGATCACCGTGGGCGACTTGGCGCGGGCCGGCCTTTCGCCGGGCCTGATGAGCGCCGGGCTAGGGACGGTCCCCGCCGCACAGACCTACCTCGACATCGGTCAGGGAAACCGCGTCTTCGATTCTCTCTACGACCAGGACCTGCCGGAGCGCAATGGCGATCGCGCCGCATGGTGGCGGGCCGTGAACGAGCGCGCAGAATCGGCTCCGGCCGACATCGTTCCCGGGCTCCTCACCTCCACCTTGCGGCAGGCAGGCGTTCCGCCGCGGGCTTTTGTGGTTCGCAAAGCCCAATTGATCCGCCTTCCGCCTCCCGGTCCCGGTGACCTGACGATCGCGATCGCCCGGCCGACCGGGAAGTCCGACGAGCCGTTGCCGATCGGGATCGCCGGCGACGGCTTCGACGGCAACCTCACCTCCGACAGCACCCGGACGGACGGCTACGTCCTCTCGACCGACGTCGCGCCGACGATCCTCGAGCACTTCGGGATCCCGGTGCCCTCGGAGATGTCGGGACAGCCGATCGGCAGCGAGGGGAGCGTCGACGTGGGCGCGACCGAATCGCTCGGGGAACGCATGGCGGTGATCTCCGAGCGTCGCGGCCCGGTGGTCGGGCTGAACGTCGCCGTCTGGCTGCTCGCGCTGGTGCTGGTTGCCCTGCTCAGCCGCGGCCGGCTCGCGCGTCCGGCGGTCCGCGTCGCCGGGCTGGCGATCGTCTACCTGCCGCTCGTCCTGCTCCTGGGAGCGGCCCTGGAGCCGGGAGAGACGGCGGAACGGCTGCTCGTCCTGCTGCTCTGCCCGCTTCTCGCCGGCGTGACGCTGCGGCTCCTGCCGGGTTATCGCGCCCTTGCCGTCGCCGCCGCGGCGACCGTGCTCGCCTATGCGGTCGACGTGATCGCCGGTTCGCCGCTGACCTCGCTCTCGCTGCTGGGGCCGAACCCCGGCCTCGGCGTCCGTTTCTACGGCATCGGCAACGAGCTCGAGGCGCTGCTGGCGGTCCTGGTTGTCGCCGGGACGGGAGCGGGCTTGGCGGCGTTCGCGCCGCGGAGTTCGGGGCGGGCCGCGGCCTGGGTCTTCGTCGCGTCCGGCCTCCTCGCCGCCTTCGTCTTCGCCGCCGGCCGCTTCGGCGCCGATGTCGGCGCCGCGATCGTCTTCCCGGTCGGAGCCGCCGTCGCCGCCGCCGTGATCACGGGCCGCGGTAGGCGCCCGCTGGCCCTGGCCTTGATCGCCGCGCCGCTCGCGGTCATCGCGCTGCTCGCCCTGGTCGATCTGCTCAGCGGCGCCAACGCCCACCTGACCCGCTCGGTCCTCGATGCCGGAGGGCTCGGTGACCTAGCGGACGTGGCGCAGCGGCGGCTCCAGCTCTCGGCCCACAGCTTCGTTCGCCCCGTCCTGCTCGCCTTCCTGCCGATCGTCGTCGCGGCCGCCGCTCTCGCCTATCTTCGGCGAGATCGTCTCCGTGCCTGGGTGGAGGGGGTTCCGGCGATTCGTGCCGGCCTGCTGGGGGCTTTGGCGGCAACCGCCGTCGGCACCCTCGCCAACGACTCCGGCGCGCTCGTGCTCGAGATCGGCACCGCCTATCTGCTGGTCTTCGCCGGGTTCGCCTGGGCGGAGAGCGCCGCGAATAGCGAGAAGACCATGGAAGTAGACGAAAAGTTGCAATTTCGTGCGCCACACGTATGAACTTTTCCCCTAGCTTGGAGGCATGAGAGCCGTGCGATCGACCTGGACCGATTCCCGCTGGATGACCTAAACGGTCGCGTCGTCGAAATCAGGGAAGACGTCCGCGACGTGCGGAACGAAATCGGCGCCCTCAAGCGGACCATGATCCAGATTGGTGGCGGTCTGATCGGGACCCTCGTAGTCGGCATGCTCGGGTTGATCGGCACGCAACCCTGAAGCCCTCGGCGCCCCCTCGAGCGGTGTTTCGCCTGCCGGGCGATGATCTACCCTTAATCGTTCGTGCGCATAGGTCTCGTCTCGCCATATTCCTGGTCCTACCAGGGGGGCGTGAACCGGCACGTTGAGGCTCTTGCCGAGGAGTTCCTCGGGCGAGGCCACGATGTCCGCGTCCTCGCTCCCGTAGACCCTCCTGGGCGGGTCAGCCGCGTTCTGCACCGGGCCTCTCCCGAACACCGCGAGATGCCCGAATACCTGACCCCGCTCGGACGCACGATGGGCTTTGGGGCCAATGGCTCGGTCTCCAACCTCGCCCCGTTTCCCGCCGGTGGGGTGGTGGCGCCCCGCCGCCTGGTCCGCGGCGGTGAATTCGACGTCATCCACGTGCACGAGCCGGTGGTGCCGCTGGTCGGCTGGAACGCGACGCTCGGCGCGCGGGACCCGGTGGTGGGCACCTTCCACACCTATGCGACCAAGCCGCTTCCCAACCACATTGCCAACGCGCTCGGCGCCCGCCGGGTCTTCAACCGGCTTTCTGCTCGGATCGCGGTCTCCGAGGCTGCCGCCTGGACCGGTCGCCGCTGGTTCGGCGGCGAGTACCGGATCATCCCCAACGGCGTCGACGTCGACGCCGCGCCAAAGGAGCCGAAGCCGTCCGGCGACCATCTTCGGATCCTCTTCGTCGGCCGCTCCGAGGAGCGCAAGGGGCTGCCGATCCTGCTCACCGCCTTCAACGCCCTGGTCGAGCACGTCCCCTGCCGGCTGACGGTGATCGGCACCGAACGCGAGGAGGTCCTGCGCTACCTCGCCGACCCCGAGCTGCTGCGCTTCATGGACATTCGCGGCCGCGTCTCCCGCGAGGAGCTCTGGGCCGAGCTCCACCGCGCCGACCTGCTCTGCGCCCCCTCGCTCTCCGGCGAGAGCTTCGGGATGGTCCTGACCGAGGCCTTCGCCGCCGGCACCCCGGTGATCGCCTCGGCGATCGCCGGCTACAGCGACGTCGTCAGCGACGGCGTCGACGGTCTCCTGGTCCCGCCTGGGGACCCGCAGCGCCTCGCCGAGGAGCTGCAGCGGGTCCACTACGAGCCAGAGCGTCTGCGGGAGATGGGGGAAGCCGCCCGGCGCAGCGCGCAGAGATACGCGTGGCCGCGGGTGGCGGACCAGGTGACCGCCGTCTACGAGCGTGCGATCGAGGCGCCGAAGCCGGTTCGCGCGGCCGAGAGGTTCTCCCACTGGGCCGGCCTGCGATCCGCCGACGGCGGGCCCAGGCGACCGGCCGAGCGGCTCCCCTCGCTCGATCCCCCGCCCGCCCAGGCGGGGAAGAAGGGGCGCGCCGTGGCCCGTCGCCTGGCCCTGCTCGTGGCCGGGATCCTGGGAGTCGGGCTGACCCTGCTCGCGGCTCAGAAGATCGGCATCGACAAGGTCGTCGAAAGCATCGTCCGCTCGAACCTCACCTGGGTGCTGATCGCCTGCGCCCTGATGGCCAGCTCACTCTTCTTCCGCGCCGCCTCCTGGTACTGGATCGCCCGCGCGGCGCTTCCCAACCGGCCGATCCGCCGCCGCGACGTCACCTCGGCGACGATGATCGGGGTGCTGATGTCGGCGACGCTGCCGGCGCGCCTCGGTGAGCCAGCCCGGGCCCTGACCCTCGCCCGGCGCAGCGGCCGAATGCGGGAAACCTTCCCGGTCCTGCTGGGAACCCTCGTTTCGCAGACCCTGCTCAACCTGATCGCCCTGGTCCTGCTCGGGGTGATCATCGTCTCGACGACGCCGCTGTTCCATTCGGGGACGAAGCAGCTTTTCGCCTTCAGCCTGGTGCCGCTGCTGGTCCTGATCGTGGTCCTCTTCGCGCCGCTGCTGATGCGGCGCAACGGCAATGGCCGCCTGGCGCGGTTGGGGGGGATGGTCCACCGGGCGCTGGTCCAAGTCAGGGCTGGGCTCACCGTGTTCAGGGATCCGCGTTACGGCTCCCTCGCCGCCGCCGCCCAGCTGACCGCCTGGGCGATCCAGCTGGCAGCCTGCTGGGCGCTGCTCTACGCCCTCGGGCTGGACGGTCAGGCCGGGATCGGCGCCGCCGCCGCGGTCCTCTTCGCGGTCAACGTGACCGCCGTCGTGCCGGCTACGCCATCCAACATCGGCGTCTTCCAGCTGGCGGTGATCAGCGTCCTGCACTCGGGCTTTGGCATCAGCACCCAGGACGCCCTCGCCTACGGCGTCATCCTGCAGGCGGTCGAGATAGCCACCGCCGTCGCCCTCGGGCTGCCGGCCCTGGTCCGCGAGGGCTTGACCTGGAGCGATCTGCGAATGCAGGCGCTGCAGACCACGCCGGTCCGACTCGAGTCGAAACCACGGGCGCGCCCGGGTCCTCAGCAGCCATAAAACCCCGCAAAACGCGGCAGCCAGCCGAAGTACTAAAAAACTCTGTTGTATTTGATTAGTATCGCGACAGCGGCGTGCCGCCACCATTCCCAGGCCGGCACTCCCAGCTAAGAGAAGGCGTGCGGCCGGCGCCGTCCCATCCAACCGGCGCCTGGCCCGCCTTCTCGCACCACTTCATAGCCAGATCGACAAGGTTCCTTGACGGGTCCACAGTAATTTGCATAGAGTCGAGCAATCGGCCAACAACTCACGCGAACTGGGGGAAAGTGAGCCGTGAGATACGACTCGGCAGTTTTGGAGAGGGTCGCGCAGCGCTTCCGGCGCGACATGTGGGACTCGGTGGTTCCGGAAGCAATCTCCGAATCGGGGGTTGAAGTAGAGCGGTTTGGACCGGTGCAGGCGACCGCCTTCGGCGACCTGCCGGAAGTCCATCTGCTGCAGCAGATCCAGGGGGCGGCGGAGCCCGACGCGATCGCGGGCGGGTACCTCGCCGCGGCGGTCGAATGGATGCGGGCGCGGGAAGTCGACTACCGGATTCCGGTTGCCGCCGGCCGTCCCGGCGCCCCGGAGGCCGAAGGCTGGCTCGGGGAGCGAGGCTACGAGCGCGGCGCCGGCTGGGTGAAAATGGTCCGCGACGGCTCGCCGCCGAGCTTCGACGTCTACCCCGGCATCGTCATCTACCGGTTGGGTCAGGACGAAGCCGAAGGCGAAGGCCTGAGCACGATCGCCGCGGAAGCGCTGGAGATGCCGCTGGTGGCGGGGACCCTGTTCTTCTCCCTGCCGCAGCGGAACGGGTGGCATTGCTACACGGCGGCGCTGGGCCCCGACGAGGTGCCCGTGGCGACCGGCTCGATGCTGATCGCCGACGGGGTGGCCCAGCTCGGGGCCGGGCAGACCCTGGCCCACGCCCGCGGGCAGGGCTGCAACGCCGCGTTGCTGCACCAGCGCCTGCTCGATGCTCATCGGGCCGGCTGCCATACCGTGTTCGTCGAGGTCGGCGAATGCGACCTCGCCTCCTGGTCAGCCGTCTGCCGCAACCTGCGGCGGGCGGGCTTCGAGGAGGCCTACGAAGGCCGCAACTGGCAGCGTCCGGCGCTGCACCCGGCGCAGATTCCGGACCGGTTCAGCGGCTGAGCTCAGGGGTGGAGGGCGCTTCGGCGCCCTCGCCTTCGTCGCCGGGGTCCGGATCGGACTCCGGCGGCAGCTCGCCTCCGCGGGCGGTGCCGGCGATCAGCTCGTCCGGCGCCTTCTCGGCCGGGATGAAGCCCGACTTCATCCCGAAGTAGACGGCCTGCGGGTGGTGGGCGACGATCGCCACCGTCGACTGCTCCGGCATCACCGCATAGCCGCCGGAGAGGGTCATCCCGATCTTCTCCAGGTCGAGCAGCCGCCAGACTTTCTCGTGCTCGGACTGGTCCGGGCAGGCGGGGTAGCCCCAGGAGTAGCGGCGGCCCTGGTCGGGGTCGATCCCAAGCCCTCGCCGAACATCGGAGTGCAGCCACTCGGCCAGGCCCTCGGCGCTCTGCACCCCGAGGCCGTGCACGTAGAGCTGCTCGGCGAACTCTCCTTCGCGCTCGAGGCGTTCGATCAGCTCGGTCACCTCGGGGCCGACGGTGACGCCCTGCAGGGCGACCACGTCGCGTTCGCCCGAGTCGAGCGGCCGGTAGAAGTCGGCCAGGCAGATCCGGTCGTGCCGCGGCTGGCGCGGGAAGACGAGCCGCTCGAGCTCGCGCTCGGGGTCCTCGGGGTCGAAGACGACAAGCTCGTTGCCGTCGGCGTTGCAGGGGAAGTAGCCGAGGCGCACCCGCGGGTTGAGGTAGTCCTGCTCGCGCCACATCCGCTCCAGGCGGGGCGCGAAGCCCTCCTCCTCGGCGGTCCCCTCGATCAGTTCGCGCCAAGCCTCGCCCTTCACGCCCCGCCCGCCCCAGTGCAGCTTGAAGAGGACGTGGCGGTCGAGGTAGGGGTAGACGTCGTCGAGGTCGACGTCGAGCTCTCGAACGCCCCAGAACGGCGGGCTCGGGATCTCCACCTCGGCGCTGGTCTGGGAGCGGACGCTGTCATCCGTGGTCGGCGGCCCGTCGTCAACCACCACCGGCTTCTCGCGCAGCTGCTTGGCCTCGCCCTTGATCCGCTCGACCAGCGCCGCGCGCGCCTCGCCGTCGACCAGGGCGTCCATCGTGTCCAGCCCCTGGAAGGCGTCCTTGCAGTAGAAGACGCCGGGCTCGTAGACCTCGTCGGACTCCTTGCCCTTCGGGTAGAGCGTGCGGCGGCCGAAGTCGCGGTTGATCGCGGCGCCGCCGATCAGCACCGGGAACTCGAGCCCGCGCTGGTGCAGCTCGGCGATGCAGGTCGGCATCTGCTTCGAGGTCGAGACCAGCAGGGCCGAGAGGCCGATCGCGTCAACATCGTTCTCGACCGCGGCCTCGATGATCGCGTCGACCGGAACCTGCTTGCCGAGGTCGATCACGGTGTAGCCGTTGTTGGTGAGGATCGTGTTGACGAGCGACTTGCCGATGTCGTGGACGTCGCCGAAGACGGTCGCGATCACGACCTTGCCCTTGGTGTGGCCGTCGATCCGGTCGAGGTGGTTCTCCAGCTGCGCCACCGCGCGCTTCATCACTTCGGCCGACTGCAGGACGAAGGGCAGGATCAGTTCGCCGGCGCCGAATTTGTCGCCGACCTCCTTCATCGCCGGCAGCAGCACCTCGTTCAGGGTGGGGACGGCGCCGATCTTCTCGACCGAGCGCTCGATCTGGTCCTCGACCCCGTCCTTCTTGCGGCGCAGGATGTGCCAGTGCAGAGCCTCCTCGGGCTCCATCCCCGCGGTGGGATCGGCAACCTCGGCTTCGGCCTCCTCTCCCTGCGACTCGAAGTGGGAGATGAAACGCTCCAGTGCGTCCTCGCGGCGGTTGAAGACGAGGTCGTCGGTGAGCTCCCGCTCCTCCTCGCCGATCTCTCCGTAAGGGGTGATGTGGTTCGGGTTGACCATCGCCAGGTCGAGGCCGGCCTCGACGCAGTGGTGGAGGAAGACCGAGTTGAGCACCGCGCGCGGGCGGGGCGAGACGCCGAAGGAGACGTTCGAGACGCCGAGCGAGGTCTTCACCCCGGGGATCTCGGCCTTGATCCGGCGGATGCCCTCGATCGTCTCGACCGCCGACGGCCGCCACTCCTCGTCGCCGGTGGTCAGGGTGAAGGTGAGGGCGTCGAAGATCAGCGCCTCGGGGTCGAGACCGTGCTCGCCGCAGGCGATGTCGCGAATCCGTTCGGCGATCTCGACCTTGCGCTCGGCCGTCTTCGCCATCCCGACCTCGTCGATCGTCAGCGCGATCAGGGCGGCGCCGTGGGCCTTGGCCAGCGGGATCACGACGTCGGCCTTGTCGCGGCCGGCCTCGAGGTTGATCGAGTTGACGATCGCCCGACCGGGGATCGTCTCCAGCGCCGCCTTGATCACCTCCGGCTCGGTCGAGTCGACCTGGATCGGCGCCGGCTGGGTGAGGGAGATCCGCTTCACCACCGAGCTCATCTGCTCGTCCTCGTCCTGGCGCTCGGTCAGGGCGACGCAGGTGTCGAGCACGTGGGCGCCGCCTTCGACCTGGTCTTCGGCGACCTGGACGAGCCCGTCGTAGTCGTCGGCGAGCAGCAGTTCCTTCGCTTTCTTCGAGCCCTGCGAGTTGACCCGCTCGCCGACCAGGGTCGGCCGCGGTTCCTGGACGAGGGGGGTGGAGGTCATCATCGAGGAGACCTCGATCGGCCCCGGTGCCGGGCGGGCGCCGGGGGTGCGACCGTCGACCCGCTCGCGGATCGCGGCGATGTGCTCCGGCGTCGTCCCGCAGCAGCCGCCGACGATGCCGACGCCGTAGCGCTCGACGAACTCGCCCAGCGTCGCCGCCAGGGGCTCGGGCTTCTCGGGGAAGATCGTCTCGCCTTCGTCGCCCTGCAGCGGCAGCCCCGCGTTGGGGATGCAGTGGACCGGCAGCGGACTGGTCTCGCCGAGGAAGCGGATCGCGTCGCGCATGTCCTCGGGTCCGGTCGAGCAGTTGAGGCCGATTACGTCGACCTCGAGCGCGGTCAGCGTCGTCAGCACCGAGCGGATGTCGGTGCCGAGCAGCATCTTGCCGCCGTTGGGCAGGAGCGAGACGCTGCACTGGATCGGCAGCGTATGGCCGATCTTGGCGAACGCCTCGCGAGCGCCGAAGATCGCCGCCTTGACCTCGAGGATGTCCTGCGCGGTCTCGATCATGATCAGGTCGGCGCCGCCCGCGACCAGGCCCTCGGCCTGCTCGGCGAAGACCTCGACCAGGCGGCCGAAGGAGATGTCGCCGAGCGTCGGGTCGGTGGAGGCGGGGAGGAAGCCGGTGGGGCCGATCGAGCCCGCGACGAAGCGATCCTCGCCGACGGCCCTGCGGGCGATTTCGGCGGCCCTGGTGTTGATCTCGAGCGTGTGCTCGCCGAGGCCCCACTCCTCGAGCTTCAGCCGCGAGCCCTGGAAGCTGTCGGTCTCGACCACCTCGGCGCCGGCCTCGATCATCGACGTGTGCACGCCCTCGATCACGTCCGGCCGGTTCAGGACCAGCGCCTCGTGGCATTTGCCGGCAAGCCCGCCGTAATCGGCCTGGGTCAGGTCGAACTGCTCCAGGGTCGCGCCCATGCCGCCGTCGAAGACGACGACGCGGTCGCGAACTGCAGCTAGATAGTCACGTTCTGCCATGAACTTAGAGAGGCTACCGGGGTGCAAGCTGATGCCTACTGTGCGACATGAACGTTGTTTGGCTATAGATCTCTGTTCGCCGAGACCGCGAGAGACGTCGCATATCGACGTCTTATGCGGTCTCGAGGATCAGCGTCTGCCGAAGCGCTGTCGAGGAGGGAGTCGGCACCCCTCCGCAGGAATGTTCGGCGATATGCAATCTGATGTCTGCGCGCGAAGCGCGCAGCAGGTTCTCCCCGAAGCGAAGCGAAGGGGAGGTCAATTCCGGAGGAGGGGTGCCGACTCCCTCCTCCACGATTCAACCTTTGAACCCCAGTTTCCGGCGCCAGTCGCGGGCGCCGAAGAAGCGGGAGATGGCGGGGAGGAAGCGGCGGCGGGCCTTGCTGTAGGGGTACCAGGTCGGCTCGCGCTTGCCGCCGAAGCGGGTGATGACGAGGGACTCGCTGCGGCAGTACTTCTTGATCCCCGGTTCGCCATGGCGGGTGCCGATGCCCGACTGCTTCCAGCCGCCCATCGGGACGTCGGTGGCGAAGTAGTTGACGAGGACGTCGTTGACGTTGATCGCGCCGCACTCGACCCGGCGGGCCACCTGCTCGGCGTGCTCGCGCTCGCCGAAGACCGAGCCGGAGAGCCCGTAGGGGCTGTCGTTGGCGAGCCTGATCGCCTCCTCGGGGTCGCCGACCTTCATCACCCCGACCACCGGCCCGAAGGTCTCGTCGCGCATCACCTTCATCGAGTGGTCGACGTCGACCAGGACGGTGGGCTCGAAGTAGTCGCCGAGGCCCTCGACCCGGTTGCCGCCGGTCAGCGCCCGGGCGCCGGAGGAGAGGGCGTCGCTGACGTGGTCCGCGACGATCGCCGTCTGGTTCGGCGAGGTCATCGCGCCGACGTCCTTCGGGTCCGAGCCGTCGTCGGCCCCTTGGCGCAGGCGGCCTACCTCGGCGGTGAGCTTGTTGACGAACTGGTCGTAGACCGGCTCCTCGACGTAGATCCGCTCCACCGACATGCAGATCTGACCCGAGTTCATCATCCCGCCCCAGGCAGCGGCGTTGGCGGCGCGGTCGAGGTCGGCATCGGCGAGGACGATCATCGGGTCCTTGCCGCCGAGCTCGAGGCTGACCGGGGTCAGGGTCTCTGCCGCCCGCGCCATCACCTTGCGGCCGGTGCGGTCGGAGCCGGTGAACTGGATGAAGTCGACGGCGTCGACCAGCGCCCCGCCGGTCTCGCCGACACCCTGCACGCAGTCGAAGACGTCGGGACCGCCGATCTCGTTCTTCCAGGCCTCGATCACCTCGGCCAGCCCGAGCGGCGTGAACTCGGAAGGCTTGACGACGACCGCGGCGCCGGCCTGAAGGGCGGGGATCGCGTCGCCGAGCGAGAGGATCAGGGGGAAGTTCCAAGGGCTGATGATGCCGACGACCTGGTGCGGTCGATACTGGACCCGCAGCTTCTTCGCGGCCAGCAGCGGGGTGTGGGGGCGGATGCTCTCCTCGCCGATGAACTTGGCCGCCCGGGTGCCGTAGAAGTTGATCAGGTCGGCGAGGTAGGCCGGCTCGTTGCTGGCGTCGGCGCGGACCTTGCCGGTCTCGGCCTGCATCGTGTCCAGCACCCGCTCCTGGTTGTCGAGCAGCCAGTCGCGCAGCTTTCCAAGCCAGTGGTAGCGGCCCTCGATCCCCATCGCCTCCCACTCGGGCTGGTTGGCGCGGACCCGCGCCACGGTCGCGGCGACGGCCTCGGGTGAGTCGACGGGGACGCTCTCGAGCAGCGAACCCGTCGCCGGGTTCAGGACCTCGATCGAGTCGGCGACAGGGGCCGACGCTCCGTTCATCTCCGTGCTTCGCGCCGCCGTTCCGCTCTCCACCACAGCTCCCTTCGCCCGTTTGGCTGACCAGCCAAACTCTAGCGGCGATTCAAAGCTGGGTGGCGATGAGACTGATCAAGCCGACGATCAAAACCAAGGTGAGGCGGTCGATGCGCCCGTTGACGGCAGCGAATCCAGCCTCCATCTTCATTTCGAGGGTTTCGAAACGGCGGTCCATCTGCGCGAATCGCTGGTCCACCTGCGCGAACCGCTGATTTACCTCGTCGAAACGACGATCCACGTCGTCAAAGCGCTCGTCTATCCGCTTCGCGAACTCGTCTAAGCGCGTGTCGGTCCAGCTCTCTCTCGGGGTCATCACGACCATGAAAGCAACTGTAGACAAAAAGATGCAACAAGATGCGCGCGGAATGTAAATTCTTCCGCGCGTCAGCGGGGGACGAGCCGGTAAACGGGACCTTCGAGCGAGGCGACGTAGAGCCGGTGCCGCTGGTCTTCGCCGAAGGAGCTGGGGCTGGAGACCTGGAGGCCGAGCCTGCGGTCGCCGCTCGCCCGCTTCAGGTGGAGGACCAGCGAGCGCAACTGGCCCTCGCAGAGGTCGGCGTAGACGTAGCGGCCGCGCAGGCCGGCGAGCCGGGGGTCGCGGACGACGTAGCCGCCGATGATCGAGCAGCTGCCGCCCCGGCTGTGGGGGTAGGCGAAGATCGGCTTGACCGTGCCGCCCGGGTCCGGGGTGCCGCTGTTCTCGTCGGTGTACTTCGAGAACCCCTCGAGGGCGTCCCAGCCGAAGTTGGCGCCGCTGGCTTTGCCGACCGTCGTGTAGTCGAGCTCCTCGAACTCGTTCTGGCCGACGTCACCGATCGCGATCCGCGGCTGCCCGTGGGTAGTGTCGAAGGCGAAGCGGAACGGGTTGCGCAGCCCGTAGCTGAAGATCTCGTCGCGCCCCGGCTTGCCGACGAACGGGTTGCTTGCGGGCACCGAGTAGGGCTTGCCGCCCGCGGCGCGGGGGTCGATCCGCAGCAGCTTTCCCAGCAGGACGTCCTTGTTCTGGGCGTTGTTGGGCGGATCGCCGCCGGAGCCGCCGTCGCCGGTGGCGAAGTAGAGGAGGTCGTCGAGGAACTGCAGCTGGCCGCCGTTGTGGTTCGAGTTGACCGGGTGGGGGATCGTGATCACCGGCCGCCGCGATCCGGCCGCCGCCCGGGTCGCCGAGCGGCGCTGGAACTCGTCGATCTGGATCGCCCCCGCGGCGTCCGTGTAATAGACGTAGAAGCGCTTGCTGCTCGCGTAGTCGGGCGGGAAGGCGACCGAGAGCAGGCCCCGCTCGCCGCCGTAGTTGACGCGGTCGCGGAGGTCGAGGAAGGTCCCAGCCCGGCGGCCGCTGTCGATGACCGCGATCCGCCCTTCCTGCTCGACGACGAAGAGCAGCTGCGGGAAGCCTGGAGCCCCGGTGACGTAGACCGGCGCGTCGAAGGTCCCGATCTTCTTCAACCCGACGCCGCGCTTGGCGCTCGTCGTCGCGGTGGCCGTGTCGCCGCTCTGGTCGCTGGCCGAGCCGCAGGCCGGCAGGACGAGGGCCATGGTCGCCGCAAGCGCGACCGCGAGCGTAGAAGCCCTACTTGCCTTTCTCGATCTCAACGATTTCACCGCTGTCGGTGACTTCGGTTTCCGGCAGTCGTTCGCTGATCTCGGTCGAGAACGAGCCGCCAGGGGTGACCCCGCCTTCGGTCTCCGCCCTTGCTTCGCCGCCCAGCCCCGCGCTGATGTCGTAGAGCAGCGTGTACTTGCCGGCGCGGACCGCGCTCAGCTTCCAGACCGCGCTCGTCGTCTCGCCGGGCTTCAGCGGGCCGAAGGCGAAGGTCTTCGGGTTCGAGGTGGAGGCGCCGCCGGGATCGGAGGAGTCCAGCAGTCGCGGGTAGGTGGCCGACAGCACCCAGACGGGACGATCGGGCTGGGCGATTTCGGGCTGGGGATCGCTGAAGCCGAAGGGCAGCGAGGAGTCTTCGCCTTCGTGGCCCTTGATCTTGAAGCTGACCGTCAGGCCGGGCACGGCGCGGTCGCCGGTGTTGCGGATCCCCAGACGCAGGAGCGAGGTCTGGCCGAGTCGTTGCAGCGAGGGGAAGCTGGCGTCGGTCACCTTGACCTCGAAGGTGCCACTCGGTTCGGCGCTCACGGAGGAGTCGCCGCCACCACCGCAGGCGCCAAGCACCGCCGCCACCGCCAGCGCGGTTAACCCGATCGCGATGGTCCGGAGGCGGGTGTGCCGGGAATGTCTTCCGGTCCCCCGCAAAGCGGCCCGAACATAGCACGGGGTTTGGCCGCCTTCGCAGGCGTTTCCGCCCCGGCGAAGGGGTTAGCGGGATCTCAACACGCGGCTAACGGTTGGCGGTACGGCATCCCCTAGACTCCTGCGCACCGAGCGGGGCGCCCGCGTGCGTGCGGGCGCAGCTCGGATGGAGGAGCAGATGGTCGGATCCGCGGTCAACAGGGCATTCCTGCCCGCTAAGTCTCTGTTCGAAGTGGTGGGGGAGATGATGATCCTCACCGCGCGGACGATCGTTTCCGCGGTCAAGCCTCCCTATCCCTATGGCGAGGAGTTCATCGGCCAGTTCCTCTTCGCCCTGCAGCTCTGCTGGTTCCCGCTGCTGGTCTCGACCGTGGCCTTCGGCTTCGGCGCACCGGGCCTGCAGGCGGCCAACGTCTTCACCCTCTTCGGCACGCTCGACCGGCTCGGCGGCTTCTTCGTCCTTGCCTCGATCCGCGAGTTCGCCCCCTTCGTGACCGCCGTGGTGGTCGCCGGCGTCGCCGGCACCGCGATCACCGCCGACCTGGGAGCCCGGAAGATCCGCGAGGAGCTCGACGCCCTGCAGGTGCTCGGGGTCGACCCGATCAAGAACCTGGTCGTGCCGCGCTTCCTGGCGCTGATGCTGATCACCGGCCTGCTCGACATCTACGCGCTGGTCTTCGGGATC
>DATFQO010000123.1:0-2186 GCA_035264245.1 Solirubrobacterales bacterium
CAGTTTGTTGTCGTTCGGCGGGATGATCGTCGCCCAGTGCTCGCGGACCAGGTCCTCGTGCTCGCGCAGGGCGGTGTCCATGTCGGTGAAGATCACGCCCTGGGCCTCGAGCTTCTCGTTCACCTGGTGGTAGACGACCTCGGACTCGTATTGGGCGCCGACTCCGGAGAGGAATTTGCGCTCGGCCTCGGGGATGCCCAGGCGGTCGAAGGTGTTTTTGATGTCCTCGGGGACCTCGCTCCAGTCGCGGCTGTTCTTCTCCGAGGCTCGGACGAAGTAATGGATGTCGTCGAAGTCGATCTGGTCGAGGTCGCCGCCCCATTTCGGGGTCGGGCGGCTTTCGAAGTGCTCCAGCGCCTTCAGCCGGAAGTCCCGCATCCACTGCGGCTCCTGCTTGAAGTCGGAGATCGTTTCGACGATCTCGCGGCTCAGGCCCTTCGGGGCTTTGTAGGCGTAGCCCGCCTCCGAGTCGTTGAAGCCGAACTTCTCCTTGTAGTCGGCGTTGATGCCGGCCAGATCGCGCTTCTCGGCGAGTACCTCGGGCGTTGCCATTTCAGTCGACCTCCAGGGTGATGGTGTCGTCCTCGATCGCTACCGGGAACGTTTGCACCGGCTGGAAAGCTGGGAGCGTCTTCGGCCTACCGGTGCTGAGGTCGAAGAGGGAACCGTGGCGCGGGCACTCGACCGTGCAGGAGGCCGCGTCGAACTCGCCCTCGGCGAGCGGTCCATTGTCGTGCGAGCAGCGGTCCTCGATCGCGTACAGCGTGCCGTCGCAGTTGAAGACGCCGATCTTCCTGCCGTCGTGCTCGACCAGGCGCATCTCGCCCGGCGGCAGCTCGGCTGCCGGGCAGACGGGGATCTTGGTTCCAGCGGTGTCGGTCAAGAGGGGTGCTCCAGTCGCCGCGGGCGCGGCAGTGGCTAGTGCGAATCGAGACTTAATCCTACTTCTCTGGTCGGATTTTAGCGGGGTGCCCGGGTGGGCAGGTTCACAAGGCGGCGATGACTTTCCTCCCCGCCCGTGGTCTTATAGGCGACGGAACTTCTAAGAGAGGACGAGTTGATGAGCGAGAGGACCAGTTACGCCCCCGGAACCCCCTGCTGGGTCGACCTGGCGACGCCGGACATCGAGGGCGCGGAGCGCTTCTACGGTGAGATTTTCGGCTGGGAGATCCCGGAGCTGCCCAACTCGGTCGAAATGGCGGGTTACCGGCGAGCCAAAAAGGACGGTCGCGACGTCGCCGGGGTTATGCCGCTGATGCAGGAGGGACAGCCACCTGCCTGGAGCACCTACATCTCGGTCGACGACGCGGATGCGATCGCCCGGGCGATTCAGGAAAACGGCGGCACGATGATCGCCGAGCCGATGGCGGTCGCCGAGTACGGCCGGCTGGCGCTCTTCACCGATCCCGAGGGTGCCTTCTTCGGGATCTGGGAGCCGGGGGATTTCGCCGGCTCCGAATTGGTGAACGAGAAAGGCGCCGTCGGCTGGAACGAGCTGGAGAGCCGCGATCCCGCCGCGGCCAAGGAGTTCTACGGCGCCGTCTTCGGCTGGGGCTTCGAGGACCACGAGATGGGCGAGATGACCTACACCGAGTGGCAGGTCGACGGCAGGGCGGTCGGCGGCATGGCCAACATCGAGGGCCGTGTCCCCGACGGGGTCCCGGCGCACTGGATGGTCTATTTCGGCAGCGTCGACACCGACGAGGCCGTCGCCAAGATCAAGGAGCTAGGCGGCCAAGTCATGTTCGGCCCGATCGACATCCCCGCCGGCCGCTTTGCGATGGTCACCGACCCATGGGGCGCCGCCTTCGCGGTGATGAAGCCGAGCGAGCAGACGATCGCCCGGGCGAAGGAGCAGGGCGCGCTCTAGCTGCGCCGAGACCGCAAAAACTCCTCTTCAAGAGGACTTTTTGCGGTCTCGCTAAATCTGACCGAGGTCGGCGACCGCTTCTGAGGGATCGCCGGTCTCGCCCTCGTCCTCCCATTCGGCCGACTGGCCGAGGGAGGCGCTCTTGACGATCTTCAGGCCCAGCATCGCGCACTTCATCCGGGTCGCCGAGATGTCGATCCCGAGCAGCTCGAGGACGAACTCTTTCGGTAGCCGCAGCAGCTCCTCGCGGCTCTTGCCGACCAGCTCGTCGGTCAGCAGCGAGGTGGCAGCGGTGGAGATCGCGCAGCCCTTGCCG
>DATFQO010000124.1:0-12378 GCA_035264245.1 Solirubrobacterales bacterium
GAATGAGCAGCTCCTCTGCAGCTTCTGCGGCAAGTCGCAGCGCCAGGTCAAAAAGCTGATCGCCGGCCCCGGCGTCTACATCTGCGACGAGTGCATCGACCTCTGCAACGAGATCATCGACGAGGAGCTGACGGCGCCGCCTGCCTTCGAGCTGGAGAACCTGCCCAAGCCGCAGGAAATCTTCGACGTCCTGCAGGAGTACGTGGTCGGCCAGGACGAGGCCAAGCGCTCGCTTTCGGTCGCCGTCTACAACCACTACAAGCGGGTCCAGATCGCCCAGTCCGAGGAGACCGAGGTCGAGCTGCAGAAGTCGAACATCATGATGCTCGGCCCGACCGGCTGCGGCAAGACGCTCCTCGCCCAGACCCTCGCCCGGATCCTCAACGTCCCCTTCGCGATTGCCGACGCGACCGCACTGACCGAGGCCGGCTACGTCGGCGAGGACGTCGAGAACATCCTTCTGAAGCTGATCCAGGCCGCCGACTTCGACGTCAAAAAGGCCGAAACGGGAATCATCTACATCGACGAGATCGACAAGATCGCGCGCAAAGCCGACAACCCGTCGATCACCCGGGACGTCTCCGGCGAAGGCGTCCAGCAGGCGCTGCTGAAGATCCTCGAGGGGACCACCGCCTCGGTGCCGCCGCAGGGAGGGCGCAAGCACCCCCACCAGGAGTTCCTGACGATCGACACCACCAACATCCTCTTCGTCTGCGGCGGCTCCTTCGCCGAGCTCGACAAGGTGATCGAGCGGCGGGTCGGCGACCGCGGGATCGGCTTCGGCGCCGAAATCTCCTCGCGGGAGAAAAAGGACGCCGGCGAGTGGTTCGAGCAGGTGCTGCCCGAGGACCTGATCGAATACGGCCTGATCCCCGAGTTCATCGGCCGCCTGCCGGTGATCACCGCGATCCACCAGCTCAGCCGCGACGACCTCTGCACGATCCTGACCGAGCCGCGCCACGCGCTCACCCGCCAGTTCCAGCGCTTCTTCGAGTTCGACGACATCGAGCTGGTCTTCGCCGAGGACAGCCTCGAGGCGATCGCCAACAAAGCCCTGGAGCGGGAGACCGGCGCCCGCGGCCTGCGCTCGATCCTCGAGGAGACGCTGCTCGACGTCCAGTTCGAGCTGCCCTCGCGCCGCGACGTGACCAAGTGCGTCGTCACCCGGGAGACGATCACCGAGGGGCGCCGGCCGACGCTCGTCACCGAGGCGGTCCAGCAGGACATCGGGCCCGCAGACGAGGGGCTGACTGAAGAAACGGCTTGAGCGGCTATCGGTAGGGAGGCATGGGTGTTCCCTTCCCTTCCTGGGATTTTCGCCTTTAAGTAGCTATCTCTCGCCGAGTGGTCAGTGCGAAAATCAGGACGTCGGTCAGGGGATACCCATGCCTCCCAGCGACAGGATCTTTAGATCGCTGTTCGCCGAGACCGCGAGAGACGTCGCATTTCGACGTCTTATGCGGTCTCGAGGATCAGCGTCTGCCGAAGCGCTGTCGAGGGGAGGTCAATTCCGGAGGAGGGGTGCCGACTCCCTCCCTCATCGCCGCAGATATCTAGACTCGCCGCGTGGACGAGGCGCAGCGGAAAAAGCTTGAGGCTACGACGCGGTATGACCCTTCAGAGGTAGAGGGGCGGATCTTTGCCGAATGGATGGAGAGGGGGTATTTCCATCCTGAGGCCGAGGGGACGGCGGAGGAGAACTTTTCGGTTGCGATTCCGCCGCCGAATGTGACCGGAGTCCTGCACATGGGGCACGCGCTGAACGGCTCGATGCAAGATGCGCTGGTGCGGATGAACCGGATGCGGGGAAAGAACGCGCTCTGGATCCTGGGGACCGATCACGCCGGGATCGCCACCCAGGCGGTGGTCGAGAAAGAGCTGCGCAAAGAAGGCAAGAGCCGGCATGACCTCGGGCGCGAGGCCTTTGTCGAGCGGGTCTGGGAGTGGAAAGCGGAGTACGGCTCGCGGATCGTCGAGCAGTACAAGCGGCTCGGCGCCTCCTGCGACTACGAGCGCGAGCGCTTCACCCTCGACGGGGGCTACGTCAAGGCGGTCCACCGGGTCTTCAAAATTTTGTTCGACAAGGGCTACATCTACCGCGACAACTACATGGTCAACTGGGACCCCGGCTCGCACTCGGCGATCTCAGACCTCGAGGTCGAGAACCTCGAGGTCGAGAACGTCCTCTACTCGATCGACTACCCGGTCGAGGACTCCGACCAGCTGCTGACCGTCGCCACGGTGCGCCCGGAGACGATGCTGGCCGACACCGCCGTCGCCGTGAACCCCGAGGACGAGCGCTACCGCGGCCTGGTCGGCAAGCACGTCGTCCTGCCGCTGGTCGGCCGCCGCATCCCGGTGATCGCCGACGATCACGTCGACGTCGAGTTCGGCACCGGCGCCCTGAAGATCACCCCGGGCCACGACCCCAACGACTTCGAGATCGGCCGCAAGCACGGCCTGCGGGAGATCGGTGTGATCGGCCCCGACGGGCGGATGACCGACGAGGCCGGGGAGTTCTCCGGGATGACCGCAGCCGAGGCTCAGAAGGCGGTCGTCGAGGCGCTGCGTGGCGAGGGCCGGCTGCGCGCCGAGGAGCCTTACGTCCACTCGGTCCCCTTCTCGCACCGCTCCGGCGAGCGGATCGAGCCGCTGATCTCGCTGCAGTGGTTCTGCCGCATGGACGAGCTGGCGCGGCCGGCGATCGAGGCCGTCGAACGCGACGAGGTCCACATCACGCCCTCGCAGTGGAAGCGGGTCTACCTCGATTGGATGGAGGAGATCCGCCCCTGGTGCATCTCGCGGCAGCTCTGGTGGGGGCACCGGATCCCGGTCTGGTACTGCGACGCCTGCGGGGAGACGATCGTCGCCGAGTCGGCCCCTGAGCGCTGTGGCGCCTGCGGCGGCGAGCTGCGCCAGGAGGAGGACGTCCTCGACACCTGGTTCAGCTCGGCGATCTGGCCCTTCGCGACTCTCGGCTGGCCGGACGACACGCCCGAGCTGCGCGCCTTCTACCCGACCAGCTTCCTGACCACGGCGCGGGAGATCCTCTTCCTCTGGGTGGCGCGGATGATCATGACCGGGCTCGAGTTCCCCGGCCGGGTCCCCTTCCGCGACGTCTACGTCCACTCGGTGATCCAGGCCCGGGACGGGCGGCGGATGTCGAAGAGCCTCGGCACCGGCATCGATCCGCTGGAGGAAATCGACGTCCACGGCGCCGACGCGCTTCGCTTCGGCCTGCTGGCGATGTCCTCGACCCAGGACGTGCGCTTCTCCGACGCCAAGGTCCAGCAGGGACGCGACCTCGCCAACAAGGTCTGGAACGCCAGCCGGTTGATCCTGCTGAACGCCGCCGAGGTCGAGCCGGCGCCGCGGCCGACCACGGTCGAGGACCGCTGGATCCTCTCGCGGCTGGAGCGGACGATCGCCTCGGTGACCGAGAAGCTCGAGACCTACGACTTTGCCCACGCGGTCCAGGAGGCCTATTCGTTCTTCTGGCGCGACCTCTGCGACTGGTATCTGGAGATCGTCAAGCCGCGCCTCTACGACGGCGAGGAGGAGGTTGCGGCGACGCTGCTCTACGCGCTGGAACGGGTGCTGGGGCTGCTGCACCCGACGATGCCGTTCGTCAGCGAGGAGATCTGGAGCTACCACCCGGCCCGCCGCGGGCACCTTGCCGTGCACGACTTCCCGGACGCCGACGAGGCGCTGTTCGATTCCGCGGCCGAGGAGGACGTCGAGTGCGGGATCCGGCTGACCCAGCGGCTGCGCGCCTGGCGCGACCTCGCCGGCGTGCCGGTGGGCGCAACCCTGGCGGCGGTGATCGACGGCGTCGAGCCGCCCTCGTTCGTCTCCCGGCTCTCGCGCTTCGAGTTCGACGGGGTCGGAGCCGAGCCGGTGGCCTCGATCGGCCCCGTCCGCGTGCTCGACTCCGACCAGCTCGACGCCGCCGCTGTCGCCGCCCGGCTGGAGAAGCGCCGGGAGGAGCTGCGGGCCGAGGTCGAGCGCGGCGAGCGCAAGCTCGGCAACGAGGCCTTCGTCGCCAAGGCCCCGGCCGAGGTGGTCGAGGAGGAGCGGGGCAAGCTGGAGCGCTACCGCAACGAACTCGAGGAGCTGGCCTAAGCGTTGGTGCGCTTCCCAGACGGCAGCGAACGCGAAGCGGAGCAGCCGTCGCCTGATGATTACCTCGACTCGCTGGAACCGCTCGGCTGGCGACTCGGCCTCGAGCGGATGCGCAAGCTGACCACCGCGCTCGGCCTGCCGCAGCACCGCTTCGCCTCGATCCACGTCGTCGGCACCAACGGCAAGTCCTCGGTGACGCGGATGACCGCGGCCCTGCTCGAGGCGCACGGTCTGCGGACCGGCGCGGTCGTCTCCCCGCACACCGACCGCTGGTCGCAGCGGACGCTGATCGGCGGCGAGGAGTTGGACGCGGCGGCCTGGAGGCTGGCTGTCGAGCAGGTGGCCCGGGCCGCCGAGGGGGTCGATCGCAGCCTCGAGGACGGCGAGGTCGTGACCCAGTTCGAGGCGGCGACCGCGGCGAGCTTCGTGGCGCTGGCGAAGGCGCGGGTCGAGGTCGCGGTGGTCGAGGCCGGTCTCGGCGGACGGCTCGACGCGACCAACACGATCCCCTCCAAGGTCACCGTTCTCACCTCGATCGGCCTCGACCACACCGAGTGGCTGGGCGAGACCGAGGTCGAGATCGCGGCCGAGAAGCTGGCGGTGCTGCGCGACCAGACGACGCTGGTGCTGGGTGGGGTCTCGCCGGAGGTGGAGGCGCTGGCCGAGCGGACCGCGAGCGAGCGCGGCGCCCGCCTCCTCGGCGCCCCGGTCGAGCCCGCCCCAGGGCTGCGGCTGCGGGCGCCGGGGGAGTTCCAGCGGCGCAACTTCGCGATCGCCTGCGCTGCCGCCGAGGCGTTCCTCGGCCGTCCGCTGGATCAGGGGGCGGTGGCCCGGGTGGCCGCGACGGTCACCGTCCCCGGTCGCCTCGAGCTGATTGCGGAGCGGCCGCCGACCTTCCTCGACGCCGCCCACAACCCGGCTGGCGCCGCCGCCCTGGCCGCCTCGCTGCCGGCAGTCGGCGCGGGGAGGAGGGTCGTCGCCTGCCTGGCGATCCTCGCCGACAAGGACGCCGCGGCGATGATCGCGGCGCTGGCCCCGGTTCTCGACCGCGCCGTCTGCACCGAGCTCCCGACCGCGGCGCTGGAAGGGCACGGTAGGCCCGGCGCCCGTTCGCGGCCGGCGGCGGAGTTGGCTGCCGCCTGCGAAACGGCCGGTCTGGCGGCCGAGGCCGAGGCCGATTTCGCCGCCGCCCTGCAGCGCGGCCGAGCTCTCGCCGCCGAGCCGCCCGAAGGCGTCCTCCTCGTCGCCGGCTCCCACTATGCAATCGCGCCGGCGCGGGCACTCGTCGGGGCCTGACTATGCGAGGATTCGCGGCATGGATCGTCCTCGCGGTGCCGGTTCCGAACTGCTCTCGATGATGGGGCTTGTCGCTGCCGTGGTCGCGATCGTGATCCTCGTCTTCTTCGGCGTCGGATACCTGTTTGGAAGGCTTTTTCTCTAGCGAACAGGGTTGGCGTCGCCTACGGCGAAGTAGACTGCCGCTCCTTCCAGCCCGCCTGAGCCCCCAAATCTGCCTATGCCCCTAGCGATCTTCGGCATCACCAACGACGGCCTCAACCTGGTCGCGACCCTCTTCCTGCTGATGCTGGTCGTGCTCTGGCTGGCCCTGATGGTCTACACCTACCTCGATGCCCGCCGCCGGCTCGCTGACCCGTTCCTGGTCGCCTGCGCCACCGTCGCCTCCTTCTTCCCGTTCATCGGAACCGCGGTCTACGCGATCGTGCGGCCGCCGGAGTTCCTCGAGGACGCGCACGAGCGCGAGCTGGAGATCAAAGCGGCAGAGCTGCGGGTGCGGCAGCTGCGCGACCAGTCCTGCCCGAACTGCGAGTACCCGGTCGAGAAAAACTACTTGCGCTGCCCCAACTGCCAGTGCCGGCTAAAGGACCCTTGCCCCAGCTGCGGCAAGCCGGTCGATCCGCGCTGGGGCCTCTGCCCGTACTGCGAAACCAAACTTGGCGGCGGCGGCGAGAAACCGCGCCGCAAACGTAGAGACCCCGAGGAGCGCCAAGCGCCACAGCAGCAACGCCAGGCACCGCCGCGTCGCCGCAAAGCGCCGGCGGAGGCTGACCAAGGGGACTCGGTAACCAAAGAGCAAAGGAGCCCCCGCCGTGAGCCGGACCCTGATCCTCGTCAAGCCTGACGCCTTCGAACGCGCCCTGACCGGTGAGGTGATCGCCCGCTTCGAGCGCAAGGGGCTGCGGGTCGCCGTCCTGAAGTCGATGCGCGCAGACGAGTCGATCGCCAACCAGCACTACGCCGAGCACACCGAGAAGCCGTTCTTCGGCGAGCTCGTCTCCTTCATCACCGGCGGCACCCTGGTGGCGATGGTGCTCGAGGGTCCCGAAGCGGTCAAGGCCGCCCGGCAGCTGATCGGCGCGACTAACCCAGTCGAGGCCGAAACCGGCTCGATTCGCGGGGATTTCGCCCTCGAGGTGACCTTCAACATGGTCCACGGGTCCGACTCCGATGAGTCGGCTGAGCGTGAGATTGGGATCTGGTTCCCCGAGCTGGCCTGAGGGTCACGCTTGCTTCTGGGTCTCCGCAGCGGCGGGAGATCCTGGAAAAGCTTGGGCTCGAGTTCGATGTCGTTGTGCCGGGCGTCGAGGAGCTCACGAGTGGGGACCCCGAAAAGCTTGTTTGCTCGAACGCGCTCCGTAAGGCGCGAGCGCTATGGGCGGGCGGGGTGCCTGCGCGCGGGGGCGTGCTCGACACCCCGCCCGCCCCCCCGGAGGGCCTTGTGATTGCGTGCGACACGGACGTGGTCTTGGACAACGAGGTGCTGGGTAAGCCAGCGAGTCCGTCCGAGGCCCGGGAGTACCTGGATCGGATGAGTGGCAGGGCTCATACGGTGATGAGTGGGCTGGTCGTGGTTGAGGACGGGGAGGAGCGGTCGGGGATTGAAAAGACCACCGTCGTCTTTAGGGCTCTGACCGAGGAGGAAAAGGCTCGCTACGTGGCTTTTGGGGAGTGGGAGGGACGCTCGGGGGGTTATGCGATTCAGACGCTTGGGTCTTCACTGGTCGAGCGGGTGGAGGGGAGCGTTTCCAATGTGGTTGGGCTGCCGGTGGGCCTGCTGGCCGAGCTGGCGCCGCGACTGTTCACACGGGGCTGATCAAACTCACAGAACGCTTAAACGCGTTTGCCATCATCGCCCCTGGTAATGGGCATCTTCAGCAAGATCGGTCTCGGCGGTCGGGACATGGCCGTGGACCTGGGAACCGCCAACACGCTCGTCTACGTGCGCGGGCGCGGCATCGTCCTCTCCGAGCCCTCGGTGGTCGCGATCGACTCGCTCAGCGGCCAGGTCCACGCCGTCGGCGTCGAAGCGAAGCGGATGCTCGGCCGCACCCCCGGGACGATCACCGCGATCCGGCCGCTGAAGGACGGCGTGATCGCCGACTTCGACGTCACCGAGCAGATGCTGCGCCACTTCATCGCCACGGTTCACTCCAACCGCTTCGCCCATCCGCGGGTCGTCGTCTGCGTCCCCTCCGGCGTCACCGGGGTCGAGAAGCGCGCGGTCGAGGAGGCCTGCCTCTCGGCCGGCGCCCGCCAGGCCTACCTGATCGAGGAGCCGATGGCCGCGGCAATCGGCGCTGGGCTGCCGGTCGCCGAGCCGACCGGCTCGATGATCGTCGACATCGGCGGCGGCACCACCGAGGTCGCCGTGATCAGCCTCGGCGGGATCGTCGTCTCGCAGTCGATCCGGGTCGGCGGCGACGAGCTCGACGAGGCGATCGTCAACCACTGCAAGCGGAACTACAAACTCGCGATCGGCACCCAGACCGCCGAGGAGGTCAAGCTCGAGGCCGGCTCCGCCTCGCCGCTGCCGGCGGAGGTGCGGACCGAGATCCGCGGCCGCGACCTCGTCTCGGGGCTGCCGAAGACGATCGAGCTCAGCTCCGAGGAGGTGCGGGGGGCGATGGAGGAGCCGGTCAGCCACATCGTCGCCGCGGTCAAGGAGACGCTCGATCGCACGCCCCCGGAGCTGGCGGGTGACATCATGGATCGCGGCATCACCCTGGCCGGAGGCGGCGCGCTGCTGCAAGGACTAGAGCAGCGCCTGCGCGATGAGTGCCAGATGCCCTGTCAACTGGCAGAGTCGCCGTTGACGTGCGTGGCGGTCGGCTCGGGCATCTCGCTCGAGGAGGTCGAGACGATCCACCGCGCCGGAAAGAACAACGGAGCGAGGCCCCGGCGCTAGTCCGGCCCGCCCGTGCGAACCAGCGAACTTAGGCCACCAACGTGTATCGAAAGCAAGTACGCCGCCGCAGGGCGGTGCTCGCACTGCTGATAGTCGGCTCATTCGCCCTGCTGACCGTCACCTACGGGCAGGGCTCCGACGGCATGCAGCGGGCGCTCAGCACCATCTTCAACCCGATCCAGTCGGTAGCCGACCGGGCGCTGAAGCCTGCCCGGGACCTGCTCAACTGGTTCGACGAGACCTTCGACGCGAAGGGCCGGAACGCCCGCCTGCACGACGAACTCGAGGTGGCGCGCGAGCAGGCCGTCGGCGCCAAGGCGGCGCTGGCCGAAAACGAGCAGCTGAAGAAGCTGGTCGAGCTCGACGGCAGCGGCGCGATCCCGGGCGGCTACACCAAGGTCACCGGCCGGGTGATCGGGCGCTCGCCCACGGTCTGGTTCGCCGACGTGACGATCGACGTCGGCTCCGGCGACGGGGTGGAGGTCGACGACCCGGTCGTCAACGGCGACGGTCTGGTCGGCAGGGTCTCCGCCGTGACCGGCGGCTCGGCCCGGGTGACGCTGATCGCCGACCACTCCAGCGCGGTCTCGGCGAAGATCGTGCCGAGCGGGATCCAGGGCGTGATGAAACCAGCGGTCGGCGACCCCGAGGACCTGATCCTCGACTTCCTCTCCTCCGAAAAGCGGGTCGGCAAGGAGCAGTCGGTGGTCACCTCGGGCTGGCGCGGGCAGGGAATCGAATCGGATTACCCGCCGAACCTGCCGATCGGCGAAGTCGTCGAGGCTTCGCTGCTCGAGCAGGAGGCCCAGCAGCAGGTCCACATCCGGCCATTCGCCGACCTGCGAGAGCTCGACGTCGTCCAGGTGCTGACCGGGGGCTCGCGCGGGTGATCCTCACCCCGAACATCCTCGCCCGCCTGGTCGCGATCGTCGTCGGCGGTGTGATCCTGCAGCTCACCTTCTTCTCCCAGGTCGCCCTCTTCCACGTCAGCCCCGACCTGCTGCCGGCGCTGGTCGTCGTCCTCGGCCTGCTCGGCGGCTCGCTGACCGGGGCCGTCTGCGGCTTCTGGGCCGGCTTCCTGCTCAACTGCCTGCTGATCGTGCCGCTTGGCGGCGGCTCGCTGGTCCTGCTCGCGGTCGGCTACCTGGCCGGCATCTTCCGCGAGCGGTTCGAGATCCACAGCCCGCTGGTGGCGCCGCTGCTCTGCCTGGGGCTGACGATCTTCGCCGAGCTCGGTTTCGGCGCCGTCGAGGTGATGCTTGGTTTCGACGCGCCGGTCAGCACGCTGGTCATCCGCGACATCCTGCTCAAAGGCATCTTCGCCTTCTTCGGCGGCTGGGCCATCTACCTCGGCGTGCGGCGGGCGCTGCGGCCCGCCCTCGTCGACGAGGCGACCGTCCGCCGCAGCGGCAGGCGGCCGACGGTGTTGGGAGCCTAGGCCCATGTACCTGCGCAACGACTCCCGCCCCCAGGGCAGTCGCCTCTCGCTGCGAGTGGCGGTGCTCGGCGGCGTCGCCGTCGCCCTCTTCGCGGTCCTCTTCTTCCGGCTTTGGAACCTGCAGGTCCTCTCCGGCGACGAGTACCTGGCCGAGGCGAAGAACAACCGCACCCGCGAGTTCAAAGTGATCGCCCCGCGCGGCGACATCCTCGACCGCAACGGCGAAGTCCTGGTCGACAACCGCACCAGCCTGGCGCTGCAGCTGAACACGCAGAAACTTCCCGAGGAGCGGGCCGAAGAACGGATCGAGCTGGCCCGGCTCGGCGAGCTTGCGCATATGACCGTGCGCAAGGTCCGGCGCACGATCGCCGAAAGCGAAGAGGTCGCCACCGGGGCCCCGGTGACGCTGCGCCAGGACGTCGGCTACGAGCTGATCGCCTACATCGAAGAGAACCAGCGCGAGTTCCCCGGAGTGACGGTGCAGCGGGTCTTCGTCCGCCACTACCCGCACACCAGCCTCGCCGCCCACGTGCTCGGCAACGTCAGCGAGGTGAGTGGAGAAGAGCTGAAGGAACCGCGCTACAAGCAACTGGAGCCCGGCGACGAGATCGGTCAGGCGGGAGCCGAGGACACCTATGACGGCTTCCTCCGCGGCGACCCGGGGCTGACCAGGATCCAGGTCAACGCGCTCGGCCAGCCGACCCCCGGCGGCCAGCTGGTCTCGACCCCGCCGACGCCCGGTGATAGCCTCAAGCTGACGATCGACGCCGACGTGCAGACGGCCGGCGAAGGGGCACTGGGAGCGCGGGGATTGCCGGGCGCCTTCGTCTCGATGAACATCGACAACGGCCAGATCCTGGCGATGGGGTCGAATCCCTCCTACGACCCGACGGTCCTGACCGAACCGACCCAGGCGCAGGTGAACGAACTGTATCGGGACGAAGTCCTGGCGCCGCTGGTCAACCGGGCGACCGAAGGCGCCTATCCGACGGGGTCGATCTTCAAGATCATCACCGCCCTGGCGGCGCTGGAAAACGGCGTGATCACGCCCGACGAGCCGGTCCAGGACAACGGCCAGATCACGATCGGCGAACAGACCTTCCAGAACGCCGGCGGCGTCGCCCACGGCACGGTCGAACTGCGGCGCGCGCTGCAGGTCTCCTCCGACGTCTACTTCTACCTGCTCGGGCTCGACATGTGGAAGACCAACGACCTGCAGGAATGGGCCCACAGGCTGGGGATCGCCAGGCCCACCGGCCTTGACCTGCCGGAGGAGAGCGAAGGCCTGCTGCCGAGCAAAGCCTGGCGCAACCAGCTCTACAAGGAAGAACTGACCGAACGACCGTGGTCGGCGGGTGACAACATCCAGCTGGCGACCGGCCAGGGTGACCTGCAGACCAGCCCGCTGCAGATGGCAATCGCCTATGCCGCCCTCGGCAACGGCGGCAAGATCGTCACCCCGCACGTGGGGATGGAAGTCGAGGACGCCGCCGGCCGGGTGTTGAAGGAGTTCGAGCCGAAAATCCAGCGTCGCTTCAAGATCGACGCCGGCTACCGGAACGCGATCCTGGAAGGCCTGCACGCCGCCGCGCAGGAGGGCGAAGGCACCGCCGCGGGGGTCTTCGGCGGCTTCCCGATCCCGATCGCGGGCAAGACGGGGACCGCGGAACGGCCCGGCCACGGCGACCAATCCTGGTTCGCGGCGCTCTCTCCGTATCCCAACCCGCGTATCGTGACTATTGCCACCGTCGAGGAAGGCGGCTTCGGGGCCGAATCCGCGGCGCCTGCCGTGCTGGACATCCTCGAAGCGATCTACGACAAGCAGGCCTCGGCCGTCTCGAGCGCCGGTGGAGCCGAATGACGATGTACGCGACCCGAACCAGAAATGCCCGGCCCGAGCCGTTCGCGGTCCACGTCGGCATCGGCGAGAGGCTCGGCCTCGCGCACATGGACTGGCCGCTGACGATCGCCGCCGTCTCGCTGATCGCCTTCAGCGTCTTCGTCCTCGGCGAGGCGACCCAGAACGACGTCCCCGGCGATCCCAACTACTACCTCGAGCGGCAGGCGATCTACGCCCTGCTCGGAATTGTCGGGATGGTGCTGCTGACCCGGATCGACTACTCGCGTTTCCGCGAGCTGCGGGTCGGGCTCTACACCTTCCTCTGCGCCAGCGTCTCCATGGTCTTCGTCTTCGGCTTCGCCGCCCGCGGCTCGCGGCGCTCCTTCGAACTTCCCTTCTTCAGCTTCCAGCCATCCGAGCTCGGCAAGCTCCTGCTCGTGCTTGCGCTTGCCGGGTTCGTGATCGATGGAGCCAGGCGCGGCTCGGAGGTTCAGCGCACGGTGCGCTACCTCTGCCTCGGACTGGCTCCGGCCGCACTCGTTTTCCTCCAACCTGACCTCGGCACCTCGATGGTGTTCGTGGTCGCGACCCTCGCCGTGATGTACTTCGGTGGTGTCCCCTGGACCCACTTCGCCGTTATCGGCGCAACCCTCGTCGCATTGATCGCGCTCGTCCTGTTCGCGGCACCCTCTGTCGGGGTGCCCGTCTTGAAGGGCTATCAGGAGCAGAGGCTGACCTCTTTCCTCGACCCGAGCGAGCACGCCAGCGGCGCGG
>DATFQO010000125.1:0-5952 GCA_035264245.1 Solirubrobacterales bacterium
CAGCTCGGGGCAGATCCGCCGCTTCACCGGCAACGACTACGGCGGCGACCTGACCAGCGGCAACGCGGTCGCCGTGATCGGCTGGTCGGGCGACGCGGTCCAGCTGCAGGCCGACAACCCGAACATCGAATGGCGGATGCCGACGGAGGGCTGCATCCTCTGGTCGGACAACATGGTGATCCCGGTCGGGGCGCCCAACCCGACCGCGGCCGAGGACTTCATCGACTACGTCTACGAACCGAAGAACCAGGCGCAGATCGAGGCCTACGTCAACTACGTCAGCCCGGTTGAAAACGTGAAACCGATCCTGCTGAAGGAAGAACCGGAAGTCGCCAAGAACCAGCTGATCTTCCCGAGCAAGTCGTTCACGAAGAACTGCACGATCCAGCCGTCGCCGACCGGCGAAGAAGAACAGAACCTGAACCGCGCCTTCAACGCGGTCCTCAACGGCTGAGCCGATGAGACGCCGGGTCGCTCCCTACTTCCTACTCGGGCCGGGAGCGGCCTGGCTGCTTCTGTTCTTCGTCGTCCCCCTCTACTACCTGGGGGAACTGTCGCTCAACTCCGGCGTCTTCGGCTCGTATGAATTCAGCTGGCACTGGGCGAACTACTCCGACGCGCTGCGGCTCTACGACACCCAATTCGTGCGCTCGTTCCTCTACGCCGGGCTGGCGACGCTGTTCGCCCTGCTGCTCGCCTACCCGCTCGCCTACACGATCGCCTTCAAGGCCGGGCGCTGGCGCAACGTGCTGCTCTTCGCCGTGGTCGCGCCGTTCTTCACCACCTACCTGATCCGGACCCTGGCCTGGGAGACGATCCTCTCCGACCAGAGCCCGGTGGTCAGCGTACTCGACGCCCTCGGCCTGGCGCCGGAAGGACACGTGCTGGCCACCGCCGGCGCCGTGATCGCCGGCCTCACCTACAACTTCCTGCCCTTCATGGTGCTGCCGATCTACGCCAGCCTCGAGCGGCTCGACGTGCGGCTGATCGAGGCGGGCAAGGACCTCTACGCCTCGGCGACGCAGACCTTCTTCCGGGTCACCCTGCCGCTCTCGGCGCCAGGGGTCGTGGCCGGGACCCTGCTGACCTTCATCCCCGCCTCCGGCGACTACGTCAACGCCCAGTTCCTCGGCAGCGCCAACAACCAGATGATCGGCAACGTGATCCAGTCGCTCTACCTGAAACAGTCCGACTACCCGGCGGCGGCGGCGCTCTCCTTCGTGCTGATGGCGCTGATCCTGATCCTCGTCCTGGTCTACATCCGCTTCGCCGGCTCCGAGGCGCTGATGGGCGAGGAGGCGGCCGGATGAGCGGGCGCGGCGGCAACGCCTGGCGCTGGCTGCGCGAGCACGCCGTCTCGATCGTCGGCGTCCTCGTCGTCCTCTACATGCTGATCCCGATCGCCGTCATCTTCGGCTTCTCGTTCAACGATCCGGCCGGCCGCTACAACTTCACCTGGGTCGGCTTCACCTTCAGCCACTGGAGCAACGCCTTCGGGATCCCGGAGCTGAACGAAGCGCTGCTGACCAGCCTTAAGCTGGCGGTGCTGGCGACGGTGATCTCGACCGCGATCGGGACGCTGATGGCGCTGGCGCTGGTCCGCTACGAGTTCTTCGGCCGCCGCGCCGCCAACTTCCTGATCGTGATCCCGATGGCGACGCCCGAGGTGGTGATGGGCTCGGCCCTGCTCTCCTTCTTCCTCCTGATAGGGACCTTCTCGCTCGGCTTCGAAACGCTGCTGATCGCCCACGTGATGTTCTGCATCAGCTTCGTCGTCGTCGTCGTCCGCTCGCGCCTGATCGGCTTCGACCGTTACCTCGAGGAGGCGGCAAAGGACCTCGGGGCAAGCGGCATCCAGACCTTCCGCCTCGTCACCCTGCCGCTGATCATGCCCGGCATCTTCGGCGCCGCGATGCTCGCCTTCGCCCTCTCGATCGACGACTTCGTGATCTCCAACTTCAACTCGGGCACGACCGTGACCTTCCCGCTCTACATCTTCGGCGCCGCCCAGCGCGGTATCCCGGTCGAGGTCAACGTGATCGCGATGATCCTCTTCTTCTTCACCGTCACCGCGATGGGCTTCGCCACCTGGCAGCAGCGCCGGGCAGAAAAGATGACCAGCGTGCGACCCGAGCAGGAGAGCACGATCGCCGTCCCGGCTGGCGCCCCTGCCGCGACTTAGCGGCCGATGTGGAAGCCGATCAGTTCTGGAACCTTCGCCACGGTTGAGGCGATGCGGCCCGGTCGCCGCTCTGCCATCTCGGCTTCCTCCTTCTTGAGGATGCCGAGGCGGATTGCCTCACCGCCAAGCCAGTGGAAGGGCTCGGGCGGGACGCGCGGGGACCTGGGGTCGACGAAAGCGAGGTGGGCGTGCTCGTCGTCGCGGCCGAGGGCGAGCGAGGCGAGGGTGCGGCCGACCATGTTGCTCGGGCCGACGCCGTTGCCGGTGTAGCCGGCGGCGACCCAGGCGCGGTCGCCCGCCAGCGAGTGGACGGCGGGGAGGTGGGTCGGGGAGGCGTCGATCGGGCCGCCCCAGGCGTGGGTGATCTGCCGGTCGCGGAGGGCGGGGAAGTAGTCGTGGAGGTGCTTGGTCGCGGCGGCGATCACCGCCGGGTCGACCTCGGAGCGGCCGTGGGTGCGAGCGCCCGCGGCGATGCGGCCGCCGCCCCAGCCGAAGGCGATGCGGCCGTCGCGGGTGGTGCGGAAGTAGTGCAGCAGCGAGCGTGAGTCGGTGATGCAGTCGCCGTCGGTCCAGCCGATCCGCTCGAGCACGTCGGGCACCGGCTCGGTGAGGACGATGTGCGAGGAAGCGACGGTGAGCCGCCCGCGCAGTGGGCCGGCCTTGGCGGCGCTGCCGATCGCCAGCACCCCGCGGGCCGCGCGGACCGATCCTGCGTCCGTCCGTGACTCGACCCCGTCGCCGGCGGCGCTGAACGAGCGGACCGGTGAGGACTCGAAGACCTCCACCCCTGCCGCCAGCAGCTGCCCGCGCAGGCCGAGGGCGAGCCGCGCCGGTTGCACCGTCGCTGAGGTCGGCGAGACCGCGCCGCCGCGGAAGGCCGGCGAGTGGCAGCGCTCGGCGACCTCCTCGGCACTCAGCGGCCGCAGCATCTCCGGCACCCCGAGCTCGGCGCAGGCCTGAACCGCGCGGCCCCAGGCGCCGTCGTGGGCCGGCGCCGTCGAGACCTGCACGTAGCCGGCGGGGCGGAACCAGGCGTCGACCCCGTGCTCCTCGCAGAAGGCGCCGATCCGCGCCACCGCCCGCTCGGCGGCATGTGCCACCGCCACGGCCGGCTGGTCCCCCCAGCGCCCGCGCATCGAGGCGAGCGAGAACCACATCGCGTTGCAGAAGCCGCCGTTGCGACCGCTCGGCCCGTGCCCGCAGATTCCCTCGGACTCGAGCAGGACGACGCGCGCCTCGGGCTCCAGCTGCTTCGCGTACCAGGCGCACCACATCCCGGTGTAGCCGCCGCCGACGACCAGGAGGTCGGCCTCGCGGACGCCGACGAGAGGCGGCCGGGGCTCGACCGCGCCCGCCTCCTCGATCCAGTAGCCCAGGCGCGTGTGCTTCATCCCTGGATTCTCCAGCAAGGGAATCGCCGGTGCGTAGACTCGGCTCGATGCCAGGAGATGGTCAGAAGTCCACTCCTTACGTCGCCGCCCTGCTGGCCTACGCGAAGCTCGACCCCGGTCGCTTCCAGGTCCCGGGCCACAAGGGCGGCCTCGGCGCCGACCCGGCGATGGTCGAGCTGGTCGGCGAGGTGGGGCTGCGCAACGACATCCCCTCGGTGACCGAGGGCGTTGACGTCGGGCCGGAACCGACGCCGTTCCAGGAGGCCCAGCGGCTGGCGGCCGAGGCCTGGGGCGCCGGGCGCACCTGGTTCCTGATCAACGGCGCCTCGCAGGGGAATCACGCGACGATGATGGCGCTGGCGCACGGCGGCGACCGAGTCGTCGTCCAGCGCAACGTCCACTCCTCGGTGATCGACGGCCTTGTCCTCAGCGGCATGCGGCCGACCTTCGTCGCCCCCGAGCTCGACCCAGAGTTGGGGATCGCCCACGGCCTGACCCCGGACTCGCTGGCCGCCGGGCTGGACGAGACCCCGGAGGCGGTCGCGGCGCTGGTCGTCTCCCCGACCTATTTCGGCGCCTGCGCCGACGTCGCCGCCCTGGCCGAGGTGGCGCACTCGCGCGGGGTGCCGCTGGTGGTCGACGAGGCCTGGGGCGCCCACCTCCACTTCCACCCCGACCTGCCGGCGGCGGCGCTGGAGTCCGGCGCCGACCTCGTCACCTCCTCGACCCACAAGATCGTCGGCAGCCTGACCCAAGCGGCGATGCTCCACGTCGGTCGCGGCAGTCGCATCGACGACGCCGTCGTCGACCGCTGCGTCAGCCTGGTCGAGACCACCAGCCCCAGCGGCCTCCTAGCGGGCTCGCTCGACGCCGCCCGCCGCCAGGTCTCCGTCCACGGCGAGGAGCTGCTGGGAGAAGCGCTCCCCGAGCTGAAGCGGATTCGTGAGCGGATTCGTGAGATCCCCGGCCTCGACGTGCTCGACGAGCGGATGGTCGGCCGGCCGGGGGTAGCCGGCTGGGACCCGATGCGCCTCGGGATCGACGTCCGCGGCACCGGCTCCAGCGCCCAGCGCCTCTGGAAAGCCGCCTTCCACGTCTCGGAGATCGACCTCGAGCTCTACTCAGGCAACGTCGTCGTTGCGATCTTCGGGGTCGGCGAGCAGGTAAAGGTCGCGGGCGAGCGGCTGGTAGAGGGCCTTCGCCGGGCGGTGACCGAGCTCGAGGAAACCCCGGGCGCGCCCGACGAGAAGCTGGCGCCGGCGCCTCCCTGGGGCGAACTGGTACTCACGCCACGCGAAGCCTTCCTCGGGCCACAGGATGTAATCCCCTTCGACGCCGCCGCCGGACGGATCGCCGCCGAGGGGCTCGCGGCCTATCCGCCCGGGATCCCCAACGTCCTCCCCGGCGAGCGGCTGACGGTCGAGACCCTCGCCTTCATCCGCGAGAGCCTCGACCATGGTGGCTATGTCCGCGGTGGATCGGACCGAGAGCTGAAGACTCTTCGGGTGGCGCTCTAAGAGCAGTTGGGCAAGGGGTCGGCGGACAACAGCGGGGAGGGTCCGGCGACCCCTTACCCAACTGCTCTAGGCTCGTAGCCGTGTCCAGCTTCGACGCGATTGCGGACTTGCCGCTTCAGATAGATGGTTGTGAGTTCGAGGGGCTCGAAATTGCAATGGGCTCGTTTGAACGGCTGACGACGATTGTCAAGCTGCAGGGTGATGGGCAGGAGGGGATCGGCGAGGACGTCGTCTATGACGCGGTCGATCACATCGGCCAGCAGGGCCACGGGCCGCCGCAGGGGCTGACCGGCAGCTTCACCTTCGCCGAGTTCTCCGACCGGCTCGACGGGATCGACCTCTTCCCGGCCGGGCCGCCGGAGCGGGGCGACGTCTCGGTCGACTACCGCCGCTGGGCCTTCGAGTCGGCGGCGCTGGACCTGGCCCTGCGCCAGGCGGGCACCAGCCTCGCCGCCGCTCTCGCCCGCGAGCCGCGGCCGCTCAACTTCGTCAACTCGATGCGCCTCGCGGGCTGGGAAGAGGGCGCGCGCTCCTCGATCGAGCCGCTGCTGGCCCGGCTCGCCGTCTACCCGACCCTGCGCTTCAAGCTCGACCCGGCCAATGACTGGGACGACGAGCTGATCGAGGCGCTGGCCGAGACCGGCGCGGTCGACTCGCTCGACCTCAAGGGCTTCTACAAAGGGACGCCGGTCGACGTCGAGACCGACCCGGAGCTCTACGCGAAGCTGATCGAGACCTTCCCAGAGGCCTGGCTCGAGGACCCAGACGTAACGCCCGAGACCAGACCTCTTCTTGAGCCGGTGTCGGAGCGGGTCACCTGGGACGCGCCGATCCACTCGATCGCCGACATCGAGGCGATGCC
>DATFQO010000126.1:0-7460 GCA_035264245.1 Solirubrobacterales bacterium
GTGGACCTGCTCGTTGGTGATCAGATCGGCGCCGGCCATCAGCTCGGTGTCGATCGTGATGCTGCCGATGTAGTCGACGTCGCAGTCGGTCACCGTCGCCCGGTGGATCTTCGACTTCAGCATCTGTCTCTGCACGGGGTCTCCCCTTTCGCGGGCTAGGTGTTCGGGACGTTGGTCGGGTCGATCAAGACGTTGTCGATCAGCCGCGCGGCGCCGACGCGGGCGGCGACGGCGACGAGCACCGGCCGCTCGCCGAGGCGCTCGACCGGCTCCAGGGTCTCGGCGTCGCTGGCCTCGAGGTACTCGGGCTCGATCGCGGCGGCGGCGAGCTCGGCGCGAGCGGCGTCGAGGCCGGCGGCGAGGGATTCGGTCCGGGCGCCGCGCTCGGCGGCGGCGAGGGCGCGAAAGAGCGCCGTCGCCCGCTCGCGGTCGGCCGACTCCAGGTAGCCGTTGCGGCTGCTCATCGCCAGCCCGTCGGGCTCGCGCACCGTAGGCAGCACCTCGATCCGCACCGGGAAGTCGAGGTCACGGACCATGCGGCGGATGACGACCGCCTGCTGGGCGTCCTTCTGGCCGAAGTAGGCGACGTCGGGGCCGACGATGTTGAAGAGCTTGGCGACGACGGTGGTGACGCCACGGAAGTGCTCGGGGCCGCGGCGCTCGAGGTCGCCGTCGAGGACGCCGGTGAGAGAGCCGCTGACCTCGACGGCGGTCGAGGCGTCGGCGGCGTAGACCTCGGATACACGCGGCGCGAAGACGAGGTCGGCGCCGGCCTCGGCGGCGAGGCGCAGGTCGCGCTCCTCGTCGCGCGGGTAGCGGTCGAGGTCCTCGCCGGGGCCGAACTGGGTCGGGTTGACGAAGAGGCTCATCACCACCAGGTCGCACTCGGCGCGGGCGGCGTGGATCAGCGAGAGGTGTCCCTCGTGCAGGTAGCCCATCGTCGGCACCAGGCCGATCGTCTGACCGGCGCGGCGGGCGTCGCGCAGGACAGCGCGGAGCTCGGCCTTCGTACGCAGTGCGTGAGCGGCCACGGTGGGACGACGGTTATCGGTGAGGAGATTGGAAGTCATAGGTCCATGCCCTAGGGGTCACGGCCGTGCAGAACAAAATTATAGGCACCCTTCGTGGCAATTCTGTGACTTTCGCCCGGAAAGACTTCTCGAACCGTTGATCCGTCCGCGGTCCCTTGACGCAAGGTGGGGAAAGACCCCGATGCGGAAGGAAGCGATGAGCGCAGAGATCAAGGATGTGGTGCAGGAGGCAGCACACGAGGCGACGGAGGCTCTGGAGGGCGACACCCGGCTCGGCTTCCTGAAGAAGGCCGGCCTCGCCGGAGGCGGCCTGGTCGGCGGCGGCGCTCTGCTCAGTGCCCTGACTCCGGCGGCGGCGATGGCCGCGGGCAAGGGACGCCCGCCGGCGAGCTTCGGCAAAGGCGATATCGGCATCCTCAACTACGCCCTCACGCTCGAGTACCTGGAGGCCGCCTTCTACAACGAGGCGACCGCCAACAACAAGAAGAAGACCTTCCTCGAGGGCGCCCAGGAGCAGGCCTTCCTCAAGCGGGTAACCGCCGACGAGAACGCCCACGTCGCCTTCCTCGAGAAGGCGCTCGGCAGCAAGGCCGTCGCGGCGCCGAAGGTCGACTTCGGCGGCACCACCTCGAGCGCCTCGGCCTTCCTCGAAACGGCCGTGGCACTGGAGAACACCGGCGTCGCCGCCTACGCGGGCCAGGCCCTGAACATCGTCAACCCCGCCTACGTGGCGGCGGCGCTGTCGATCCACTCGGTAGAGGCGCGGCACGCCTCGGTCGCCGGCCTCCTGCTCAAGCCGACGCCGAAGAACCAGGCGCCGAACGGTGCCTTCGACGAGCCGCTGACCGCCTCCCAGGTCCTCAAGGTGGTCGCGGGAACGGGTTTCCTCCAGTAGCTACCCCCCGGGAGCGGCGAAGTCGATCCTGCGGATCGGCTTCGCCGGTACCCCGGCCGCGATCGTCCCGTCCTCGACGTCGCGGGTGACGACCGAATTGGCGCCGATCACGCAGCGCTCGCCGACGCTGACCCCGCTGGTCACCGCGCAGCTGATCCCGAACCAGCAGTTGGCGCCGATCCTGACCGGTCCCTTGCTGGTGAACCCCTGCCAGGTGATCGGCCGCTCGGGGTCGTCGTAGCGGTGCTCGGCGTCGCCGACGAAGCAGCCGTTGGCGAACATCGTGTGGTCGCCGATGACCACGCTTTCGTGGGCGGCGATCATCACGTTGCGGTTGAGGAAGCAGCCGGCGCCGATCTCGATCCGCGCCCCCGGAGCCAGGGTCAGCCAGCAGCCCGGCTCGAGCAGGGTTCCCTCGCCGATCACGAGCCGCCCCTGGTCGAGCGCCTCCAGCACCTCCCCCTCGACCGGGTGGCGGATGAAGAAGCCGCCCCGCGCCGCGTGACGGTCGATCCGCCAGCGCCGCGGCAGGCGGTGGTTGCGCTCATACCAGCGCCGCTTCGCCCACCAGAGTCGCCAGCCTTTCGTTGCCATTCCGGCACGTTATGCCACCGGCGTTCGTCCTTTGTCGTTGCATGGCCGATAAAGGACGAACGCCGCTTAGACTGCGGGCGTGACTGACCTGCGCGGCGGCATCGACCTCGGCGGCACCAAGATCCAGACGGCGATCGTCGACGGGCGCGGCGAGGTGGTCGGTCAGACCCGGCGGCCGACGCCGACCAGCGGCGGCCCGCAGGACGTCGCCACGGCGATGGCCGAGGCGCTGCGCGAGGCGGCAAAGGAAGCCGGCGTCGAGAGCGGTGAGCTGACCGGGATCGGGGTCGGCTCCCCGGGGGACGCGAACGAGAAGACCGGCGTCGTCTCCTCCGCCAAGAACCTCCCCGGCTGGGAGGGCAGCTTCCCGCTGGCCGAAAACCTGAAGGAGGCGCTCGGAGCCGAGGTCAAGGTCGGCAACGACGTCCAGGTCGCGACCGAAGCCGAGTTCCACCTCGGCGCCGGCCAGGAGTTCCAGAGCCTGATCGGCGTCTTCTGGGGCACCGGCGTCGGCGGCGGCCTCGTCCTCGACGGCAAGCCGTGGCTGGGCCGCGG
Organism: Solirubrobacterales bacterium; assembly: GCA_035264245.1. Classification (GTDB taxonomy): domain Bacteria; phylum Actinomycetota; class Thermoleophilia; order Solirubrobacterales; family 70-9; genus VAYN01. The sequence goes on from DATFQO010000126.1 coordinate 3,076, forward strand.
CGCCGCCGGCGAGATCGGCCACGTGGTCGTCAAGCGCGGCGGCGCCAAGTGCCCCTGCGGGCGGCGCGGCTGCCTCGAGGCCTACGCCGGGCGCTCGGCGATGGAAGCCGAGGCGCGTCGAAGACAGGAAGAGGGCCACGAGACCGACCTCTTCGAGCTGATGGAGAAGCACGACAAACCGCGCCTCACCAGCGGCATCTGGGAGCGGGCGCTGGACCATGGCGACCACCTCGCGGAGAAGTTGATCGAGCGCGCGATCGAGGCGCTGGGGACCGGGATCGCCTCGGCGGTGAACCTGATCGACCCCGAAGCCGTGATCATCGGCGGCGGCCTCGGCGTCCGCTTCGGCGAGCGCCTGATGGACCCGCTGACCGAGGAGATGGCGAAGCACCTCTTCGTCAACGAGCGCCCGCCGGCGATCCGCGTCGCCTCGCTCGGCGACCTCGGCGGCGCGATCGGCGCCAGCCTGCTCGTCTCCCGCTAGACGCGCCCTGAGGTCTGCCGTTGTTGCCGCGCGACGGCGTCGACCAGCACGGCCAGCAGGAGAACCCCACCCGTGACCATGAACTTGACCGCCGAGGAGAGGGCGAGCAGGTCCATGCCGTTGGAGATCGAGCCGATCACCAGGGCGCCGAGGAGGGCGGTCCAGACCGAGCCGCGGCCGCCGAAGAGGCTGGTCCCGGCGATCACCGGGCCGGCGATCGCCAGCAGCAGGAGTTCGTTCCCGCCGGAGTTCTGGTTGACGGCGAGCAGGCGCGAGGCGGCCATGATGCCGCCGATCGCCGCCATCGTGCCGGCGATCGCGAAAACCGCGACGCGGATCCCGTTGACGCTGATCCCCGCCCGGCGCGCCGCCTCGGCGTTGCCGCCGACCGCGTAGACGTGGCGACCGAAGCGGGTCATCTTGACCACGTACTCCATGCCGACGACGAACCCGATCAGGATCAGGATCGCCAGCGGCAGGCCGCGGTCGGAGTTGAAGACGAGGATCGCGGCGATGACGACGGCCGCGACGAGGACGAAGCGGACGATCAGCGAGGTCGGGTTCTCGGCGTCGAGACCGGCGTCGCGTCTGCGTTTGTAGCCGACCGCCAGCACCGCTCCATAGGCGGCGATCGCAATCGCCGCGAAGATCCAGCCGACGACGTCGGAGTAGAAGGTGTTGGCCAGGCCGGTGATTTTCGGGTCGTTGATGTTCAGCGACCCGGTCGAGCCAAGAACCTGCAGCAAGGCTCCCTGCCATGCGAGCAGTCCCGCCAGGGTGACGACGAAGGAAGGAACTCCGAAGCGGCTGAAGAGGAAGCCCTGGAGGAGGCCGATCGCGCAGCCGACTAGGACCGCGGCGGCGATCGCCAGATAGGGGTTCCAGCCGTGTTTGACGTTGAGGACCGCCATCACCGCGGCGGCGAGGCCGCTGACCGCGCCGACCGAGAGGTCGATCTCCCCCAGCAGCAGGACGTAGACGATGCCGACCGAGATCAGCCCGACGGCGGTGATCTGCAGCCCGAGATTGGTCAGGTTCTCGGCCGAGAGGAAGCGGTCGTTCTGCGACTGGAAGATGATCCAGATCAGCGCCAAGCCGATGACGACGCGCAGCGAGGCGAGGTCGCCCTGGACGATCCGGCGGATCGTCTCGCGGCGGGCGCTGCCCTCGCCCTTGCCGGCTTCGGGCCCCTGCGCTTCGGCGCTCTCGACGGTCTCGCTCATCTCCCCTCCTCGCGTTTCTCCGCCTCGAGCTCCGCTCGCTCGGTGCCGCCGTTGTCTTCGCCGAGGCCGGTGATCGCGCCGACCACGTGCTCCTCGGTCGTCTGCTGGGCGTCGAACTCGCCTCCCGCCCGGCCCAGTCGCAGGACGAAGATCCGGTCGGCGACCTCGAAGACGTCGGCGAGGTTGTGGCTGATCACGACGACGCCCAGGTCGCGCTCGCGCAGGCGCCGGATCAGGTTCAGCACCTGCTGGGTCTGGGCGACGCCGAGCGCCGCGGTCGGCTCGTCGAGGAGGACGACCTTTGGCTCGCCGAGCAGCGAGCGGGCAACCGCGACCTGCTGGCGCTGGCCGCCGGAGAGGGTGCCGACCTCGCTGCGCAGGCTCGGGATCGTCACCGCCAGGTTCGAGAGCAGGTCGCTGGTCTGGTGCTCCATCTTCGCCTCGTCGAGCTGACGCGACACCCGTCCTGGTCCCGGCGCCACCTCCTCGCTGCCGAGGAAAAGGTTGGCGACCACGTCGAGGTTGTCGCAGAGGGCGAGGTCCTGATAGACGGTCGCGATCCCCAGTTCGGTCGCGTCCTGGGGGCCTTTGATCCTCACTTCCTCGCCGTCGAAGCGGATCGTCCCCTCGTCGGCGGTGTAGATGCCGGCGATCGTCTTCACCATCGTCGACTTGCCGGCGCCGTTGTCGCCCACCAGACCAACGACCTCACCGGCGTGGACGGCGAAGTCGACCCGGTCCAGAGCCTGGACCGGGCCGAACCTCTTGCTGACTTTCTCCAGCTCCAGGAGAGGAGTGTCAGACGCCACCTACATCACCCGGAGATCCCGGCTTCTTCACAGGCCGACTTGTAGGGGCCGGCGCAGAGTTCGCTGGGGTCGACGAAGCCGTCCGCGACCACCGTGCTCTTGACGTTGTTTTTCAGCACCGCAACCGGTTCGAGGATCGCCGAAGGGACGTCGGCTTTTCCGTTGTTGATTTCTTCGGTGATCAGGTTCTTCGGGATTTCCTTGCCTTCGGCCAGAGCGATCGCGATTTCGGCGCTGATCTTGGCCTGGGGCGGGATTTCCTTGTAGATCGTCAGGTACTGCTGTCCGGCGAGAACCCGCTGCAGGCCGGCGAGGGTCGCGTCCTGACCGGTCACCGGCTTTTCTTCGGGGTTGACGCCGGCGCCTTTCAGCGCCGCGATCGCGCCGCCGCCGGTGTCGTCGTTGGCGGCGTAGACGCCGGCGAAGCCGTTGTTGCCGAGAGCGGTGATCGCCTGCTGCGCCTCGCGCTGGGCGTTTTCCGCGGACCAGCCGGGGGTGTCGTACTCCTTCGCGACCTGGACGCCCGCGGCTTCGAAGCCCTTGTGCGCGCCTTTCTTGAACAGGGCGGCGTTCGGGTCAGCCGGGTCGCCGTTGATCATGATCACCGGACCGCTGGGGCTGCCGTCTTCTTTCAGTTTTTTCGCCAGCGTTTCCGCCTGGAGTTCGCCGACTTTTTCGTTGTCGAAGGAGATGTAGGCGTCGACTTCGGCGTTTTCGATCAGCCGGTCGTAGCTGACCACCGGGACGTTCTGGGCCTTCGCCTTTTCGGCGATCGCCGCTGCCGATTTCGAGTCCATCGGGTCGACGACCAGTACTTCGGCGCCCTGGGTCAGCGCCGCTTCGGCCTGGCTCTGCTGCTTGGAGGCGTCACCACCCGCGTTGCTGTAGAGGACTTCGCAGTCTTCACAGTCTTCTTCGACTGACTTTTCGAAGTCCGGCTTGTCGTTGGATTCGTACCGTGGCGTTTCGTTTTCGGGGAGCAGGAGGGCGATCTTCGTCCCGCCTCCTCCGCTGCTGCCACCGCAGCCGGCCACCAGTAGGCCTACCGTCAGCAGCGCGAGTCCGATACCTACGAGCCGCCGCAACAACGCTGGCTTGGACATAACCCTCCTCCTCGGGGAATTGGCATTGGACCATTACCCCATTGCGGACATTTCATTCACCCCTCGACGGCGGAGTGAAGATCGTGGCCAGCTCGCAGTAAGGAAAGGTGTGTGTTTGGACTAGGCGGCCACAGGCTCGCGCCTGCGGCGCTTCGGCTTCGCCGGCTCGACCAGATCGGCGAGAAAGCTGCCGGTGTAGGAGCCGGCGACGGCAGCGACGTCCTCGGGGGTGCCGGTGGCGACGATCTCGCCGCCCCCTTCTCCCCCCTCGGGGCCGAGGTCGACGAGCCAGTCGGCGGTCTTGATCACGTCGAGGTTGTGCTCGATCACGACCACGGTGTTGCCGGCGTCGACCAGGCGGCCGAGCACCTCGAGCAGGCGCTGGACGTCGGCGAAGTGCAGACCCGTGGTCGGCTCGTCGAGGATGTAGAGGGTGTCGCCGGTGGCGACTTTGGAGAGCTCGGTGGCGAGCTTGATCCGCTGCGCCTCGCCGCCGGAGAGGGTGGTCGCCGGCTGCCCGAGGCGGATGTAGTCGAGGCCGACGTCGTGCAGGGTGCGAAGGCGGCGGGCGATCTTCGGCACGTTCTCGAAGAAACCGACCGCCTCCTCGACCGACATCTCCAGCACGTCGGCGATGTTCTTGCCCTTGAAGCGGACCTCGAGCGTCTCGCGGTTGTAGCGCTTGCCGTGGCACTGCTCGCAGGGGACGTAGACGTCGGGCAGGAAGTGCATCTCGATCTTGATCTGGCCGTCGCCTTTGCAGACC